>NZ_LIPP01000471.1 GCF_001418335.1 Streptomyces aurantiacus | reverse complement strand
TGGTGGGCGAGCGGAATTCGCCCTTCGGGTGACGGGGTTTTCCACAATTGGGTGGCTGTCCACGGGCGTCGGCGGGATCTGGGATCAGGGCGCAGTCTGGGGTTCCGAGCCGTTCTTCGACCGCAGGCGGTGGTACCCGTGTCGCAGTTGTCCTCCTTTCCTCGTCCGTTGGGCACGGACGTTCCTGGTACGTGTGACGTGCCGCACTTCGCTCCTGTGCGGGTGCGGAGTGGGCGGTGTCGGTTACGTCGGCTGGTTCGGCACCGGAGGCGGGTTCTGGCAGCCGGTCTGGTGGTCACTGCGGCTGCCCTTGTCTCGGCGGGGTCCAGGGGTACGGAGGCGCGGGACACGGGGGCGTCGCGGGTCCGTCCAGTGGTCGATCCTGTGCGGGAGCGGCGGTCGGTCGAGATGGTGACGGCGCCTGTGCGGATCGCCGACGGTGCGACCGTGCGTCNNCAGTCGGCGGGCGACGCACGGGTGGTGGCGCGTGGCGCGCGGGTGGCGAAGGTTCCCGAGTCCCTGGACAGCGTGGCCGAGGGCGGCGCCCTGGTCGTCCTGTCCGTGCCTCGCGGGACTGCGACACGGCTGGCCGGGGCAGGAGCGACCTCGCGACTGGCGGTGACCTTGTGTTGAGCGAGGCCGGGGCAGCCGCCGTGAAGCTGTCAAGTCGCTCGTCCGAGTGGGGGAATTGGACGGGGCCGCCACACCCTGCCGTAGGTTGCGAAGCTGTTCATTCCGCAATCTGTGTGACCGAGAAGGGGCTCCCTGGTGAGCGAGAAGAAGAACCCGAGCGTCTGGGACGGCTTCAAGGCCTTTCTGATGCGTGGGAACGTCGTCGACCTGGCTGTCGCGGTGGTCATCGGCGCTGCCTTCACCAACATCGTCAACTCGATGGTGAAGGGCGTCATCAACCCGCTGGTCGGCGCCTTCGGCACCAAGGACCTCGACAAGTACAGCTCGTGCCTGAAGGACCCCTGCAACTTCGACGAGGCGACGGGGACCACGACGAGCGGCATTCCCATCATGTGGGGCACCGTCCTGAGCGCGACGCTGACCTTCCTGATCACCGCAGCCGTCGTCTACTTCCTGATGGTGCTGCCGATGTCCAAGTACCTCGCCCGGCAGGCGGCCCGCCAGAAGGCGAAGGAGAGCACGCAAGAGGTGATCGAGGTGACCGAGCTCGCCGTTCTGAAGGAGATCCGCGACGCCCTGGTGGCGCAGCGCGGTGGTGGCGGCAGCAGCAGCGGCTCCGGGCAGAGCGAGCGATAGGGGGCCTTTAACCAGGCCGGTCCCGGTGGTGGTCCGTCTCAGATGTGGTGGGGCGGCTTCTCGTCCAGGAAGCGGGCCAGGTCCGCGGCGCTGTCGCCGGACGGCCTGTCGCCCCAGCCGCGGTCCGTGTCGTCCTCGGACGGCCGGCTCAGCGGGTCGTCGAAGACCAGCGCGGTCTTGGGGTCGCGCGGTTCGGGGGTGGGCGGGGC
>NZ_LIPP01000470.1 GCF_001418335.1 Streptomyces aurantiacus | reverse complement strand
TCCGCCTCTGCCTCCGCCTCTGCCTCTGCTTCTGCCTCCGCGGTCTCGGCGACCGGCTCCGCTTCTACGGCCTGTTCGGCCTCGGCCTCGGCCTCCGGCTCCGGGACGAGCTGGATGATGAGTTCCGGCTCGGCCGCGACGACGGCGGGCTCGGGCTGCGCCTCCGGCTCGGCCGCCGGAGCGACCTCGGCGACGACGGGCTCCGGCTCGGCCTCCACCACAGGCTCGGCCTCGGCGGCAGGCTCTGTCGCCGCCTCTGCCTCTGCCTCTGTCTCTGCCTCGGTCTCCGGTTCCGGCGCAGGTGCCTGCTTCGGGACCGTCACGTTGTCGAACGCCGCCGAGACCAGGTCGTCCACCGCGGACGCCTTGGGCTTCGTCTCGGACTCGGTCTCGGACTCGGATTCAGGCTTGGACCCGGGGCCGGGGCCGGCCTCAGGTTCGGGCGTCGGCTCGGTGGCCGGTGTGGGGACAGAGGCCTCAGGCTCGGCTGCCGCAGGCGTGGGCTCGGGAGCCGTCTCCTGCCGGGCCGCCGGCACCGTCGGCTCGGCGGCGGCAGATGCGGAAGGGACCGCGGCAGCGGCAGCGTCCCCCTTGCGTGACTTTCCGAACGCATTCCGCAGGCGGGTGAGAATGCCCATGTGCGCAACCCTTCGCATGAGTTGGTTCCGTCAATCCCTGGCCAGGACGGACACGTAAGGTTAGCCGCAGGATTGGGAGATCTTGGGCGGGGTCGATGATGCCCGTCAACTTAGGTATCCCTTACCTTCCCTTTGCCTCCACCCCCCTGCGGACCATGGGGGTTCACCATGCGTTTACCTTTTGGCTGCGCCCCCGCACGGGCGTGCCCCTAGCGTCTGGCCAGACACAGACATAGGGGAGTGAACGTGCGCAACCTGCTGCCTCTGCTCGGCTCGACCGGCTCACACCCGGGTGGCCGTTCCGAGATGACCTGTCGGTACCGCTGTGGTGACGCCTGCTTCCACCCGGCGCCCAACACCAGCGCCAACGAATACGTCGGTGACGTCATCGCCGGGGCGCTCAGCCGCCGTTCCATGCTGCGCGCCACCGCCGCGGTGACCGTGACCGCGGCGGCCGGCGGCGCGCTCGTCGGTGCCGGCGCGACCCCCGCCGCCGCCCAGTCCGCCGAGGGCGCTCCCGCCGCGTTCACGAACGGCGGCAAGGGACACAACGGCAACCACGGCAACCAGGGTACGAAGGGCAAGGCGGCCCGCGGCCTCCGCTTCACCGCCGTCGCGCCCAACACCCTCGACGCCGTGACCGTCCCCGAGGGCTACGGCCAGAACGTGGTCGTCCGCTGGGGCGAGCCCATCCTGCGCGGTGCCCCGGCCTTCGACCCGGACAAGCAGACCGCCAAGGCGCAGGCCGGCCAGTTCGGCTACAACTGTGACTTCCTCGCCCTGCTCCCGTTGCCGGGCGAGCGCGGCCGGCAGGTGCTCGTGGCCAACCACGAGTACACGGACGAGATCCTGATGTTCAAGGGATACGACGCCGCGAACCCGACCCGCGAGCAGGCCGAGATCGCCTGGGCCGCCCACGGCCTCGGCGTCGTCGTGGTAGAGGAGGACCGCAGGAGCGGCAAGCTCACCGTCGTGCCCCGCCACCACCTCAACCGCCGCGTCACCGCGACCACCGAGTTCAAGGTGACCGGCCCGGCGGCCGGCTCCGACCTCCTGAAGACCTCCGCCGACCCGACCGGCAAGAAGGTCCTCGGCACGCTCAACAACTGCGCCGGCGGCGAGACCCCGTGGGGCACCACGCTGCACGGCGAGGAGAACTTCAACCAGTACTTCGCCAACGCCGGCAGCACGACGGACGCGCGGTACGGCATCGGCACCGGGGCCACCGA
Organism: Streptomyces aurantiacus; assembly: GCF_001418335.1. Taxonomy (GTDB): domain Bacteria; phylum Actinomycetota; class Actinomycetes; order Streptomycetales; family Streptomycetaceae; genus Streptomyces; species Streptomyces aurantiacus. Next base: position 3,510 of record NZ_LIPP01000470.1, on the reverse strand, counting down.
GCGCAAGTGGGAGCGGTTCGACAAGCGCTTCGACGTCGCCCAGGAGCCGAACGAGGTGCACCGCTTCGGCTACATCGTCGAGCTGGACCCGTACGACCCCGCCTCGACGCCCCGCAAGCGCACCGCGCTCGGCCGGTTCAAGCACGAGGGCGCGACGATCCGCCTCACGGACGACGGCCGCCCGGTCGCCTACATGGGTGACGACGAGCGCTTCGACTACATGTACAAGTTCGTCGGCAGCAAGCGGATGCGCCACGGCAACAGCCGCGCCGCCCACGAGCACAACCTGACCCTCCTCGACGAGGGCACCCTGTACGTCGCCAAGCTCGGCGGTGACTCCCCGGCGATCGAGATCGACGGCACCGGCAAGCTCCCGGCCGACGGTGAGTTCGACGGCGGCGGTACGTGGATCCCGCTGGCCACGGCCACCGCGAAGGGCGCCGTCTCGCACGTCCCGGGCATGACCGCCGAGGAGGTGTACGTCTTCACGCGCCTCGCCGGCGACAAGGTGGGCGCCACGAAGATGGACCGCCCGGAGGACATCCAGCCCTCCCCGCACACCGGCAAGGTGTACGTCGCCCTGACGAACAACACCAACCGCGGTGTCGGCTCCAACGCCAAGGCGGACGAGGCCAACCCGCGCAACGCCAACAAGCACGGGCACATCCTGGAGCTGACCGAGCGCCGGGGCCGCCCCGACGCCACCAGCTTCGGCTGGTCGCTGTTCCTCGTCGCGGGCGACCCGAAGGACCCGGCCACGTACTTCGCGGGCTACCCGAAGGACAAGGTCAGCCAGATCTCCTGCCCGGACAACGTGGCCTTCGACCCGCACGGCAACCTGTGGATCTCCACCGACGGCGCCCAGCTCGGCTCCCACGACGGCCTGTTCGGCGTGGCGACGAAGGGCGACCGGCGTGGCGAGCTGAAGCAGTTCCTTACCGTGCCGAAGGGCGCCGAGACCTGCGGCCCGCTCGTCCAGGACCGCCGTGTCCTGGTAGCGGTGCAGCACCCGGGTGAAATCACCGGCGCGACCGTCGAGAACCCGGCAAGTGTCTGGCCCGACGGCCCCGGCAAGATCGTCCGCCCGGCCGTCGTAGCGGTCTGGCGCAAGGACGGCGAGGACATCGGCGTCTGATACGAGTGGGGCGCGTCCCGTCAAAGACGGGGCGCGCCACTCGTAGGGGCGCGGGGAACTGCGCGCCCAGCCCCCACACACCCGCACACGACACACGACCGCAATCCCGCGAACGCGGCCACGCGGAAGCGGTCACGCAGTGACGAGATTCAGCCACTCTCCATACCCCGGCGCCTCGCGCGCAACCTCCGCGTACGCCTCCCGCAGCTCGGGAAAGACAAGGTCCAACTCCCCCTCCGTACGCGCCGCGAGCAGCAGCCGTACGCCGAGCGGGTCCCCCTCGATCCGCCGTACCGCCATCTCCGGCCGGGGCTGGCACGTCGGCTGGCAGACCGTGACGACCTCGCCGGTGGCGACCAGCGAGGCGGCCGTGTGGTAGTCCCCGTGCAGCACCCGGGGGCTGAGCCCCGCCGCCCGCAGCATGCGGTGCACGGCGTCCCACTCGCCGTCGACCGTCGGATCGATCATCCAGCGGTCCTCGGCCAGGTCGGAGAGCCGGACCTCCTGGCGCCCGGCCGCCGGATGGTCGGCCGGCAGCGAGACGAACTGCGGTTCGCGTTCGATCAGCACGCGCAGCGCGAGCCCGTCCGGCATCCGCAGTGGGCTGCCCTCCACCTCGTGCACGAAGGCCACGTCGAGCCGGCCGCCGGCGAGCATGCGCAGCAGGGCGTTCGGGGAGACGTCCATCTGCAGGACCGGTTCCCGCTGCCGTGCGCGCAGTCGGCGCAGCCAGCCCGCGAGGGCGCGGCTCGCGGTGGAGCCGACCCGGAGCTGGGGCCCGTCGGCGTCCGTCGCGGCGGCCCGTGCCTCCGCGACCAGGGCCCGCATCTCGGCCACCACCGGGCGGGCCCGGCCGAGCACGACCAGTCCGAGCGGAGTCGGCCGGCAGCCGGTGCGTTCGCGGCGGAAGAGGGGGCCGCCGAGCTCCTGCTCGATGCGTTTGAGCTGGGTGCTCAACGAGGGCTGGGCCACGCCGAGCTGCCGGGCGGCCCGGTGCAGGCTCCCGGTGTCGGCTATGGCGCACAGCGCGCGGAGGTGCCTCACTTCGAGGTCCATGGTTTCGGAGCCTAAAGCGGAAGCAGGGCATTCACCAGACGCACAAACCACATCCAAAACAGGCGAGTTGGACGACCAGTTCCAGACAGGTACCGGACGGATAGCTGCGTCCTATCGCCGATTGCCATCATCACAGCCGCCGCACGGACGCCGACACTCACCGATGACGACTTCACCCCCCACTCAAGGAGTCATCGATGCGACTGTCCACACCCATGCTCTCCGTCGCGGTGGGCCTCGGCCTCACCGCGGCCGCGCTCGGTACCGTCCCGGCCGCGGCGGCCCAGGCGCCGGAGCCGACGCGGGCTCCGGCGTCCGCCGGTTCCCTCGCGGGCGCGGGCTACAACGGTTCCGGTGAGGAGGCGAAGGCCAACCAGGCCTTCTTCGACGCCGTACTGAAGTCCGTGGCGGAGAAGCGCGCCGCGAATCCGGAGGCCGCCGCCGTCACCGTGGTCTACAACGCCTCGGCCGCGCCGTCCTTCAGCACCCAGATAGCCCGCAGTACGCAGATCTGGAACAGCTCCGTCTCGAACGTCAAGCTCCAGGCCGGCTCCGGCGCCGACTTCACGTACCGCGAGGGGAACGACTCGCGCGGTTCGTACGCCTCCACGGACGGGCACGGGAGCGGCTACATATTCCTCGACTACGCGCAGAACCAGCAGTACGACTCCACGCGCGTGACCGCCCACGAGACCGGGCACGTGCTCGGACTGCCCGACCACTACTCGGGGCCGTGCAGCGAGCTGATGTCGGGCGGCGGTCCCGGCACGTCCTGCACGAACCCGAACCCCGACGCCGCGGAGCGGGCGCGGGTGGACCAGCTGTGGGCCAACGGACTCGCGAAGGCACTGGCCGAGGTCGACCAGCACTGATCTACCCCTGAGACCCACCGATCACCGTCGAGCCGGTGCGGAGTCGGCGCCGCACCGGCTCGTACGGGGAACGGCAGGTCCCCTCGGATGTTCCACCCCACCCCCCACCGACGTGGGCCGTCCCTCCTGCACGGAGGGCGGCCCATGTCGTACGTCCTACACGTTCTTGTAGAGGGTCAGGTCCACGACGAGTGCCCGGTGGTCGGTGTCCGCGAGGTCCAGGAAACGGGTCCTGGTCGCCGAGAAGCCCCGGGACACGAGGACGTGATCGATCTGGGCGCCGAAGACCGGGGTCGTCAGGGCGGGCCAGCTCGGCGCGCGGGTGTCACCGGTGAGGCGGGCGCCGTCCATGAAACCGGTGTCCAGGATGCGGCGGAAGGCCGCGTGGTCCTGGGTGGCGTTGAAGTCGCCCGCGACGACGGTGGGGCGGGCGACTTCAACGCCACC
>NZ_LIPP01000047.1 GCF_001418335.1 Streptomyces aurantiacus | reverse complement strand
CTCAAGCCCCGCAGGGCCCCGTGCTCTCCCGCTCGATCAGCCGCGGCACCGGCACCCCCACCGCCCGCGCGGGCCCGCCGTCCAGCAACGACGTCAACTCCTTCGCCGCGGTCCGCCCGAACTCCACCGTGTCGCGGGACAGCGCCGACAGCCACGGCTTGACCATGCGGCACAGTGCCGAGTCCTCCCAGGCGACGATCGACACGTCGCCCGGCACCGAGAAGCCCAGCTCCGTCGCGGCGGCGACTCCGGCGACGGCCATCACGTCGTTGTCGTAGATCAGCGCGGTCGGTGGCGAACCGCCCTCCAGCACGCCGCCCTTCAGTGCACCATCCCCCGGCACGCCGTCCTGCGGCACGCCCCCTTCCGGCATGCCACCCTCCAGGACGCGGCGCGTGACCGCCGCGCCCTGGGCGTCGGAGTAGTCCGTGGTCACCGAGCGCACCTCCGCGAGCCCGCGCCGATCGGCCTCGGCGCGCAGCGTACGGATCCGCCGCTCGGTGTGCGCGAGGCCGGGCAGCCCTGCGATGTGCACGATCCGCCGGTGCCCCAGCTCGTGCAGCCGCCCCACGACGGACGCCATCGCGCCCGCGTCGTCCGCCCAGACCGTGGACTGTCCGGGGTGCCGGGCGTCCGGAGCCCCGCCGATGACCACCGCCGGCAGCCCCAGCTCGTCGAGCAGATCGGGGCGCGGGTCGTCCGTGCGCGGGTCGACGGCCAGCACTCCGTCCACGCGGTGCTCCGCCCACCAGCGCCGGTACACCGCGCACTCGTCGTCGACGTCCTCGACCACCTGGAACAGCAGACCGAGATGACGCTCCGCCAGGACCTCCTGGATGCCCGAGACGAGCTGCAGGAAGAACGAGTCCACGCCGAGCGTGTCCGCAGGCCTGGCCAGGACGAGACCGACCGTCGCCGTGCCCTCGCCCGACAGTTGGCGCGCCGCCGTGCTGGGCCGCCAGCCCAGCTGCTCGGCGACCCGGCGCACCCGGTCCCGGGTGATCTCGGAGACCCCGGGCCGGTCGTTGAGCGCGAAGGAGACCGCGCTCTCGGAGACCCCGGCGCGCTGCGCGATGTCCTTCATCGTCGGCCGGCGCGCGGGAGACCGCTTGGCGGGCTTGGCTGGCAACCTTGCTCCCCATTTCACTGAAGACCTGCTGGACGGACCTCCGTGGAGGCTTTGCGGACACCTGCACTGATGCGCTGCACTAATGCGCTTGAGCTGGACCACTCTAAAGCGCATTAGTGATCTGTCGCAAGAGGCGAAATTTGCGCCTCTGACCTGGGGTTATGTCGAGCTGATGAATTTGGCGTAGCGAAATCCATTGACTTCGCCACCGGGATGGATGCAAGGTCTGCCCGTCACCACTGACCCACCCACCCCTTCGCAAAGGAGCCCGGTCACTGTGCGCATGCCTCGCAGAGCACTCGCCGCCGCTGTCGTCGCCCTGGTCCTGCCGCTCAGCGCCTGCGGCTCGGGGGGTGACGACAGTGGTTCCACGGACGCCTCCGGCAAGGTCGAGGGCGACATCACCTTCCAGACCTGGAACCTGCGGGCCAACTTCAAGCCGTACTTCGAGGGCCTGGTCGCCGACTTCGAGAAGAAGTACCCCGGCACCCATGTGAAGTGGGTCGACCAGCCCGCCGAGGGCTACGCCGACAAGATCAGCGCGGACGCGGCCGGCGGCACCCTGCCCGACGTCGTGAACGTCTCGCCCGACCTCGCCGCCCCGCTCGCCAAGGCGGGGCTCGCGCTGGACCTGGACAAGGCCGCCGCGAAGTACAAGAAGGAGTACCTGCCGGACGCCTGGGCCAGCCACGAGATACCGGGCATGGACGGCACGTACGCCTTCCCCTGGTATCTGAACACCGGGCCGCTGTTCTACAACAAGTCGCTGTTCAAGGAGGCGGGCCTGGACGCCTCGAAGCCTCCGAAGACCTACGACGAACTCTTCGCCGACGCCCTGGAACTGGCGGACAAGAGCGACGGCAAGGTCGCGACCCTGGCGAACGTGCCCAGCATCGAGGACTTCGGCCGCTACGGCGTCGACCTGATGAACAAGGAGGGCACGGCCTTCGCCTTCAACGACGCCAAGGGCGTACAACTCCTCACTAAGTACAAGGAGTTGTACGACGCGAAGGCCCTCGACCCGCAGGCGCTGACCGCGACGCCCGAGTCGTCCGGCAAGAAGTTCCTCACCGGGGCCGTCGCCATGAACCCGGGCAGCGCCCTGGACCTCGGCAACTTCAAGAAGCAGGCGCCGAACCTCTACAAGAACATCGGCATCACCGACCAGATCACCAGCACCGGCAAGGTCAACATGTACGTCATGGGTCTGATGGTGAACGCCCAGACCAAGAAGAAGCCCGCCGCGGTCGCCTTCGCGCACTTCGTCACCGACGCGCAGAACCAGATGTCGTTCGCCAAGAAGGTCGCGATCTTCCCCAGCACCGCCGGTTCGCTCGACGACCCGTACTTCACCAAGGAGGACGGCACGGACGAGACCCGCGTACGGATCGCCGCTGCCAAGTCCCTGAAGAACGCGGCCAACTACACGCCGGTGCTGTTCAGCGACCAGATGAAGACCGAACTGCAGAACAACGTGGCCAAGGCACTCCAGGGCAAGGTGAGCCCCAAGGAAGCCCTCGACAACGCTGTCAAGGCGTGTGACCGCCTGCTCCAGCAGCAGGGCTGACCGACATGGCAAGCTCTTCCAGTACCAGTACCAGTACCAGTACCAGTACCAGTACCTCCGTACCTGCGCGGGTGCGGCGCCAACTGCCCACCAGCCCCTGGCTGTTCGCGGCTCCCGGGCTGCTGGTCGTCGGCATCTTCATCCTCTACCCGTTCGTCTCCACGCTGATCAACTCCTTCACCGACCGCCGGACCCTGGTCCCCGGCGAGTTCGTGGGCCTGGCCAACTTCCGGGAGCTGCTGCACGACGAGATGTTCTGGATCGGCCTGCGCAACAGCACGCTGTACGTCCTCGGGGTGGTCCCCGCGCTCGTCCTGCTGCCCCTGCTGCTCGCGCTCCTGGTCCAGAAGAACATCCCCGGCATCGGGTTCTTCCGGTCGGCCTTCTACACCCCGGTCGTCGCCTCCATCGTGGTGGTCGGTCTCATCTGGGTGTGGCTGCTCGACGAACGCGGCCTGGTGAACTCGCTGCTGGAGGCGATCGGGGTCGGCAGGGTCGGCTTCCTGAGCGACCAGTGGCTGCTCCTGCTGAGCGCCATGGCCGTCACGGTCTGGAAGGGCCTCGGCTACTACATGATCATTTACCTGGCCGCCCTCGCCAACGTGCCGCGCGAACTGCACGAGGCCGCGGCCGTGGACGGCGCCGGTACAGTCCGCCGTTTTCTCACGGTCACCGTGCCCGCCGTCCGCTCCACGATGGTGCTGGTCGGCGCGCTCTCCTCGGTCGCCGCCTTCAAGGTGTTCTCCGAGGTGTATCTGATGGCGGGCCCGAACGGCGGCCCTGCGGGCGAGGACACCACCCTCGTGATGCTCGTCCAGCGCACCGGCACGGGCCTGACCGGCCGGGTCGGCTACGCGTCCGCCATCTCCGTCGTCGTCTTCGTCGTCACCGTCGCGCTGATGCTGCTCGTGCTGCGCGCCGACCGGAAGGAGGACGCGTGAGCGTCGCCGAGAAGGTCCCCGAGGCGTCGCCCGCCCCGGACGCGCCCCGCCGCCGCAGGAAGCGCGTCACCGATGAGCACGGCCGGCACGTCCGGGCCTGGGAACTGGCCCTGCGCTACCTTCTGCTGCTCGCCGTCCTGGCACTGACCGTCGGGCCGTTCGTGTGGCAGCTCTCGACGTCCCTGAAGGGGCCGACCGAGGACATCTTCAGCTCGCCGCCCAAGTTCCTGCCCGGCGACCCGACCCTGCACAACTACGAGCGCGTGGCCGAGACCATCCCCGTGTGGGACTACGCCCTCAACTCGCTGAAGGTCGCCGCCGCCAACGTCGTGACGAACTGTGTCGGCGCGGCGCTCGCGGGCTACGCGCTCGCCCGGCTGCGCTACCGCGGGCGCAGGGTGGCCACGCTCGTGTTCATCCTCGCGATGCTCGTGCCCGTGGAGGGCATCATCATCGCCCAGTTCACGACCATGCGTGAGCTCGGCCTGAACAACACCCTGGTCGGAGTCCTCCTGCCCGGCAGCATCGGCGCGATGAACGTGCTGCTGATGCGCAACGCGTTCCTCAACCTCCCGTACGAGATCGAGGAGGCGGCCTACGTCGACGGCGCGAACACCTGGCAGCGGTTCCTGCGCATCGCGCTGCCCTCGGTGAAGGGGACCCTCGCCGTCGTCGCGATCTTCGCCTTCATGTTCTCGTGGGACGACTTCCTGTGGCCGCTCATCGTGCTCAGCGACCCGGACAAGTTCACCCTGACCATCGGCCTCAACTATCTGCACGGCACCTTCGCCAACGACGAACGGCTCGTCGCCGCGGGCACGATCATCGCGGTGGCGCCGCTGATCGCCCTCTTCGCCTGCCTCCAGCGGTACTTCTTCCGCGGGGTCGGCGAGGGCGCGGTGAAGGGGTGAGGCCCGCGGCGACCGGCCGCGTGCCTCATCAACCACGCGCGCGGTGACCGGCCGAGTGCCTCGCGAGCCATGCGCGGCGACGGCGTCCCCGAGGGGCATCAGACGATCGTCGGGTGCGGGTCGACGGGGGCTGGTCGCGCAGTTCCCCGCGCCCCTGAAGAGCGGCGGCCGATTGTCGGCGCGCCCTTGAGGAGCGGCGCACCACCCGTAGCGGCGAGAGCAGCCCGCACACCCCCACGTACGCACCACAGAACCAGGACTTCCGGATGCCTTCTGCCGTGCGCTTCGGCGTCAACTACACCCCGAGCGAAGGGTGGTTCCATCACTGGCTCGACTTCGACCTCGACTCCGTGCGCGCCGATCTCGACTCGATCGCCGCACTCGGCCTGGACCACATCAGGGTCTTTCCGATCTGGCCCTACTTCCAGCCGAACCGCTCGTTGATCCGCCCGCGCGCCGTGGAGCAGCTCGTCGCCCTCGCCGACGCCGCCGCCGAACGGGGCCTCGACGTGAACGTGGACGGCCTGCAAGGGCACTTGTCGAGCTTCGACTTCCTGCCCGCGTGGACGCAGACCTGGCACCGGCGGAACCTCTTCACCGACCCCGAGGTGGTCGAAGGGCAGGCGGAGTACCTGCGGACCCTCGCGGCAGCCCTCGCCGACCGGCCCAACTTCATCGGCATGACCGTGGGCAACGAGGTCAACCAGTTCTCGGCGGGCCCCCATCCGGACCCCGACCGGGCGGCACCCGGCCTGGTCGATGCCTGGCTGGAGCGGATGCTCGCGGCGTGCGAGAAGGGCGCGCCCGGCAAGCTGCATCTGCACGCGGAGTACGACGCCGCCTGGTACCAGGACGACATGCCGTTCACCCCGGCCCAGGCCGCCCGGCGCGGGGCCGTCACCGCCGTGCACTCCTGGGTCTTCAACGGCACGGCCCAGCGGCACGGACGTACCGGCGTCGCGACCGAACACCACGCCGCGTATCTGATCGAGCTCAGCAAGGCCTGGGCCGCCGACCCTTCGCGCCCGGTCTGGCTCCAGGAGGTCGGCGCCCCGGCGCCGCTGGTCCCCGCCGAGCACGCCGCCGCCTTCACCGAGGCGACCGTCACCAACGCCCTGGACTGCCCCGACCTCTGGGGCATCACTTGGTGGTGCTCCCACGACGTGTCCCGCGACCTCGCCGACTTCCCCGAACTCGAATACGGGCTCGGCCTGCTGACCAACGAGCGCCGCCCCAAGGACAGCGCGCGTGCGCTGGCCCGCACGGCCCGCGAGCACACGTACGCGCCCGAGGCCCGCACCACGGCGCTCGTCGTCCCCGACGACCCCGCCGGCCGCTCGGTATGCGCCCCGGGGGGCCCGGTGTTCGAGGCGTTCTTCCGGCTCACGGCCGACGGCGCCCGCCCGACCACCGTCCTGGCGTCCCGCGCGCGAGACGCGGATCATCTGACCGCACGACGCATCACCGAAGTCGTCACGCCCGAACAGGTCGCGTAACCCCCCACAAGAACTCCCACAAGAACTCCCACAAGGAGGCACTTGCTCGTGCACCCCACCAGACGCACCGTCCTGCTCGTCACCGGCACCGGAGCCGCCGCCGCTGTGCTCCCGGCCGCACCCGCCACTGCCGGGACCGCCGCCGGGACGGCCGGAGGCGAGGCCGCCGCCGCGGCATCCCCGCCGTACGCGTCCTACTGGTACCCGGACTCGCTGCCCTCCGGCTCGCCGGGCGCGGGCATCACCTGGCGCAGCCTGAAGGCGTGGACGGCCGCCGGCGACACCGACCTGGCCTTCAACACGGCGTCCGTGCCGCTCGCCGAGCGGTTCACCCCGACTCCGGTGAACACGACGGCCCGCGCGGGCCAGGCCCGTATCCAGTCGCTGGTCTCCTTCGGCCCCACCGCGAGCAACCCCTCGCAAGGGGCGGCCACCGCCGACTACTACGCGCTCACGCACTGGAGTTACGTCGACGAGCTGGTCTTCTGGGGCGGCTCCTCGGCCGAGGGACTGATCCTCGCGCCGAACGCGCCGGTCGTGGACGCCGCGCACCGGCACGGCGTGCCCGTCCTCGGCAATGTGTTCCTGCCGCCCACCGCCTTCGGCGGACAGCTGCAGTGGACCCGTGACCTGGTGCAGAAGGACGCGGCGGGGCACTACCCGCTGGCCGAGCGGCTCGTCGCGGTCGCCGAGGCCTACGGCTTCGACGGCTGGTTCGTCAACGCCGAGACCGGCGGCGGGAACGCGGCGCTCGCCACCGACATGCTCGGCTTCCTCACCGAGCTCAAGGCGCTGAGCGCGGCGAAGGGCCTGCGGGTCACCTGGTACGACGCCATGACCGTGAGCGGCTCGGTGAGCTGGCAGGGCGCGCTCAACAACCAGAACAGGGTGTTCTTCCAGGCCGCCGACACGATGTTCCTGGACTTCCGCTGGTCGCCGGGCAGCCTCGCCTCCTCCGCCTCGGCCGCCGAACAACTCGGGCGCGAGCGCCACGAGTTGTGGGCGGGCGTCGACGTGGAGGCCAACGGCTGGAACCGCTCCGTGAACTGGGACGCCATGGTGCCCAGTGGCTCGGCGCACGTCGCATCGGTGGGTTTCTACCGGCCCGAGTGGACCCGCAACCACCTGCCCGCCGCGCGCACGCCCGGCGACTTCCACGCCGCCGACGACCACTTCTGGAGCGGGCGCTCGCTCGATCCGGCCCGGCCCGACACCGCCGACACCTGGCGCGCGCCCGCCGTCTCCGTCGCCGACCGCTCCACGGTCACCGGGCTGCCGTTCGGATCCGTCTTCAACACCGGGCACGGCCTGCGCTGGTACGAGGACGGCGAGGTCACGTCGACGGCCCCGTGGAACCACCTCGGTCTCCAGGACCGGCTGCCGTCCCGGCGCTGGGTCACCCGCACCACGGGCGGGCATCCCGCCGTCACCTTCGACTTCGCCGACGCGTGGCACGGCGGCAGCAGCGTCCTGGTCGATGGCGCCCTGGACGCGCCCACCACCCTCGACGTCTACGCGACCCGCCTGCCGATCGGCCGGCACACGGTCGTCGAGCTGACCCACCGGGCCGACTCGGGGGACGTGGGCGTCGAACTGGCCGTCGCCACCGCCGATCCTTCGGGCCCGGGGCAGCCGTACGCGTACACGTACTTCCCGGTCACCACCGGCAGCGACTGGAAGACCTCGGCCGTACGGCTGACCGGTCTGCCGACGGGCGGCACGGTGCACGCGCTCGGGGTCCGGCTCACCGGGGCCGGCGGCGCGGTGAAGTGGCGGCTCGGCGGACTCGCCGTACGCGATCAGGCCGCCCACTGCCCGCGGAGGCCCGTCGCCGCGCGCATCACCGCTGCCTCGGGAGGCGACCTGCGCTTCGCGTGGCGCGCGGCACCCGGTGGCGGCGTACGCCACTACACACTGCACCGGGTACTGCCCGACGGCACCCGGCGCTTCCTCGGAGGAACCGCTCAGCGGGCCTTCTACGTTGGAGGACTGACACCGGAAGGAGACGAGCGGACGGCACGGTTCGAACTGCGGGCCGTGGGGGAGCTATACACCGCGTCGGACCCCGCGACCCTCACCCACACCTGGTGACCGCCGGCCACCGAGAACCACCGCCGACTACCGGTAACCGCTGGTAACCGCCGGTACGCAGCAACAACCCGCACAACGGAGTTACGGAGCACCCCACATGCATGACGACCGCGGCCTGGTCGAAGCCCGCCTCAAGCGCGTGCTCGACGAGCGCATACGACCCGCCGTGTACCCCGAGTCGGTACCACTGGAAGTGGCGGTGTGGAACGCGCCGGGCGAGCCGGTGCCCGTCGCCGAGGGGCTGGCGGCCACGCCGTCTCCGGTGGCGGTCGGCGACAGGTGGGGTGCTCCCTGGGGCACCAGCTGGTTCCGCGTCACGGGGACCGTGCCGAAGGAGTGGGCCGGGAAGACCGTCGAGGCGCTCCTGGACCTCGGCTTCGACGAGAACATGCCCGGCTTCCAGTGCGAGGGCCTCGTCTACCGTCCCGACGGAACGCCCGTCAAGGGCCTCAACCCGCGCAACCAGTGGGTGCGGATCGGCGCGCCCGCCGAGGGCGGCGAGGAGGTGCGCCTGCACATCGAGGCCGCCTCCAACCCCGTCATCCTCGACTACCACCCCTTCCAGCCCACGCAGCTGGGCGACAAGGAGACGGCAGGTGACGAACCGCAGTACAAACTGGCGCGGATGGACCTCGCCGTCCTCGACGAGACGGTGTGGCAGCTCGTCATCGACCTGGAGGTGCTCGGCGAGCTGATGGCCGAGCTGCCGGTGGAGTCCGCGCGCCGCTGGGACATCCTGCGCGCCGTGGAGAAGGCCCTGGACGCCGTGGACCTCCAGGACGTGGGCGCCACGGCGGGCGCGGCCCGCTCCCGCCTGGAAGAGGTGCTGGCCGCTCCCGCCGTCCCCTCCGCCCACCGCATCAGCGCGGTGGGCCACGCGCACATCGACTCGGCGTGGCTGTGGCCGCTGCGCGAGACCGTACGCAAGGTCGCCAGAACCACCTCGAACATGACCGCCCTCCTGGAGGACGAGCCCGACTTCGTCTTCGCCATGTCGCAGGCCCAGCAGTGGGCCTGGGTGAAGGAGCACCGGCCCGAGGTGTGGGCCAAGGTGAAGAAGGCCGTCGCCGACGGGCGGTTCGTGCCCACGGGCGGCATGTGGGTGGAGTCGGACACCAACATGCCCGGCTCCGAGGCGATGGCCCGGCAGTTCGTGCACGGCAAGCGGTTCTTCATCGACGAGTTCGGCGTCGACAACGACGAGGCCTGGCTGCCCGACACGTTCGGCTTCGCCGCCGGACTGCCGCAGATCATCAAGGCGGCCGGGTCCAAGTGGCTGCTCACCCAGAAGATCTCATGGTCGCAGACCAACAAGTTCCCGCACCACACCTTCCAGTGGGAGGGCATCGACGGCACGCGGATCTTCACGCACTTCCCGCCCGTGGACACGTACAACTGCGCCATGAAGGGCAGCGAGATCGCCCACGCGGCGAACAACTTCAAGGACAAGGGCGTCGCCCGGCACTCCCTCGCCCCGACCGGCTGGGGCGACGGAGGCGGCGGCACGACCCGGGAGATGGTCGCGAAGGCGGCCCGCCTGAGGGACCTCGAAGGCTCGGCGACCGTGGTCTGGGAGGCTCCGGAGAAGTTCTTCGAGAAGGCGGAGGCCGAGTACCCGAACGCGCCCGTGTGGGTCGGTGAGCTGTACCTGGAGCTGCACCGCGCCACCCTCACCAGCCAGGCGAAGACCAAGCAGGGCAACCGCCGCAGCGAGCACCTGCTGCGCGAGGCCGAGCTGTGGGCGGCGACCGCGGCGGTCCGGGCCGGCGTTCCGTACCCGCACGAGGACCTTGACCGGCTCTGGAAGACGGTCCTGCTCCACCAGTTCCACGACATCCTGCCCGGCTCGTCCATCGCCTGGGTGCACCGCGAGGCCCGGAAGACGTACGACACGGTCGCCGAGGAGCTGACCGGCATCATCGGCGCCGCCCAGCGCGCGCTGGCCGGAGACGGGACGACCCCCCTCACCTTCAACTCGGCGCCGCACACCCGCGACGGGGTGCCCGCCGGCGGCGCCAGGACCCCGGCCGTCGGCGGCGAGTGCACGCTCGTGCCGCGCACGGACGGCGGCTACACGATCGACAACGGACGGCTGCGGATCGAGATCGACGAGCGCGGCCTCGTGGTCTCCGCGTTCGACCTCGCAGCGGACCGCGAGACCCTCGCACCCGGCGAGGCCGCCAACCTGCTCCAGATCCACCCGGACTTCCCCAACATGTGGGACGCCTGGGACGTCGACGAGTTCTACCGGAACACGGTCACCGACCTGGTCGACGCCGAAGAGGTCGCCCCCGGCGAGGACGGCGTCTCGGTCCGGGTCGTACGGACCTTCGGAGCGTCGAAGGTCACCCAGGTGCTGTCGCTCGCACCGGGGGAGTGGCGGCTCGACATCGACACCGAGGTCGACTGGCACGAGACGGAGAAGTTCCTCAAGCTGTCCTTCCCGCTCGACGTGCATGCCGAGCGGTACGCGTCGGAGACGCAGTTCGGGCACTTCTTCCGGCCGACGCACACCAACACGTCCTGGGAGGCCGCCAAGTTCGAGGCCTGCAACCACCGGTTCGTCCACCTGGAGGAGCCCGGCTGGGGCGTCGCGGTCGTCAACGACTCCACGTACGGCCACGACGTGACGCGTACGGTGCGCGGTGACGGCGGTACGACCACCACGGTCCGGGTCTCGCTGCTGCGCGCCCCGCGCTTCCCCGACCCCGAGACCGACCAGGGGGTGCACCGCTTCCGGCACGCGCTGGTGCCCGGTGCCGCGATCGGTGACGCGGTGCGCGAGGGCTGGCGGATCAACCTGCCCGAGCGGAAGGTCGTCGGCGGGGCCTCGGAGGTCGCCCCGCTGGTGACGGTCGCGCAGGACGCGGTCGTGGTCACCGCGGTGAAGCTCGCCGACGACGACAGCGGCGACGTGGTCGTCCGCTTCCACGAGTCGCGCGGCGGGCGCAGCCGGGCCACGCTGACGGCGGGCTTCGACGTCGAGGCCGTCACGGTGACGGACCTGCTGGAACGCCCGCTGGCCGACGCGGTCGCCCCGGAGCGCGACGGCAACCGCCTCACCCTGAAACTCCGCCCGTTCGAACTGGTGACGCTGCGCCTCAAGCGCGCCTGAGGCATTTTTGAGGCTGCGGGCGCGCTGCGGGTGCGTCGTGGTTGCTCGCGCAGTTCCCCGCGCCCCCACAGGGGCGCGGGGAACCGCGCGACCTGGACCCGACCCGCGCCATGGCCGCCGACTCACCGAGCCGGCGAGTCCAGCCGTGTCGGCGGCAGGTACTCCCGTACGTACGTCCGTTCCCAGCACGCGCCCGTCGTCCGCAGCTCCCGCCAGGTCGTGTACCGGTAGCGGTAGAGGCGGGCCCGGACGTAGCGGGGCGGGGCGTCCGGTGGGAACGGGCAGTGGCGCAACAGGCGCAATGTGTCGCGGTCGTTCTCCAGGAGCCGTTCCACGAAACCGCCGAACCAGGGGTCCGCGTAGGCGGGGGAGAGCGCGGCGAACCACATCATCCAGTCGAGCCGCAGGTGGTAGGGGGCGAACTGGCGAGGCCACCGCCGGAGATCGCCGGGCTTGCCCCTGAACTCGTACTCCAGCCACCCCTCGTCCTTCCGGGGCGCCGGGTCGGCCGTGCCCTCGACCACCACCTCGTACCGGGTCCGGCTGACGCTGCCGAACGCCCCGTAGGTGTTGACCAGGTGGAGCGGGTCGAAGGAGCGGTTCATGGACTGGCGGCGGGAGAGCATGTTGCGGACCGGGCCGTGGCTGAGGAACACGAGCAGCGCCGCGACCGCGAGGACCACGATCTCGTACCAGAGCGGGGCGCCGGGGACGGCGTCCGGAGCCGTGCCGGGAAGTGCCAGGGCCGGCACGGCGAGCACGATCGTGATCCAGTTCAGCCAGGCGAAGTTCCCGGACAGGACCAGCCACAACTGGGTGACGATCATCAGGGCGGCGGCGGCCGTGGCGACGGGCTGCGGGGTGAACAGCAGGAAGGGCAGGACGAGTTGGGTGACGTGGTTGGCGGCCACCTCGGCCCGGTGGAACGGCTTCGGCAGGTGGTGGAAGAACCAGCTCAGCGGGCCCGGCATCGGCTGGGTCTCGTGGTGGTAGTCGAGACAGGTGAGCTCGCGCCAGCAGGCGTCGCCGCGCATCTTGATCAGACCGGCCCCGAACTCCACGCGGAACAGGATCCAGCGCAGCAGGAAGAGCACCACGACGGGTGGCGCGATCTCGTCGTTGCCCAGGAACACCGCGAGGAAGCCGGTCTCCAGGAGCAGGGACTCCCAGCCGAAGCCGTACCAGGTCTGCCCGACGTTCACGATCGACAGATACAGCACCCAGGGCACGAGCCAGAGCAACATGCCGCCCCACAACGGCAGTTGGTTGTCCAGGCCCGCGACGAGCGCCAGCGACACCGCACAGCCGGTCCAGGCCCAGGCCGCGAAGAAACGGTCGGAGCAGCGGAAGTGGAACACGCTCGGTGCCCGCCGGAACGGCACCCGGGCCACGTACCGGGACACCGGCAGCATGCCGCGTTCGCCGATCAGCGCGCGGAACTGAAGAGCCGCGCCGAGGAACGCGACGAGATAGACCACGGCGAGCGCCCGCTGGAAGACCAGCCGGCTCGTCCAGTACTCGGAGGCGGTGAACCACTCCACGTCGCGCGCTCCCTTCCCTCTCGCTCCCTCTCGGCGACAGAAACCGATGCAGACGATTATGGACATATTGCCGCACTCCGTGGCGCGACATGGCACGGTTCCCCGCGCCCCCTGCGGGCCGGCGGTGGCACCCTGGAGGCATGCCGGAGCTGCCCGAGGTCGAAGCGTTGAAGGACTTCCTGGTCGACCACCTGGTCGGCCGCGAGATCGTCCGTGTGCTGCCCGTGGCGATCAGTGTCCTGAAGACGTACGACCCGCCGCTCACCGCCCTCGAAGGCCGCGAGGTCACCGCCGTGCACCGGCACGGCAAATTCCTGGACCTTCGCACGGCCGAAGGGCCGCACTTCGTCACGCACCTGGCCAGGGCCGGCTGGCTCCACTGGAAGGACCGGCTGCCCGACGGGCCTCCCCGCCCCGGCAAGGGCCCGCTCGCGATGCGTGTCGCCCTGGAGACGGGCGCGGGCTTCGACCTCACCGAGGCCGGCACCCAGAAGCGTCTTGCGGTGTACGTCGTACGGGACCCGGCGGAGGTCCCCGGTGTGGCCCGCCTAGGCCCCGACCCGCTGGCCGACGACTTCGACGAGGCCCGCTTCGCCGGGCTCCTGGCGGGCGAGCGCAGACAGCTCAAGGGCGCCCTGCGTGACCAGAGCCTGCTCGCGGGAGTGGGGAACGCCTACAGCGACGAGATCCTGCACGCCGCGAAGATGTCGCCCTTCAAACTCGCCTCCGCCCTGACTCCGCAGGAGACACGGCGACTGTACGAGGCGCTGCGCACCACCCTCACGGAGGCCGTCGAGCGCTCCCACGGAGTGGACGCGGGCCGGCTGAAGTCCGAGAAGAAGAGCGGCCTGCGGGTCCACGGACGGACCGGCGAGCCCTGTCCGGTCTGCGGAGACACCGTCCGCGAGGTCTCCTTCAGCGATTCGTCGCTCCAGTACTGCCCCACCTGCCAGACAGGTGGCAAGCCCCTCGCGGACCGCAGGATGTCGAAGTTCCTGAAGTAGCCCTCGCCGGTCGCGTCAGGCACCCACGGACGGCTCAGGACGCCTTGAGCGTCACCAGGCGCTTTCCGTCCGTCGTCCGCACCTCGTACCGGACGATGTCGGAGGGATGCATCGCGGCCGCGCCCTGCATGCCGGCGGGAGGCGACGAGGCCGCCTTCTTGGACGCGGTCCAGCTCAGGATGACCTGTTCCGAGTCGTCGCGGCCGATGGCCACGAGTTCGCAGGGCTGGTCGACGGAGGCGTTCTTGACCTTCAGGCCGATCTCGCTGCCCCAGCCCCGGTCGAGGGTCGTGACCTCCGCCCACACGCCGGTCGAGGGGTCGGTCGCGGCGACCGTCCCGCCCTCGGAGCCGTCGTTCCCGGCGACGACCGCGATCGCGGGCCCGCCGACGGCGAAGACCACGGCGGCGGCGACCGCGAACAGCCAGCGCCTGCGCCCGCTCCTGCGCGCCGTGACGACATCGTCCAGGAGCCGGTCCAGCAGGCCGGGTCCTGCCTGGGTCATGGGGTGTACCGTACGCGGCGTCGCCTGGGCGTACGCCAGCAACGACCGTGTGGTGGCGGACAGTTCATGTATCTGAACCGCACACTGGGGACACTCCATGAGGTGGTCCTCGAAGCGGAAGGCGTCCGCCTCGTCCAGCACGCCTAGCGCGTATGCGCCGACGTCGCGGTGGCGTTCCAGCGACCTCATACCAAATCCTCATGCCGTGCCGATGGGGGTGTGTGCGGGGAGTAGCTGCTTGCCCACCGGTACGCAGGAGACCGCCGAATCACTCAAGCCCCGCCCGGAAACCAACCAGGAGATTCGGAGCGGTCGGGCCCGCGGATTGGTCGAGGTGCGAAGAAAAAACAGGTCGGAGAAGCCGGCCGCGGGACTCCGGCCGGGATCGGCCGGAAACATCGGAGCAGCCGGAGAATCAGAACAGGTGGATCGCCAGATGTCCGAGCGGCAGCCCCAGCTGCCAGGCAGGGGTCCAGACCTTCGGGCCGTCGTCCTCCCCGACGACAGGACCACCGCCGGGCACCGCGTCCAGGTCCGGCGCGAGTAACTCGGTCTCCTCCAGCCAGCGCCAGGCAGCCGACGCCAGATCCAGATCCGCCG
The DNA here is from genome assembly GCF_001418335.1 of Streptomyces aurantiacus. Classification (GTDB taxonomy): domain Bacteria; phylum Actinomycetota; class Actinomycetes; order Streptomycetales; family Streptomycetaceae; genus Streptomyces; species Streptomyces aurantiacus. The sequence continues at coordinate 2,901 of NZ_LIPP01000047.1, read as the reverse complement.
TCGGAGCGCCCGACTCGACGGCCTCGACCGTGAGGTCGGCCATGCGGTCCCGCACCCAGTCCTGCCACGGCTGGTCGTACGCCGTCAGCGACAGCCACGTCTCCAGCTGCGTCACCACCCGGATGCCGGAGAGCTCGCCACTCGTGTCCGACAGGAAGATGGTGAGCGCCAGGGCGTCACGCCCGGCGCGGAACTCGAAGGACGTGGGTGGCATCAGGTCGCCGGTCCGCAGCAGTTCGTCGGCGATGTACTCGGCGTACAACCAGGCCATCGGGACGGTGAGTTCGCCGCCGCCGGTACCGTCCGTGCTTTCGTGACCTCTGTGGAGCATCCCTTCCTGCCTTCCTCCGGTGCGTGCGCGTCGCCCGAACCCGGGCCCCAGTCAGGAACACGGATGAAGACAGCTGATTGCTCAACCATGATCCTCAGCAAGGCGCTTTGCGAAGGCTTGACCTGACCGTCGGTTTCACCGCAGGTCGGCCGCGTATCCCGGAAGAACCCGGCGCAGGGCGCGCAGCGCGTAGTACGCGCGGGACTTCACGGTACCGGGCGGAATCCCCAGGGCCGCGGCGGCCTCCGCCACACTCGCCCCGCGGAAGTACACCTGCACCAGGACTTCCCGGTGCTCGGGAGTGAGAGTCTTCACAGCCTCCCGCACGTCGAGGGTCGCCACGGAGCGTTCGGCATGATCGGCCGAGACCCGCGCGCTCTCCAGCACGGCGTCCCCGACCTCGGCGGGCCGCGCCTGGCGGGCCCGGCGGGCGTCGATGGCCAGCCGCCGGCCCACGGTCAGCAGCCAGGGTCGTACGGAATCGAAGTCGTCGGCGCGCAGGGCCTCGGGATGCTGCCAGGCGCGTACGAATGTCTCCTGTACCAGATCCTCGGCGCGCTGGCGGTCTCCGTCGGAGAGCCTCAGCAGCAGGGCGAAGAGCGGCGCTCCGTGCTCCCGCTGCAATTCGGCCAGCTCGTGCTCGGCGGTCGTCCTGCTGGTCATGGTGATGGCGGCCGTCATGGCCGTATGCCAACCCAGGGCGTCCCGCCGGGACAGGGCCACGACACGGCTCGTCGGCAGACGGTCGAACCCGTCGACGAACGGTACGACGAACGGTCAACCGGGACGGAAGGCTCCGCCTCCGCATTCCGGCTCGCCCGAACGTGACCGCTCCGCGGCGACACCGCGCACCCGGCAGACGGCGGCGGTGCTCGTGATGCTGTGCGGGTTGTCGTGGGCCGGCCGCGCGGCCGGCCCACGACAACCCGCAGAACACCACCGGCCCGAGCCCCGCGCCGGCTACGGAACCACCGTCACCGGCCAGCGGCCCGCCTTCACCAGCCGAATCGCGACGGAACCGACGATCCGGTGTCCCGCCTGCTCCGAGGCGCCCACCACGACCGCGTCCGCCTTCAGCTGGTCGGCCGCCGAGACGAGTCCGTTGTACGGGTCGCCGCGGAAGGTGTGGAACTCCCAGCGCACATCGAATATGCCCTTGACCTGCTCGGCCGCCAGCTGGATGTCCCGGACCAGCTCCTCGGCGATCTGGTCGGTCGTATCGGCGACCGGAACCCCGAGCGCCGCACCCGCCGCCATCACCGGCTGTACGTACACCAGGGTCAGCAGCGCCCGCTGCCGCCGGGCCAGGCCCCCGGCGTAGGAGGCCGCACGCAGTGAGGACTCGGAGCCGTCCACACCGACCATGATGACCTTGGGCCCGTCGGTGCCACGTTCGAACTGGTGGGAGTGCTGTTCCGTCACGGCCTGAGGCTATCGGACCCGGTGGATCCGGCGAACCCGGCCGCCGTCCGGAACCCGGCAGGCCACACCCGAGGACGTACGGCCCCAGGCGTCACCGGCGAGCCGCCCCTCGGCTGGTCCCAACGGGTGTTCTCGTACGCCCGCACCGGTGGACATGTGCGGGGGTGCGCCACCGCCGGGCGACTGATTACTCATGAATAAGGATCAGCTCCTCTCGCGGCGCCGGGCGTTGCTCGCCGGTGCCGCCGTCCTGGGAGCGGCGGGTGCGGCCGGCACCGTACAGTTGCTCACCGGTGACGCGGGCCCCCCGGTCCGGTCCTCCGCCTCTTCCCCTCCCGCTCCCGCCGCCGGAGCCCAGGCGAACCGAGCGGCCCGCAGGCCCTCCGCCTACCGGCTTCAGCCCATCGCCGGATACGGCCCGGCCCACGGCACGCCCGCGCGCACCCTCGTACGGCACGAGCCGTTCCTGCGGGTGTCAGGACGCGGCCGAACCATGGTGCTGACCTTCGACGACGGCCCCGACCCCCGCTACACCCCGGACATCCTGCGGGTCCTCAAGGCCCACGACGTGCGCGCCATGTTCTTCGTGTGCGGCGAGATGGTCGCCGACGCCGACAACAAGGACATGCTGCGCCGGATGTCCGACGAGGGGCACGTCGTCGGCAACCACACCTGGTCCCATCCGCTCCTGACCGAGCTGAGCAGGTCCGCGATCCGCTCCCAGATGGAGCGCACCAGCGACGTCATCCGGGAGGCGTACGGCGAGCGGCCCGGCTGGTTCCGTGCGCCGTACGGGGCCTGGAACCGGGCCACCTTCCAGATCGGCGCCGAACTGGGCATGGAGCCGCTCGCCTGGACCGTCGACACACTCGACTGGACGACGCCGGGCGTACGCACCATCAAGCGCCGGGTCATCAAGGGCGCCGCCCCGGGTGTCGTGGTCCTCGGGCACGACGCGGGCGGCGACCGCTCGCAGAGCGTGAAGGCGCTGCGCGACTATCTGCCACGGCTGCTGGACGCGGGATATCACCTCACCGTGCCCCGACGGCAGCCCTTGGGGCAGTGAGACCTTGTGGAACGTGGAACTCCGGGGAAGTGAGCGAAATCGGTGGAGGCCCGTGGAGAATTCCACGGGCCTCCACCGATTT
>NZ_LIPP01000469.1 GCF_001418335.1 Streptomyces aurantiacus | reverse complement strand
GACGGGAATGGGTAGGGGCGGCGGGGGCGAAAAATCGCTTTACCCCCCGTGGGATACTGGTCGCACCCACCCGTACCCACGAGGAGAACGGCACCCACCCCATGCCCCCGGTCACGTCCCTCACCGCACACGTCCACCAGCGCCTGTCGGCCGCGCTCACGGCAGCCCTGCCGGAGACCGCGGACGCGGACCCGCTGCTGCGACGCAGCGACCGGGCGGACTTCCAGGCCAACGGAATCCTCGCCCTGGCGAAGAAGGCGAAGGCCAACCCCAGGGAGCTCGCGACGCAGGTCGTCGACCGGGTCGTCAAGGGTGATCTGATCGAGGACATCGAGGTCTCGGGCCCCGGCTTCCTGAACATCACGATCACGGACCGGGCGATCGTCGAGACCCTCGCGGCCCGCGCCACGGACCCGGCGGACCGTCTCGGCGTGCCGTTCACCGACCACCCGGGCACCACGGTCGTCGACTACGCCCAGCCGAACGTGGCGAAGGAGATGCACGTAGGTCACCTCCGCTCCGCGGTGATCGGCGACGCGGTCACGAAGATCCTGAGGTTCGTCGGTGAGACCGTCGTCGCGCGGCACCACATCGGCGACTGGGGCACCCAGTTCGGCATGCTCATCCAGTACCTGGACGAGCACCCGCACGAGCTGGACCACCGGTCCGCCGACGACGGCACGGCGACGGACGAGGTGCCGAGCGAGGTGACGGGCGAGGAGGCCATGTCGAACCTCGACCGCCTCTACAAAGCCGCCCGCACGCACTTCGACTCCGACGAGGAGTTCAAGACACGGGCGCGGCGCAGGGTGGTCGACCTCCAGGCGGGCGAGCCAGGGACCCTCGCCACCTGGCAGAGGTTCGTGGACGAGTCGAAGATCTACTTCTTCTCGGTGTTCGAGAAGCTGGACATGGAGATCCAGGACGCGGACATCGTCGGCGAGTCGGGTTACAACGACATGCTGGACGAGACGTGCCGGCTCCTGGAGGAGAAGGGCGTCGCGGTCCGCTCGGAGGGTGCGCTGTGCGTGTTCTTCGACGACGTCCTGGGCCCGGACGGCAAGCAGGTCCCGCTGATCGTGAAGAAGTCGGACGGCGGCTACGGCTACGCGGCCACCGACCTCTCCGCCATCAGGAACCGCGTCTTCGACCTGAAGGCGGACACGCTCCTGTACGTGGTCGACGCCCGGCAGTCCCTGCACTTCAAGATGGTCTTCGAGGCGGCCCGCAGGGCGGGCTGGCTGAACGAGGACACCAAGGCGCAGCAGCTGGCCTTCGGCACGGTCCTCGGCAAGGACGGCAAGCCGTTCAAGACACGTGAGGGCGCGACGGTCCGGCTGGTGGACCTCCTCGACGAGGCGGTCGACCGTGCCACGGCAGTGGTCCGCGAGAAGGCCGAGAAGGTGGGCCTGACCGAGGAGGAGATCGTCGAGAACGGCCGGTTCGTCGGGATCGGCGCCGTGAAGTACGCGGACCTCTCCACGTCCGCCGTACGGGACTACAAGTTCGACCTGGACCAGATGGTGTCGCTGCACGGCGACACGAGCGTGTACCTCCAGTACGCGTACGCCCGTATCCAGTCGATCCTCCGCAAGGCCGGGGACGCGCGTCCGCTGGCCCATCCGGAGCTCGCGCTGGCTCCGGCGGAGCGGGCGCTGGGGCTGCACCTGGACCAGTTCGGCGAGCTGCTCCTGGACGTGGCCGCGGGGTACGAGCCGCACAAGCTGGCCTCGTATCTGTACCAGCTGGCGTCGCACCTGACGACGTTCTACGACCAGTGCCAGGTGCTGAGCGACGCGAACCCGAAGGAGGTCGTCGAGAACCGGCTCCTCCTCGTCGACCTGACAGCCCGCACGCTCCACCAGGGCATGGCGCTGCTCGGCATCAGGACGCCCGACCGCCTCTGAACCGCCTCTGGCGGCCCGAACGCATTCCTGCTCCTTCGCCCGTTCGGGTGAAGGAGCAGGGAGGGCGGTACACGCCGGAGACGCTCTCGCGGCAGCCGCTCCCGGTCGCAACGACGGTCCGCGAACCCTGTGACACGGGCTTCCTGGCCACCGGGCACCGTCCCGCATATGCCGCTGTCCCCTCCCCCCTCCGGTGCGCCCGTCCGGACGAGTCGTGGCCAAAGGTTGAGGTATCCCGGCGCGTGCCCGGATCATGCGATGCTGCGGGGCGCCACACCCCGACTCAGGTACTCCACAGCCCTGTTGGCGCCCTGTCGGAGTCCTGTTGGACCGCACGCTGGGAGCGCAATGAGCACTGCACTGTCCCTCTCCGCCACTCCAGCCGCCCGGAGGGTGTTCGCCAGTCATGCTGCCACTCGTTGAGACCGGCGAGGAACTGGACGACGTCGTCCGGGACGAGGCCCTGCTGCGGCCGGCCGTCGCGGACCTGTGCGAGCGCCTCGGCCTGGTCCCCAAACCGATGGTCCGCTTCATCGAAGGCTCGCTGCCGGTGTACTCCATCGGAGCCGCGCACGTACTGAAGCTGTTCCCCGCCTTCGAGAAACTCGACGCCAGGCGCGAGGAACGGATGCTCAGCCATGTGTACGGCAGGCTGCCGATTCCGACACCGGAGTTGTACTCGGCGGGCGCGTACAAGAACGGCTGGTCGTTCGTCCTGATGTCCCGGCTGCCCGGCGAGTCCCTCGCGGAGGCGTGGCCGCGGATTCCGGCGGCGGAGCAGGACCGTATCGTCACCGAGGCCGGTGAGACGCTCGCGGCGATGCACACGCTGAGCCCCGTGCCGCTCGCGGGTCTCGCCGGTCCGGCCGACTGGGGCCAGTTCGTCGACACGCAGCGCGCGAACGCGGTGGAACAGCAGCGCGAGGTCGGACTGTCCCCGGAGTGGCTCGAACAGATTCCGTGGTTCCTGGGCTCGGTGCCGCTGGCCGCTCCGGCGCGACGGGTACTGCTGCACACCGAGTTCATGCGCCAGCATCTGACCGTGGACCCGGACGGCTGGCAGCTGACGGGCCTGTTCGACTTCGAGCCCGCGATGATCGGGGACCCGGCCTACGACTTCGTGGGCGTCGGTCTGTTCGTCGCGTGCGGGCAGCCCCGGCTGCTGAAGCGGTTCTACGAGGCGTACGGGCGCCCGCCGTTCGACCCGCGCACGCTCATGGCGTACACGTTGCTGCACGTCTACAGCAACCTGCCCTGGTACCTGAGCATGCTGCCCGCGCCGCCGCAGCCGACGCTGGACTCGCTCGCCCAGACGTGGTTCGGCACCGACTGACGGACCGCCGCACCGGCTGACGGACCACCGCCGCACCGGCTCCGGGGCCGTTGTCAGTGGTGGACTCTAGAGTCACCTGCATGGCGATTCTTCCGAACCAGCTCCCGACGCTCGCGGCCGATCCGCCCGGCCACTCACTCGGTCTCGACCTCCCGCCCGGCGCCCTGCTCGACACGACGGCCGAGGGCTCCTGGGGCGAACCGCTGCTGTGGCGCGCCGACGCCCCGGCCGCACCGGGTGACTGGCTGCGGCTGGTGTCCGCGCGCCGCACGGCCGGTCTGCACCCGGTCCTGGTCGGCGGGCGCCCGGACAGCGAACCGCACCCGGACAAGTGGGAGCTGGACCCGGGCCTGGCGTCCTACCCGGGCGACCACGACGCCGACGAGGTACTCGCGGAGCTCTGGGAGGAGTACGCGGCCCAGGCGGAGGACGCCGACTGGCCCGGCCTCGCCCCGGCGGGCGCACCGGACGCCGACCCGGACACCCGGGCGGCCGAGGTGACGGACGCCCTCGTCGGGGGCGCGAGCTGGCTGCGGGAGCCGCGGCTCGCGCTCGTCCCGGCCCGCCGCAGCGCCGACGTCCCGGCCGCCGTCGGCTGGTGCGGGCCGGTCAACCGCACGGAGGACGTGGCGGTGTTGTGCGCGGTCCTGCGTTCCTGGGAGGACCGCTTCGGCATCCGGGTCGTGGCGCTCACCTTCGACCAGCTGGTCGTCTCGGTCGCGGCCCCGCCCCGGACGCTCGCCGAGGCCGAGGCGATAGCCGCCGAGCACTACGCGTTCTGCCCGGACAACATCACGCAGAGCAGCCACGCCTCCCTGCGTGCGTACGCCGAGCGTGAGGTGCTCGGCGCCCACTCCTGGACCTTCTGGTGGGACTGAACTGAGCGGCGCGAGGGGGTGGAGGCCGGGGCGGAGGCCGGGGGGGGGCAGCCGAGCCATCGGGCTCAGGGCTTGCGCAGGCTCAGGGCTTGCGGCCCGTGACCGCGTACACGTTGATGTCCGCGTCCGTCACGTCGTCGATGTCGCGGTAGCGAACCTTCTCGAGGTCG
>NZ_LIPP01000468.1 GCF_001418335.1 Streptomyces aurantiacus | reverse complement strand
CTGGGGGCGCAGCCCCCAGTAGTGACGGGAATGGGCAGGGGCGGCGGGGGCGAAAAAAGGCCCCTACACCGCCGCCACCCGCTCAACCTCCCGCGGACGCAACTCCGCGTTCCCCAGCGCATCGCCCAAGTGCCGCTCAGCCACGGGCAGTACCTCCGCGATGGTGAGCTCGCGCCCGAGCTCGTGCGCGAGCGACGTGACCCCCGCGTCACGGATCCCGCACGGGATGATCTTGTCGAAACTCGACGTGTCCGGGTTCACGTTCAGGGCGAAGCCATGCATGGTGACCCCCTTGGCCACGCGAATCCCCATGGCGCAGATCTTGCGGTCCTCACGCCGCTGCCCGGCGTTGGAGGGCGCGTACTCGGGCCCGTTCAGCCGCGGGTCGAACTCCTCGTCCGCCAGCCGCGGATCGAGGTCGAGGGAGAGCCCGCCGAGCGCCGGCCGCTGTCCCACCGGATCGCCGAGGACCCAGACACCGGCCCGTCCCTCCACCCGGCTGGTCTCGACGCCGAACTCCGCGCAGACGCGGATCATCGCGTCCTCCAGCCGCCGGAGATGGGCGACGACGTCCACCGGACGCGGGAGCTTCTGGATCGGGTAGCCGACCAGTTGTCCCGGACCGTGCCAGGTGATCTTCCCGCCCCGGTCCACGTCGACGACGGGCGTGCCGTCGAGAGGCCGCTCGTTGTCCGCCGTGCGCCGGCCGGCCGTGTAGACCGGCAGGTGTTCAAGGAGCAGACAGGTGTCGGGGATCTCGTCCTGGAAGCGGGCCGCATGGACGCGGCGCTGCTCGTCCCAGGCCTCCTGGTACTCGACGGCGTCCGCACCGAAACCCATGCGGACGAACCGCAGCTCACTCACGGCAAGCGCCTCCCTGAAGAGTCGTAAGGCTCATTACGGCCTCACGCCACTGTACGTCCGACCGGTGCGCGTCAGCCCTGGGGGCAATCCTCACACGATCGGATGAATGCGCGTCGAAGTGTGCGATCGGGCGCTTACGGACGGCTACATTCGCGCCGTTCGCGAGGCTCATCAGGGCTGCTCAAGGCGTGGTGGCCGACCTCGCCCGGGCCTGCCCGTACAGGCCCCCAGCTCGGAAGGCAGGAGTTCGCACCGCAGATGTCGGAACGACCCGCGCAGCGCACCCCCAACCGTCAGCTCGCCGCACTTATCGCAGAAGCGGGGTTCTCCAACGCGGGGCTCGCCCGTCGAGTGGACCAGCTCGGCCTCGAACACGGTCTCGATCTGAGATACGACAAGACATCAGTGACCCGGTGGCTGCGCGGGCAGCAGCCCCGGGGCACCACACCCGCGCTGATCGCCGAGGTGTTCACCCGCCGCCTCGGCCGCCGGCTCAGTGCCCAGGACCTCGGACTCGACGCCTGCGCGCCCGTCTACGCGGGGCTGGAGTTCGCCGCCACGCCCGAGGAGGCCGTCGACATCGTCGGCGGGCTGTGGCGCAAGGACTCCGGAAGCCACGCCGAGCTGCGCAAGATCGCGTTCACTCCGGCGGGGCTCGTCGTGCCCAGCCGGGACTGGCTGATCGGCCGGGCCGACGACCGGGTGGGCCGCAGCGACCCGGGCACCGCCCGCGTCCCCGCGCAGGGAGGCCAGGGAGGCCAGGGAGGCCAGGGAGGCCAGGGAGGCGGTCAGGGAGGCCAGGGGAGCCCTGGAATCCGCCCGCTCTCCGTCAAGCTCTCGGCTCTGCCCGAACAGGGGAGGCCCGCCTCCCGGCAGCGTCCTGGGACGGAGCGCGGACCCGGACAGCGGGTGACCGCGGGCGACATCGCGGCCCTGCGCTCGGTCGGTGAACTCTTCCGCGCGCTCGACAACGCGTACGGCGGAGGGCACGCCCGGCAGGCCCTCGTGCGGTACCTGGAACACGAGCTGGAGCCGATGCTGCGCGGCACGTACGGCGAGCAGACGGGGCGCCGCCTGTTCGCCGCGGCGGCCGACCTGACCCGGCTGGCCGGCTGGACCTCGTACGACATCGCCGCGCACGGACTGGCGCAGCGGTACTTCGTGCAGGCGCTGCGGCTGTCGCAGGCGGCGGCGGACCGGGCGTACGGCTCGTACGTGCTCGTGACGATGAGCCGGCAGGCCGTCTATCTCCAGCACGGCCGGGAGGCGGTGCAGCTGGCCCGGGTCGCCCAGCAGGGCGTGGGTTCCGCCGCGCCGCCCGTCGTCCAGGCGCTGCTGTACGCGGTCGAGGCGCGGGGCCACGGAGTACTCGGGGAGGTGCGCGCGGCCACGGCCTCGCTGGCGCGGGCCGAGCGGGCCCTGGAGGCCGCCCGGCCGGGTGACGAAGTGCCGTACTGGGCGCGCTTCTTCGACGAGGCGCAGCTGGCGGACGAGTTCGGGCACTGCCACCGCGACCTCCAGCAGTACCGGGCGGCCGCGCAGCACGCCGAGCGCTCGCTGCGGCTGCGCGCGCCCGGGTACGCGCGCAGCCGGCTCTTCTGCCGGGTGGTCCTGGCCTCGGCGCGGCTCGGTCTCGGCGAGCTGGACCAGGCCTGCCAGCTGGGTGCCGAGGCGGCGACGCAGGCGTCGGAGATGCGGTCGGTGCGGGCGCTGGAGTATGTACGTGATTTCGAGCGGCGGTTGGAGCCTTATCGGGATGCGGCGCCGGTGCGGGGGTATCGCGACAAGGTCGCGGCTCTTGGGTGAGCGGGGAGGGGTTGGTCGAGTTTCGGGGTGCGGGTGGGGCGTGGCTGGTCGCGCAGTTCC
>NZ_LIPP01000467.1 GCF_001418335.1 Streptomyces aurantiacus | reverse complement strand
GAGCAGGCCCCGCCCGCCCGGCTGTCGGCGGTGCTGTTCGACCGCGACGGCACCCTCGTCGAGGACGTCCCCTACAACGGCGAGCCGGCGCTGGTCCGCCTGCTGCCCGGCGCACGCGAGGCGGTGGACCTGCTGCGCGCCGAGGGGATCGCCACCGGCGTCGTCAGCAACCAGTCGGGCATCGGCCGGGGCCTGCTCTCCGAGAGCGACGTCCTGCGCGTCAACGCGCGGGCCGACGAACTGCTCGGAACCCTGGGCGCCTGGGTCTTCTGCCCGCACCGCCCCGAAGCGGACTGCGCCTGCCGCAAACCCAGGCCGGGCCTCGTCGTCGAGGCCGCCCGCCGGCTCGGGGTGCCGCCGGCCGAGTGCGTGGTCATCGGCGACATCCGGGCCGACGTGCTGGCCGCCCGCGCGGCCGGGGCGCGCGGCGTGCTCGTCCCCAACGCGGCGACCCTGCGCACCGAGGTCGAGGCCGAACGGTGGACCGCGCCCGACCTCCTGACCGCCGTCCGGACACTCCTGGAGCAGCGCCCGCCTCTGGAGCCGTACTCGCTTGAGCCTCATCGGGGAGGCGCCGCGTGAAAGCCCTCGTCGTACGCCTCGACAGCTTCGGCGACGTCATCCTCGCCGGGCCCGCGGTCCGCGCCGTCGCCGCGCACGCCGGCCAGGTCACGCTGCTCTGCGGTCCCCGCGGCGAGCCCGCCGCCCGGCTGCTGCCCGGAATCGACGACGTACTGGTCTGGGACGCGCCCTGGGAGGGCGTGAGCCCGCCGGCGGTGGCGGAAGCCGGCCTCGACACCCTCGTCCGGCGGCTGCGGGACCACGCCTACGACACCGCGCTGATCCTCACCTCCTTCCACCAGAGCCCCCTGCCCACCGCCCTGCTGCTGCGCATGGCGGGCATACGGAACATCGGCGCCGACAGCGCCGACTACCCTGGCCGGCTGCTCGACGTCAGGCACCGCCGGGTCCCCGGCCGCCACGAGGCCGAGGCGGCCCTGGACACCGCCGTCGCGATGGGCTTCACCCCGCCGCCGGGCGACGACGGACGGCTGCGGGTCCTGCCCGCCCCCGACACCGTCGGGCTCACCGGCAACGGTCCGTACGTCGTCGTGCACCCCGGCGCCAGCGCGCCGGCCCGCGCCTGGAGCCCCGAGCGCTGCGCCGAGGCGGTGCTCGCCCTCGCCGACGCCGGACACCGCGTCGTCGTCACCGGGGGGCCGGACGAGACAGGTCTGACCCGGATGGTGAGCGGCGAAGTGGCGCTCGACCTCGGCGGCCGGACCGAACCCCGCACCCTGGCCGGGGTGCTGCGCAACGCCGACGCCGTCGTCAGCGGAAACACCGGACCGGCGCACCTCGCCGCCGCCGTCGCCACCCCCGTGGTCTCCCTCTTCGCGCCCGTCGTGCCCGCCGACCGCTGGGGGCCCTTCGGGGTACCGGCCGTCCTGCTCGGGGACCAGTTCGCGAAGTGCGCCGAGAGCCGGGCCAGGCACTGCCCCGTCCCCGGCCACCCGTGCCTCGACGAGGTCACCGCCCAGGACGTGGTCGGCGCCGTCCGCAAGCTCATGGAGGAGACAGCGTGAACATCCTCATCTGGCACGTGCACGGTTCCTGGGCCACCTCCTTCGTCCAGGGCCCGCACACCTACCTCGTCCCCGTCACACCGGACCGCGGACCCGACGGTCTCGGACGGGCCAGGACCTGGCAGTGGCCACCGTCCGTACGCGAGGTCACGCCGGAGGAACTGCGGGCGAGCGACCTCGACCTGATGGTCCTGCAGCGCCCGCACGAGGTGGAACTCGCGCACCGCTGGACGGGACGCCGGCCCGGAGCCGACGTACCCGCCCTGTACGTCGAACACAACGCGCCGCACGAGACCCCGGACGGCACCCGCCATCCGCTGGCCGGCCGCGACGACATCCCCGTCGTCCACGTCACCCACTTCAACCAGCTGATGTGGGACAACGGACGCGCCCCGGCCACCGTGATCGAGCACGGCATCATCGACCCGGGCCCCCTGTGGACCGGCGAGGACAAGAGGGCCGCCGTCGTCGTCAACGAGCCGGTGCGCCGCGCCCGCACCACCGGCACCGACCTGCTGCCGCGCTTCGCGCGCGCCGCGCCGCTGGACGTCTTCGGCATGCGCACCGACAACCTCGCCACGCACCTCGGCCTGGCGCCGGACCGCTGCCGCACCCGGGACCTGCCCCAGGCGGAACTGCATCCCGCCATGGCGCGCTGCCGCCTCTACCTCCACCCCGTGCGCTGGACCTCACTGGGCCTGTCCCTGCTGGAGGCGATGTTCCTCGGCATGCCGGTCGTGGCGCTCGACACCACGGAGGCCAGGGAAGCCGTCCCGGCGGACGCCGGCGTCGTCTCCAACCGGCTCGACGTCCTCGACGAGGCGGTACGCGCCTTCCTCGCCGACCGGGAGCACGCCCGACGGGTGGGGGAGAGAGCCAGGGCCGCCGCACAGGCACGGTACGGCGTGCGGCGCTTCCTGGACGACTGGGAACACCTGATGAAAGAGGTCACGCGATGAGGTACGCACCTTCGTCCTTCTGCCGCGTCGCCCTGGTCTCCGAGCACGCCAGCCCGCTGGCCGAACTCGGCGGCCCGGACGCGGGCGGGCAGAACGTCTACGTGGCGCAGCTCGCCGAACACCTCGCCCGGCGCGGCCACGAGGTCACCGTCTACACCCGGCGCGACAGCCCCGGCCTCCCGGACCAGGTCACCACGTCCCGCGGCGTGCGGGTCGTCCATGTGCCCGCCGGTCCCGCCCGCCCGGTGCCCAAGGACGAACTGTTCCCGTACATGGCCGAGTTCGGTGACTTCCTGGCCCGGCAGTGGCGGACCCGCCCACCGGACGTGGCGCACGCGCACTTCTGGATGTCCGGAACGGCGGCCCTCGCCGGAGCCCGCGAACTGGGCGTGCCCGTCGTCCAGACGTACCACGCGCTCGGCACCGTGAAGAGGCGTCACCAGGGCGCCGACGACACCAGTCCGCCGCAGCGGCCGGCCATGGAGGCGATGATCGGCCGCGAGTGCCGCCGGGTGCTCGCCACCTGCGCGGACGAGGTCACCGAGCTGACCGCGATGGGAGTGGACCCGGGCCGGGTCTCGGTCGTCCCGTGCGGCGTCGACCCCACCCACTTCGCACCGGTCGCCGGCGCCGCGCCACGCCCCGGCGGGCCGCGCAGGCTGCTCGCCGTCGGCAGGCTCGTACGGCGCAAGGGCTTCGACCGCGCGATCCGCGCGCTCGTCGACGTGCCCGACGCGGAACTGCTCATCGCAGGCGGCCCCGAGGCCGAGCTGCTGTTCGCCGAACCGGAGGCGGAGAGGCTCCTGAAGGTCGCCGAGGAGTACCGCGTCGCCGACCGGGTGACCCTGCTCGGCGCGGTGCACCACGCCGACATGCCGCGCCTGATGTCCAGCGCCGACCTGGTGCTCTCCCTGCCGCACTACGAACCGTTCGGCATCGTGCCCATCGAGGCCATGGCCTGCCGGACCCCCGTCCTCGCCACGGCGGTCGGCGGCCACCTCGACACCGTCCTCGACGGGGTCACGGGCGCCCTGGTCGCTCCCGAGGAGCCCGAGGAGAAGGCCGGCGACGACCTCGCGGGCGTCGTCCGCGCGCTGCTCGCCGACCCGGAGCGCCTGGCCCGCTACGGCGCCGCCGGCCGGGAACGCGTCCTGGCCCGCTACACCTGGGACCGCGTCACCGACGGCGTCTGCCGTGTCTACAGCGCGGTACGCGCCGACGCCGCCCCCTCACTCTCGGGAGCCGTCCGATGAAACTCGCCCACCACGGCCGGCACTGCGACGACCTGATGGAAGCGCTCGTCGAGTTCCGGGCCTCGTGCCCCCTCGTCCACCGCTGGGGCGCCGAACTGGCCCGCAGCCTCTCCGACGGAGCCAGACTGCTCGTCGCGGGCAACGGCGGCAGCGCCGCCCAGGCCCAGCACCTGACGGCCGAACTCGTCGGCCGCTACCGCGACGACCGGCCACCGTTCTCCGCGCTCGCCCTGCACGCCGACACCTCGTCCACCACCGCCATCGCCAACGACTACGGCGTCCAGGAGGTCTTCGCCCGCCAGACCTGCGCCCACGGCCGCCCCGGCGACATCCTCATGCTGCTGTCGACCAGTGGCGCGAGCGCCAACCTGCTGACGGCCGCCGCCGAGGCCCGCCGTATCGGCATGAAGGTCTGGGCCCTGACCGGACCGGCGCCCAACCCCCTGGAAGCGGCCGGCGACGAGGCGGTGTGCGTGGACGCGCCCCGCTCGGCCACCGTCCAGGAACTGCACCTGGTCGCGGTCCACATGATCTGCGAAGCCTTCGACCGCGCCGTCGAGGAGCGCACCGTACTGACCTCGGCCCGCCCCCACGACAACACTGCGGCGACACTTGAGGAAGGTGCCGTATGAGTCCTCTGCCCCCTCCGACACCGCTGCTCGTCGTCGGGGACGCGCTGCTCGACCACGACCTGTCGGGGCGGGCGGACCGGCTGGCCCCCGACGCCCCCGTGCCGGTCGTGGCGGGCGCCCACCGCGTCACCAGGCCCGGTGGCGCGGCCCTCGCCGCCTACCTCGGAGCGTCCGACGGACGCGAGGTCACCCTCGTCACGGCCCTGGGCGACGACGAGGCGAGCCACATGCTGCGCCGGCTGCTCGCGGGCCGCGTGCGGCTCGTCGAGATGCCGCTGACCGGCCGGCTCCCGTGCAAGACCCGGATCATGGCCCAAGGCGTACCGCTGCTGAGGCTGGACGACGGCGACGGCCGCGCCGGGTCCGTCACGCAGGAGGCGCTCGCTGCGGTCCGCGAGGCGCGGGCCGTCCTCGTCGCCGACTACGGCCGGGGCGCCGTCGACGTCCTGCGCGACGCCCTCACGCGCGCCGCCGCCCGGGTCCCCGTCGTCTGGGACCCGCACCCGCGCGGGGGCCCGCCGGTGAAGGGCGTCCGGCTGGCCACTCCCTCGGCGACGGAGGCGCACGCGTTCGCCCGCGAGCACGCGGACCGGGCCGGGGCCGGCACCGGGACCGCGGGTGCGAGTACGGGTACGGGTACGGGTACGGACGCGGTGCCGTACGGTCCGGAATCCGCGCTGCGGCGGTCCGCCGGTGACGCCCGCGCACTGATCCACGCCTGGGGTGTCACCTCGGTGGCCGTGACCCTGGGGGAGAGGGGCGCCCTGCTCTCCCACGGCGAGGACCCGCTGCTGGTGCCCGCGCCGTGGACCGCGGACGGCGACGCCTGCGGGGCGGGCGACCGCTTCGCGGTGAGCGCGGCCGGGGCGCTCGCCGACGACGCGCTGCCCGAGACGGCCGTGGAGACCGCCGTCCGAGCCGCCACCCGGTACGTCGCGGCCGGCGGAGCCCGGGGCCTCGCCGCACGCCACGGCGAGCACGCGCCGAGCCGGACCGACACCGGCGTACCGGGTGGCGGCGTACCGGACCACGGTGTACGGGACGACGACCCGGGGACCGAGGCGTACGCCGTCCGGCTCGCGGCCCGGGTACGGGACGAAGGCGGCACCGTCGTCGCCGCGGGCGGCTGTTTCGACCTGCTCCACGCGGGACACGTCGCGCTGCTCCAGGCCGCCCGGCGGACCGGCGACTGCCTGATCGTCTGCGTCAACTCCGACGCGTCCGTACGCCACCGGAAAGGCGGCTCACGCCCCCTCGTCCCCGCCGCCGACCGCGTCCGGGTCCTGCTGGCCCTGGGCTGCGTCGACGCGGTCGCCGTCTTCGACGAGGACACCCCCGAACGCCTGCTGAACGAGGTGCGCCCGCACATCTGGGCCAAGGGAGGCGACTACGCCCTCACCCGGCTCCCCGAGGCGACGCTGGTGAAGAGCTGGGGCGGACAGGTCGTGCTGCTGCCGTACCTGGACGGCCGCTCGACCACCGAACTCGCCGATCGAGCGGCACGCGGTCCCGGTCCCACCGCTCAGGTCTCCGGAAGACCGCGAAGCGTGCGGAAGTGACCGGCATGCCCGCCTCCCACGCCGCCTCACGCACGGCCTCCCGTACCGCCTCAGGTACCGGCTCAGGTACCGGCTCACGCCCGCGGCTCCTGATCCTGCGCGCCCTGGGACTCGGTGACCTGCTCGCGGGCGTACCCGCCCTGCGCGGGGTCCGCCGGACGTTCCCCGGGCACGAGATCGTCCTCGCGGCTCCCGCCGCGCTGCGCGACGCCGCACTGGCCACCGGAACCGTCGACACGCTGTTCCCGGCCCAGGCCCCCGGCCGCGGCGTACCGTCCCTCGACGGCTGGCGGGGCACACCGCCGGACCTCGCGATCGACCTGCACGGCAACGGCCCCGAGAGCCACGACGCGCTGGCCGCGCTGGAGCCGCGCCGGCTGCTCTCGTACGCCCGCCCCGACGGGTCCGCCGCGCCGGCCCCCGTCTGGCGGCGGGACGAGCACGAACGGGAGCGCTGGTGCCGTTTCCTGCGCGCGTACGGAATCGATGCCGACCCCGGCGACGTACGCCTGCCCCCGCCGTCCGGGCCCTCACCCGCGCCCGGTGCCGTCGTCGTGCACCCGGGTGCCGAGGCACCGGCCCGCCGCTGGCCCGCGCGCCGCTATGCCGCCGTCGTGCGGCGGTTGCGGGCGGCGGGCCGCCGCGTCGTGGTCACGGGCGGCCCCGGCGAGGAGGAACTGACCGGGTACGTGGCCGACAGTTGCGGGCTCGGCGACGCGGACGTCCTGGCCGGCGGGCTGCCGTTCGCCGAGCTGTCCGCGCTGGTCGCCGGCGCCGCGTGCCTGCTGAGCGGCGACACAGGACCGGCCCACCTCGCCGTCGCCCACGGCACCCCGTCGGTGACCCTCTTCGGCCCGGTGGCGCCCCACTTGTGGGGCCCGCCCCCCGGGCCACGGCACGTCGCGCTCTGGCATCCGGGCCGGCCCGGCGATCCGCCCGGCGACCCGCACGGCCGGGAGCCGGACCCGTCGCTGCTGCGCATCGGCACCGCCGAGGTGGCCGCGGCTGTCCTGGCCCACACCGAACGCCCGGAGCGGTCCGGCCCGGTGCGCCCGCAAGGACCGGCGGAGGCGGTCGGACATGCCTGACCAAGACATCAACCAAGACATCAACCAAGACATCAACCAAGACACCGACAACCGCGACCACCGAACCGACCATGGCAGTCGCGGCACCGGGAAAGCCGGGCCCGACCGGCGCACCACCGTCGCGGTGATCACCCGGGACCGGCCCGAAAGTGCCCTCCGCACGCTCGACCGCCTGGCGGCGCTGCCCGAGCGACCGCCGGTCGTCGTCGTGGACAACGGCTCCGACGACGCGGTCACCGCGGCGCTGCGCGGCCATCCCGTGGGGGCCGAGGTGCTGAGCCCGCCGGGCAACACCGGAGCCCTCGGCCGGAATCTGGCGGTGCGCCATGCCAGTACCCCGTACGTCGCCTTCAGTGACGACGACTCCTGGTGGCGGCCCGGCGCGCTGAGCCGCGCCGCCGACCTGCTGGACACCCATCCCCGGCTCGGACTGCTGGCCGCCCGCAGCCTGGTCGGCCCCGAGGAGGCCGAGGACCCGCTCAACGCGCTGCTCGCCGACTCACCGCTGCCGACGGCGGCCGATCTGCCGGGCCGTTCCGTGCTGGGCTTTCTGGGCTGCGCGTGCGTCGTCCGCCGCCGGGCGTACCTCGACGCGGGCGGCTACCACCCGCTGCTCTTCTTCGGAGCGGAGGAGACCCTGCTGGCCTACGACCTCGCCGCGGCCGGCTGGGGCGTGGCCTACGAGCCGTCCGTCGTCGCACACCACCACCCCGACCCCGGCGGACGTCCCGGCCGTTCGGTGCGGCTACGACGCAACGCGCTCCTCACCGCCTGGCTGCGCCGGCCGGTGAACGTGGCCCTGAGACACACGGGCCGGCTGGCCGCGTCGGCGGTCAGCGGTGAGGCGGGAGCCATGACGGCCTTGCGGGAAGCACTGGTCCGGGCGCCCGAGGCGCTGCGCCGGCGCCGCCGGCTCCCTCCCCGGGTGGAGCGTGACGTACGGCTTCTGGAACAGCGAGCGGCGCGAGCACGGCCGCACGCCGCCGGCGCGACCGGCGCACATCCGACCGCGAGACCGCAGAGAGAGGGGAGACGATGACCGATTGCCGTACGACGGTCGTGGTGATCACCCGCGACCGCCGCCCCGAACTGCTGCGCACTCTGCGGACGTTGCGCGCCCTGCCCGAGAAGCCGCGGGTGATCGTCACCGACAACGCGTCACGGGACGGCACCGCGGAAGCCGTCGCCCGGCTGTTCCCCGAGGTCACGCTGTTGCGGCCCGGCCGGAACACGGGCGCCGTGGGACGCAACCTGGCGGTACGTCAGGTCCGCTCGCCCTACGTCGCGTTCTGTGACGACGACACGTGGTGGGAGCCCGGCTCCCTGCGGCGCGCGGCGGACCTGCTCGACACCCGTCCCCGGCTCGCCGCCGTCACGGCCCGCATCGTCGTCGAACCGTCGGGGGAGGAGGACCCCGTCGTCGCCGACCTGCGCGACTCACCGCTGAAAGGGCCCGACTGGCTGCCCGGCCCGGCACTCGGGTCGTTCCTCGCCGCCGCGACCGTCATGCGCTGCGACGCCTTTCGCGCGGTCGGCGGATTCCACCCGGGGCTCTGGCTGGGCGGCGAGGAGGAGCTGCTGGCCACCGACCTGCTGCGACAGGGCTGGTGGCTCAGTTACGTGCCGGAGCTGCTGATCCACCATGCCGCCTCGCCCGTGCGGGACAGCACACAGCGGCGGATCGTGGGACTGCGGAACACCCTCTGGTTCACCTGGCTGCGCCGCCCCTTCCCCTCCGCCCTGCGGCGTACCGGATACCTGATGCGCACGGTGCCCCGCGATGTGGCGTCGGCACGGGCTTTCGCGCACGCGGCGGCGGGTCTGCCCTGGGTACTGCGGCAGCGCGAGCCCGTTCCGCGTGACCTGGAGACCCGGCTGCGCACGCTGGAAGAAGCCCAACGGCGTTCCCCGGCACGGCGGTACGTGGGCTGATGCGGCTGTGCGACGGGCCGGGAGGGGGGCTGTGCAGCGGGCCGAGATCGGGGCTGAAAAGCGACGGGGTGAGGCAATTATCATGGTTCGATCTTCGGCCGGAGGGTACCGGGAGAGCTTCCCGATCAGGTTCCCCGATCAGGTTCGTGTTCTGCCGACCCTGTCCCGTTGCTTGGAGCTGCCATGGCTGAGAAGAACCCGTTGAAAGCCGCCGCCGAGACCGCCGCGGAGAAGGCCGCCGACGCACTGGGCGTCGGCAGCGGCCCCGAGGAAGGAGTGCCGGGCAAGCCGGCGCCCGTCTCGCCTTCGGTCGACGAACCGACCGAGCCCCACGGCCCGTTGCCGCCCAAGCACGATCAGAGCGGCCCGGCACCCATGAGCCCGACCGGGCAGGAGACCGGCGCCACCCAGGCGGACGTGGCGCAGGGCGGACCGTACCTGACCACGGCACAAGGAGCGCGGCTGTACGACAGCGACCACTCGCTGAAAGCCGGCGCGCGCGGCCCGGTGCTCATCCAGGACCACCATCTGCGCGAGAAGATCACCCACTTCGACCACGAGCGCATCCCGGAGCGCGTGGTCCACGCCCGGGGCGCGGCCGCCCACGGCGTCTTCCGGGGGTACGGCACCGCCGCGAATGTCACGAAGGCGGCCTTCTTGGCCAACGGCGTCGAGACACCGGTGTTCGTGCGCTTCTCCACCGTGCTCGGCTCGCGCGGCTCCTCGGACACCGTGCGCGACACCCGGGGCTTCGCGACGAAGTTCTACACGCAGGAAGGGGTCTTCGACCTCGTCGGCAACAACATCCCCGTGTTCTTCATCCAGGACGCGATCAAGTTCCCCGACATCATCCACGCCGGAAAGCCGCACCCCGACCGGGAGATCCCGCAGGCGCAGAGCGCCCACGACACGTTCTGGGACTTCGTCACCCTGCACACGGAGGCGACCCACCACACGCTGTGGAACATGTCCGACCGGGGCATTCCGCGCTCGTACCGCACGATGGAGGGCTTCGGGATCCACACGTTCCGGCTCGTCGACGCCGAGGGCGGGACCACACTCGTCAAGTGGCACTGGAAGCCCAAGCTGGGCGTGCACTCCCTCGTCTGGGAGGAGGCCCAGCTCATCAACGGAATGGACCCCGACTTCCACCGCAGGGACCTCGCCGACGCGATCGACGCGGGCGCCTTCCCCCAGTGGGAGCTGGGCATCCAGACCTTCCCGGACACCCCGGACCAGACGTTCGAGGGGATCGACCTGCTCGACCCGACGAAGATCGTCCCGGAGGAACTGGCGCCGGTGCAGCCCATCGGGCTCATGACACTCAACGCCAACCCGTCGAACTACTTCGCCGAGACCGAGCAGGTCGCCTTCCACGTCGGCCACCTCGTCCCGGGCATCGACGTGACCGACGACCCACTGCTGGCGGGGCGGCTCTTCTCCTACCTGGACACCCAGATCACCCGGCTCGGCGGGTCCAACTTCGGTCAGCTGCCCATCAACAGGACCCACGCCCCCGTCAACGACATGCTGCGCGACGGCATGCACCAGACGGCCGTGCACCGGGGCGTCGCGCCCTACCGGCCCAACTCGCTCGACGGCGGCTGCCCGTTCCAGGCGGGCGTCGACACCGGCGCGTACGTCGAGACGCCCGTCGGTGTCCCCGAGGCGAGCAAGATCCGGGACGCGCCCACCTCGTTCGCCGACCACTTCAGCCAGCCCCGGCTCTTCTGGCTGAGCATGACCCCCGTCGAACGCGAGCACATCATCGCCGCCTACACCTTCGAGCTGGGCAAATGCTACGAGCAGTCGGTCAAGGAGAGGGGCCTGCGCGCGCTCGCCAACATCGACACCGAGCTGTGCGCGGAGGTCGCCGCGGGCCTCGGCCTCCCGGCACCCGAGGCGACGGAGCAGCTCGCCTCGCCGGAACCGAGCCCGGCACTGTCCCAGGTCGGTCAGGTGTGGCCGCCGGACGGCAGGATCGTCGGGATCGTCGCAGGCCCGGCCGGTGACCTGGCCGGCGTACGCACCGTCCGCGAGGCTGTCCAGGAAGCGGGGATGGTGCCGTTGGTGATCGCCCCGGCCGGTGGCGTACTCGACGCGGACGGGGACCCGATCACCGTTCAGCGCAGCTACGCCACCGCCAGGTCCGTGGAGTTCGACGCCCTCCTGGTGGCCGGTGCACCGGGGCGCGGCGATGACGCGTACGGGGCGCGCGACGCGAAGGCCGGCGCCGTAACCGGCGATGGTGATGGTGACGGGGCCGATGGAGCCGGAATCGACCCGCGCGTGTCGCTGCTGCTGACGGAGGCGTTCCGGCACGGGAAGGCCATCGGCGGATGGCAGGACGGTGTGGCGGCACTGGAGCGGGCCGGTGTGCCGACGTCCGCGCCGGGTGTGGTGACCGGCGACCGGGGCGACGCAGTCCTTGAACAGATCGTCGAACTGCTCGGCGCGCACCGGGTGTGGGAGCGTTTCCCGACGGCCGCGGGCTGAACGACAGCGCCGGCGATCCGATTCCCGGGCGGGGCCCCACCAGTGCTGATGGGGCCCCGCCCGTACGGCGTCAAGAGGCCGGGTACGGGTTCTCGGCGAGCTGACGGGCGAGGTGGACGGTGTTGACGGCGAGGGTGCGGGTGGTGGAGGCGACGGCTTCCGGCGTCTCCTCCAGGTCCTTGTAGTCGGTGCCTTCCATGGCCGCTCCGACCCAGTAGGTGGCCACCTGGGGAGCCAGGGTGAAGCCGATGTCGTTGAGCCCCTGGAACAGATCGGCACTGATCTTGTGCGCGCCGTCCTCGTTGCCGACGACCGCCACCGCCGCGACCTTGCCGTAGGTGAGGAGCCTGCCCTCGTCGTCGGTCTCGGACAGTTCTGCGTCGAGCCGTTCGAGCACGCGCTGACAGACGCTGGAGGGGTGGCCGAGCCAGACGGGCGTCGCGAGGAGCAGGATGTCCGCGGCCATGACCTTCTCGCGCAACCGCGGCCAGGCGTCTCCGTCACCCATGTCGATCTCCACGCCCGGACGCACGTCGTGGTCGACGACCCGCACGGTTTCGCCCTCCACCCCCAGACGCCGGAACTCCGCCATCACCTGGTCGGCGATGAGGTGACTGCTGGAGGGGGACGGGGAGGCGGTCAGGGTGCAGACGAACGCGAGAGCGCGCATGTTCGAATCAACTCCTCGGAAGGGGAAGGCTTTCCTGGTTCGGTGGGGGAGGGCCGGTCGGCCGCCGTCAGGTGCGTACGCTGCTGTTGCTACTGCTGCGTACGCCGCTGACCACGAAGCCGCTGCGGGGCCGGGTCGGAATCCGCCGCAACGGGATACGCAGGTCCTGCGCGGGCACGTCGTACGCCAGCCCGGCAAGTCGCGGCGCCAGCGTGGCGAGGAGGGCCAGGGTGATGTCCTCGCCGGGGCACCGGTGACCGGTGCCGGCGTCGCCTCCGCCCTGTGGGATCAGTTCGTCGCGGCCGGGCTCCCGGTCGACGAACCGCTGGGGTGAGAAGACGTAGGGGTCCTCCCACAGCTCCGGGTCGTGGTTCTGGCCGTAGATGTCGAGCAACACCATCGTGCCCGCGTCGATCCGCTCGCCCCGCCAGCGCAGATCGGTGACGGCGAGTCCGCCCACGAACGGCGCGAAGGGGTAGAAGCGGCGGACCTCCTGGGCGAAGGCGAGCGCGTAGCCGG
>NZ_LIPP01000466.1 GCF_001418335.1 Streptomyces aurantiacus | reverse complement strand
GGGAAGGGTAGGGGCGGCGGGGGCGAAAACCGACCGCCCACCCCCCTCACCGTTCCCCCCGATGTTCCGGTGTCCAAGGGAACAGCCTCCGTTCGCCCCACACCAGCACCGTGTTGATAACGAGCCCCAGGCCCCCGGCCCAGACCACCCCGGCCAGCACGTCCCGTGTGCCGTCCGTCGCCAGTTGCGACTGGGCGATGAAGATGCCGAGCCCCTCCCCGAAGCCCGCCAGGATCTCGGTGGCGACGGCGAGGACGAGGGCGATCGCCGCGGAGATGCGCACGCCGGCCGCGATGAAGGGCGCGGTGGCGGGGAGTTCGACCCGCAGGAGGACCGACAGGCGGCCGAAGCCGAAGGCACGCAGCGTGTCCTTGGCCAGCGGGTCGGTCTCGCCGAGGCCGTAGACGGTGTTGAAGAGGATCGGCCAGACGCAGGCGTACGTGATGAGCGCGACCTTCGTCTCCGTACCGGAACCCAGCAGCAGGGACACCAGGGGGATCAGCGCGACGGACGGCAGGGGGCGCAGGAACTCGATGATCGCGCGCACGGCGTCGTCGACGACGGGCACGCTGCCGAGGAGCAGGCCCAGCGGCACGGCGATCACGCAGGCGAGACCCAGGCCGAGGGCCCAGGCGCGCACGGTGGCTCCGAATCCCGCCAGGAAGAGCGGGTCGCCTGCCAGCTCCACGGCCCGCGTCAGGACTTCGGAGGCCGGCGGCAGGTAGCTGCGCCGCACGATTCCCGCCCGGCCGACCGCCTCGCACAGTCCGAGGGCGAGCAGCACCCCGAGCGCACCGAGCAGCAGTTCCTGTCGACGCCTCACCCGCTTCGCCTCACTCGACCAGCAGCGTTCCCGGATCGATGTCCTTCTTCAGCAGGCCCTGTTCCTTCATGAGTGCGGTGAGGCGGCGCAGTTGGGACACGTCCGACGTCGCCGGGTAGTCCGGCAGCCGGATCGACTCGGCCTGGTCCGCGGTCACCTTGGTGTACTTGGGCAGTTCCTCGCGTACCGCGTCCTGGTCCCGTGTGGCGAGTTCCGCCGCCTCGGTGATCGCCCGCCGGAACGCCGCCGCCGTTCTGGGGTTCTTGGCCGCGTAGTCGCCGGTCGTGACGTATCCGCTGATCGGTATGGCCTCCACGGGAGCGGAGCCGCCGTCGACGAGGACGCGGGCGTTCAGCTCCTTCTGGATGGCGCTGTCGAAGGGCTCGACAGCGTGGACCGCGTCGACCTGCCCCTTCTCCAGGGCGACCCCCATCTGGGGGAAGGCGATCTGCCGGTACTCGGGACGGCCCGCGCCCTGCTGGCCGAGGACCGCGTTCAGGGTCAGCGACTGGATGTTGTTGAGGATGTTGACGGCGACCTTCTTGCCCTTGAGGTCGGCGACGCTGCGGATGTCGGAGTCCTCGGGCACGAGTACGTCCATCATGTGCGGCGCGACGCGGGCTCCCTCGGCGAGGATGCGCAGGTCCAGGGTGCCCTTCTCGTGGGCCTGGAGGAAGGTGACGTAGTTCGCGCTCGCGATGACGTCGACCTGGCCCTTCGACAGGGCGGGCAGCGCCTGGATGCTCTGCTGGACGGGCTGGATGCGTACGTCCAGGCCCTCCTTCTCGAACAGCCCCCGGTCCCGCGCGAGGTAGAGGGCGGCGCTGTCCGTCAGGGGCAGCGCGGCGACCGTGACGCTCGACCTCTCCAGCCCTTTGCCGCCCCTGCCCCCACCCCCGCCGTCGTCGTCGGAGTCCTGGCCGTCGGACCCGCCGCAGGCGGCGACGGCCAGCACCAGGGCTGTCGCGAAGGCGATCAGTCTTCCCGTGCTTCCCGTGCTTCCCGCACGGCCTCGGGGCGTCGGCATGCGCGCATGATCCTGCCCGTATTGGCGTGATCACAACATCACTTCGCGCCGTTCCCGAGTGACCGGGTTGACGATCCTTGAGCTGCAACTTAGGTTTGCCTTACCTAAGTGGTTCTCGCCTTCGAAAGGGCCAACTACCCATGAGATCCGCCTTGTTCTCCTGTGCCGCCCGTCTCGCCGCCGTCGGAGCCACCGCCGCCGCGCTGACGGTCGGACTCGCCACCTCGGCCTCGGCCGCCACCGCCACCCGGTCGGTGACCGTGAGCGGCACGACGTACAACCTGTCGCTGACGGCCCCCGACAGCCTGTCGGCCGCCGGCCAGAACGTCACCGTCTCCGGCAGCGGCTACAACACGCTCCAGGGTGTCTACGTCGGCCTGTGTGTGATCCCCGAGGGCGTCGTGCCGGGAGACCCGTCGACGTACACCTCCCGGCCGACCCCCTGCCTGGGCGGCGCGGACCAGTCGGGCACGACGGGCGCCTCGCACTGGGTGTCGAACCAGGGCGGCGGCACGGTCGCGAACAGCTCCGTCTACGGCTCCGGCGGCTCCTTCGGGGTCAGCGTGCATGTGAACCCGAACATCGCCTCCGGCCAGGTCTGCGGCACGGACGTCGACTGCGCCATCGTGACGCGCGCCGACCACACGGCGAGCGGCACCCGCTCGTACGACGTCTACCTTCCGGTCACCTTCTCGTGACCGCGCCCTTCAGAACCCGGGGGCGGAGCGATGTGCTCCGCCCCCGGGCGGCGGGCGCCCTGGTGGGCATCACGGCGGTGGTGCTCACCGCCGTCGCGTTCGGCACGCCCGCCGCCGGCGCCGACGACCCGCCCGGCACCGGCGCGTACGAGCGTGCGACCCGCCTCACGACCGTCGGCAAACCGCTCGACCTGCTGCTGCACCCCGAGTCGGGGAAGCTGTACGTCGGGTCCGACACCGTCGCCGGTACGCCGGACGGCAGCCTGGCCGGCGTCTATGTCGTCGACCCGGCGTCCGCGAGCGTACGGAGCTGGGTGAAGACGTCGCCCGGCAGCACGGGCGCGCCCGCCCAGCTCCCGGGCAAGCGGCTCGCCGGGCCGCTGCCCGGCGACGGGGTGCACTACCTGGTCGGGCTGCGCGGGATCGCGGCCGCCCGGGACGGCGACGCGACCGGGACCGGGGGCTGGCTCACCGGCACGACGATCACGCAGGCCAAGGCGGGCGCGAAAGCCGGCACCGTCGTGGTCGTCCGCGGGACGAGACTGGAGGAGGTCGCCGTCGGCGGGACGTCGGTGACCGTCGAACGTACCCTCACGCTCCCGGCCACCGGCGGTCCGCTCGCCGTGGACACCGCCGCCGGGCAGATCTGGGTCACCGACAACACCAACGGGCTGCTGCGCAGGGTCGGTTCGGCCGACTTCGCGCCGGACGGCAAGGAGATCGCCCTCGGTGCCGGGGCCGCGGTGTCCTTCCTGGAGTGGGACACCGGGCGCGGGGTGCTGTGGGCGGGACGCGGCACCGTCCTGGAGGCGTACGACATCGCCTCCGGCAAGCCGGTCGCCTCGTTCGACGCGAAACCGGGCGACACCGTCGCGGACGTCGCCGTGGACCCGCGGTCGGGGCGGGCGTTCGCGGTGTGGCAGGACTGGGGCAACCCGCCGGAGGAGGGGGACGGCGTGGGGCAGCTCTCGGTCTACGACACGGCGACGTTCGAGGACCTCGACCTGGGCGCCGAACTGCCCGGTGTCAATGGCCAGTTGGGCGGCTCGTCCGTCGCGGTGGCACCGGGCGGCGATGCGGTGTTCGTCGCGAGCCCCTCCGATGCCTCGCTCACCGTGTTCAGGGCGCCGGTGCCGCCGACGCCCTCCGCCTCGCCGTCACCGTCGGACTCGACGTCGCCGCCACCGTCGGGCTCGCCCTCGCCCGATCCTTCCGGCGGACCGGCCGACCCGTCACCCGGCGATACGGGCCCGGGTGCCGAACCGGCCGACACGGGCACCACGGTTCCCGTCGACGGCCCGGCGGCCGACGGGAACGGCACGGGCGGCACGGACGACCTCGGTGCCCTGGGTGGCACCGGGAACACGACCGGGGGCGGTTCGCCCGGCACCACCGGTGACGGGTCGCTCGCCTCGACCGGCACCGATGTGCTCCTGCCCGCCGCGGCGGGCACCGCGGCGCTGCTCGCCGCCGGCACCGCCGCGGTTCTGTGGCGCCGGCGGACGAGCGGAAGGCAGGAAGCCTGAAAGACGTGGGCGCGGGACGCGGCAGGCCCGACAGGAGCTCGTATCAGTGCTGTTGGGCCTTCTGCGGTGTGACCTCGCTCGGCCGTACGACGACGAATCCCTCCCCCTGGAGCATCAACTGCACGGCCTCGCCCGAGCCGCCGCGGATCATCGAGCCGATGGACTGCGAACGGTGCAGCGACGTCTGGAGGTTGGCCGTCCAGCCGACGACAGCGTCCGTGTCCACGTACACCGGCCACTGCGGTGAGACCGGGATGACCAGCGGGCTGCCCTCGCAGACGAGGCCGAGCCGGCCCTGTCCGGTGAAGACGCTGTTGAACAGCCCCCCGCCGGTGACCCCCGCGCCCTTCACCGTCTTGATCTCGTACTGCAACGACGCGTCGAAGCACAGGACGTTGCGGCCGTTGACGGTGAAGACGTCACCCGGGTCGATGTCGATGATGAAGCAGTTCTGTGCCTCGTGCGCGAACCAGGCCTCCCCCTGTCCGCGCACCGCCATGAGCGGCAGCCCCTCGCCGGTGACCGCGCGCTTGAGCATGCCGCCGACGCCCTGGCCCTTGCGCTCGAACTGCAGGTTGCCGCGGTAGGAGATCATCGCGCCCTGCCGGGCGAGCATCTCGCCGTTGACGGCGTACCTGATCGACTTCGCGTTCTGCAGGCTCATGCCCGCCGCGGTGGCCGGCTGCACCATGTACTCGCTGGAAAACAGATCACCCTTCATCCGGGCATCCTGTCCCGAAGGCGTCGGTTCCACCATCCCGGAACGGAAAAACAGCCGCCGTCACCTCAGATGCTTTCCGCTGCCGTCGCCGGTTCTGGTTGTGGTTCTGGTTCCGGTTCCGGTGTCCGGGTGTCGTCGTCGGCCGCGAGGAACTGCGTGGCGGCCAGTTCCGCGTACAGCTGGTCGCCCGCGACGAGTTCGCGGTGGGTGCCCACGGCCCGTACCTGCCCGGCGTCCATGACGACGATGCGGTCGGCCATGGTGACGGTGGACAGCCGGTGGGCGACGACCAGGACCGTGGTGGTGCGGGCGACGTCGGCGACCGTGTCGCGCAGCGCGGCCTCGTTGACCGCGTCGAGCTGGCTGGTGGCCTCGTCGAGCAGCAGCAGCCGGGGCCGCCGCAGGAGCGCGCGGGCGATGGCGACGCGCTGCCGCTCACCGCCGGACAGCTTGGTGCCGCGGTGGCCCACGAGCGTGTCCACGCCCTTGGGCAGCCGGTCGACGAGGGTGTCGAGCCGGGTGGTCTTGAGCGCGCGGAGCAGCTCGTCCTCGTCCGCGTCCGGGTTGCCGAGCAGGAGGTTGTCGCGGAGGCTGCCGGAGAGCACGGGCGCGTCCTGCTCCACGTAGCCGATGGCCGACCGGAGCGTGGACACCTCCCACTCGGTGAGGTCGCGGCCGTCCAGCGCGATGGTTCCCCCGTCGGGGTCGTAGAACCGCTCGATGAGCGAGAACACGGTGGTCTTGCCGGCGCCCGACGGGCCCACGAAGGCGGTCATGCCGCGCGGGGGCACGGTGAAGGTCACGCCGTGGTGGACGTACGGCAGGTCGTCGGCGTACCGGAAGCGGACGTCCTCGAAGGCGACCGAGGCCGGTTCGGCGCCCGGTCCGGGCAGCGGCGCGGGCTCGGCGGCCGGCTCGGCGGGCAGCAGCCGCGCCTCCTCGATACGGGCCAGGGCGGCCGATCCGGTCTGGTACTGGGCGACCGCTCCGACGACCTGCTGGATCGGCGCCATCAAGTAGAAGACGTACAGCAGGAAGGCGACGAGTGTGCCGATGTCGACGGCCCCGGTCGCGACCCGTGCGCCGCCCACGGCGAGGACGGTGATGAACGCGATCTGCATCGAGAGGCCGGCCGTGTTCCCGGCCAGCGCCGACCACTTGGCGGCCCGGACGCTCTGCCGCCAGGACTCCTCGGCCGCCGCGTGCACGGCCCGCTCCTCGCGGTGCTCGGCGCCGGACGCCTTGATGGTCCGGAGCGCGCCCAGGGTCCGCTCCAGTGAGGCGCCCATCGCCCCGACCGCGTCCTGGGCCCGCCTGCTGGCCCGGTTGATGCGCGGCACGATCACGCCGATCACCGTGCCCGCGCACACGACGACGCCCAGGGTGACGGCCGTCAGCACCGGGTCGACGAACCCCATCAGCGCGAGCGTGGCCACCAGCGTCAGACCGCCCGTGCCGAGACCCACCAGCGAGTCGGTGGTGACCTCCCGCAGCAAGGTGGTGTCCGACGTGATCCGGGCCATCAGGTCCCCGGGCTCACTCCGGTCGACGGCGGCTATGCGCAGCCGCAGCAGGTGCGAGACCAGCCCCCGCCGCGCCCCCAGTACGACGGACTCGGCGGTGTACCGCAGGACGTACGAACCCAGCGCCCCGATCGCGGCGTTGGCGACGACAAGGCCCGACATGATCAGCAGCGTCCCGGCGATCGCCCGGTCGTGCCCCAGGTCGTCGATCAGCGACCTGGCGACCAGCGGCAGGGCGAGCCCGGCGGCCCCGGTCAGCAGCGACAGCACGGCCCCGAGCAGCAGCGTCCAGCGGTGCGGGCGTACGTACGCGAGGAGGAGCCGCCACGGCGGGGTGGTCGCTGGGTCCGGCGGCTGGGACGGTTGGGACGACGGCACGGTACTCCCCTGAAGGTCGGCTGCCCTCCCGCTCTCGGCCGGGGTCCTGCCCAAAGGCTCGTCCGGAGTTGGGAGTTCGGAGTGCGGAGTTCGGGTCGGAGCGGAAGGGATCGTTGAAGTATCGCCGATGCCTTCTAGAGCGTGCACATCCGTGTGACGGTGACGGGCTCTCCGCTCGTGACCTGCCGCACCTTCACCTTGAACGTCCGGAGGCTGGTTCCCTGCGCTGTGCTTGCCGCGTCGGCGGCCGTGCACACGAGTTGGCGCAGCGCGCTGCGGGATTCCCACCCCTGGGGCGCGAACACCCGTACGCTGCCCGGCTGTTGGGCGGTGCCGACGGGAGCGGGGGCGCCGGCCGGGGCGTAACTGATCAGGCCGCGGGCGCGTTCGGCGGCGTCGGGGCCGGAGGCGAGTTCCCGCAGGGCGGCGCCGGTCGCGTCCGGGCCCCGGTAGGGGCGTGAGACGCGTTCGAGGCCCTGGGCGGAGTAGAAGTAGACGTGCACGACGGCCGTGCCGGCGGACGCGGAGTCGCGAGGTCCGGCGGCCGGGGGGCCGGCGGGTTCGGGGCCCGTGTCGGTGACGGCGCACGCGGCCAGGGGCAGGAGCAGGAGCAGGGCGACGCCGAGGGCCGGCAGCTGTGCGTGGCGTCGTTTCAGGCGGGTCACGTGGGGCATGTGGGGGCGCGTCATACGGGGTCGCGCGGCAGGGTGAGGGTGAAGACCGCTCCTCCTTCCGGGGCGTTGGCGGCGGTGAGGGTGCCGCCGTGCAGGCGGGCGTTCTCGGCGGCGATGGCCAGCCCCAGACCGCTGCCCGCACTGCGTGCGCGGGCGGTGTCGCCCTTGGTGAAGCGGTCGAAGACGTGCGGCAGCACGGCGTCGGCGATGCCCGGTCCGCTGTCGCGGACGGTGATGACGAGGCTCCCTGCCTGGGAGCAGCGGGCCCGGACGCGTACCTGTGCCTGTGCCTGTGCCTGTACCTGGGCTGGTACCTGCGTCCGTGCCTGTGGTCCGCCGTGGCGCAGGGCGTTGCCGGTGAGGTTGGCGAGGACGACGTCGACGCGGCGCGGGTCGAGGCGGGCACGCAGGCCTTCGGGTACGTCGACGTCCACCTGGTCCTGCCAGTGGCGCAGCGCGAGCGTCTTGCGGAGGAGTTCGCCGACGTCGATCTCGTCGAGGTCGAGGCGGGCGGCACCGGCGTCGAACCGGGAGATCTCCATGAGGTCTTCGACCATGTGAGCCAGTTTGCGGGTCTCGTCGGCGACGAGGGTGAGGGCTTCCGACGCGTCGGGACCGAGGTCCCCGGACGCGGCGTCGTCGTCGAGGACGCCGGTGACGGCGGTCATCGCGGCGAGGGGGGTGCGCAGTTCGTGGGAGACGTCGGCGGCGAACCGGCGGGCCTTGGCCTCCATGGACCGCAGCGTGGCGGCGTCGGCCTGCAGCGTCGCGGCCATGGTGTTGAAGGTGCGGCCGAGACCCGCGAGTTCGTCGTGCCCTGTGACCTCGACGCGGGTGTCCAGGTCGCCGGTGGCCATGGTCTCGGCGGCCGACCGCAGTCGTCTCACCGGGCGCAGGACGCGGCGGGCGGCCAGCAGCGCGGGCACGATCGAGGCGAGTACGACGGGCAGGGCGCCCGCGCGGGCGGCGGCGACCAGGGAGGTGATGTCCCGCTGCTGGCCGGCGAGGGAGAAGGTGGCGTAGACGACGAGGCCGGACGGCCGGGTGGGGCGGTCGGCGGGGGCAGCGGGCAGGGCGACGGGCAGGGCGACCGCGAGCCGGGGCTGTCCGCCGTGGTGGAAGCGTTGCACCAGGGCTGTGGTGGCCGAGGCGGCGGTGTCCGTCAGGTGGACGGGTAGGTCGGGAGCCGGGCTCCGGGCGCTGACGAGCCGGCCGTCGCGGTAGCCGGCGGCGGTGCGCCAGTCGCGGGCGCCGCCGGCGCGGTCGAGTTGCAGGACAAGGGTGCGCAGGTCCGCCTCTGCGGGCCGGGCCGGCAGATCCGGCGCGAGCGAGTCGAGCTGGGCGCGCAGTTCGCGTACGGCGTCGTCCTGGGCGCGCTGGAGGATCGCGGTGCGTGCCTGGTAGAAGGTCAGCGCCGCCGTGGTCAGTGCGCTGAGCGAGGAGACCAGGACGAAGGCGACGACCATGCGGGTGCCCAGGCCGCCCGGGAGGAGGCGGCGCTTCACAGCGGGCCGAAGCGGTAGCCGAAGCCCCGCACGGTCTGGATGTAGCGGGGGTGCCGCGGGTCGTCCTCGGTCTTGGCGCGCAGACGCATCACGCACGCGTCCACCAGCCTGGCGTCACCGTAGTAGCTCTGTTCCCACACCTGTTCCAGCAGCTGCTGGCGGCTGAAGGTCCGGTCCGGCCAGGCCGACAGGAACAGCAGCAGTTTGAGTTCCGACGGGGCGAGCGTCAGATCCGTACCGTGCTTGCGCACCCGCAGCGCGGAGCGGTCGATCTCCAGGTCGGCGTAGGTGGTGCACTCGTTGCCCGCCTCGGTTGTGGGCTGGGAGGGGGCCAGGCGGCGCATCACCGCGCGTATGCGGGCCTCGATGACCTCGTCGCCGGCGGGTTTGACGATGTAGTCGTCGGCGCCGGCTTCCAGGCCCACGACCACGTCGACGTCGTCACTGCGCGCGGAGAGGATCACGATGGGCACCTGGCTGGTCTCCCGGATGCGCCGGCACACCTCCAGGCCGCTCATGCCGGGCAGCATCAGGTCGAGCAGGACGATGTCCGGCGGGCAGGCGGCCAGCGACTCCAGTCCGTCCTCGCCCGTGCCGACCGCCTCGGTCTCGTGGCCGCGGCGCCGCAGCCCCAGCGTGACGCCGCGGCGGACGGCGGGGTCGTCCTCGATCAGCAGGACATGTGTCATAAGGCAGTGCCTTTCCTTTCCCTCCGCGGTCTTCCGCGGTCTTCTGCGGTCTCGGCAGCATCCGCGGTCCTCGGCAGTCCTCGGCAGTCCTCGGCCGGCAGGGGGCCGGTCAGCAGCCCGGTCAGCGGGCCGGGCCGCTCGTCTCGACGGGGGCGGCCGCGCCGTCCTCGTCGCACCTGACGGGCCAGGCGCCCTGGGGGATGCCCGACTCGTGGATCCGCACGACCACGTCCGCCGGTTTCCTGCCTCCCGGGACGCCCGGCGCGGCGGCGGCCGTGCACACCAACTGGCTCACCGCCACCCTGTCCAGTTCCGGTACGAGCCACGGCAGGTACAGGTCGACGGCCCCCGTGGAGGCCTGTGCCCTCACTCGGTGGGTACCGGACGGCAGGGCGGTGGCCAGCCCACGGGCCCGCTCCGAGCGGGTGGGACCGGCCAGCAGCGCATCGAGTACAGCCTGCGGCCCGGCTGTCCCGGCCGGCTCCGGGCGAGCGACGGGCCATGCCCCGTGGGGCGTGAGGAAGTACACCCGAAGAACGTCCGCCCCCTCCGTCACCCGCGGCCCCTGAGCCGGCGCTCCGGCCTCCACCGGGCCGGTGTCCATGACACCGCAGCCGACGAGCACCGCCATCGCCGGCGGCAGGCAGGCAAGGAGCACGACAGGACACCTCGGCCGGTGGCGCGGACCGTGCCTCATCCCCACGCCGTGCCTCACTCCCACGCCTCTCCTGTCGCTGTGCTTGTTCCGCATCCGTCCATCCGTCCAGCTTTCGCTCGTCGTGGGAGTCCCCTCGTCGTGGGAGGCCCCCGCTCGGCGCCCATGAGGCTACGGTGCCATCAGCCGGTCCAAGTCCACCGTGCCCGCACCGAGTTGAGGCTGCGGTATGGCCGCCCACACCCCCGCCAGCACGACGGCCGCGGCGGCGAGCGCGACCAGCCCACGGCCCCCTGTGGCCCATCGGGCCCGGAACCGCACCGGGTCCTCCACCACCCTCTTCGACAGCTCGGCCGCCCCGAGCGACAGGCCGATCAGCACCGCGGTACGGGCCCACCCGCCGAATCCGAGCGTCTTCTCCGGCAGCAGCAGATACACCGGCCAGTGCCACAGGTAGAGACTGTAGGAGATCTCCCCCAGCCTGCGCGGCACCGCGCTGCCCACCACCTGGCCCGTGCGCCCCTGCGGCACACCTGCCAGCAGCGCGATCAGCACCGCGGCCGTCGCCGAGTGCAGGAACAGACCGCCTTGGAACAGGCCGGGAGCGTGCTGCCCGTCGGTCAGCGCCCAGGAGGCCACGAGCCCGCAGACCAGCAGCGCGCACAACGCGTCGGCCACCGCCCGGGGAACGCCGGCGAACAGCCGCCTGACCGGCTCGGTGGCGACCGCGGCGCCCAGCAGCAACGCGAACGCCCGGGTGTCGGTGCCCTCGTAGGCCCGCGTGGTGTCCACCGCGTTCCCGAAATGGATCATCCGTGTGAGGGAGACGAGCGCGCCCGCGACAGCCAGTACGGCCACTCGTCGCTGACCTCTCCTGCCCCGTGCGATGACCGCGACCACCAGGGGCCAGAGCAGATAGAACTGCCACTCCACGGCGATGCTCCACAGGTGGGCGAACAGGCGCGTGTCCGAAGCGTTCCAGTAGCCGACCTGCTCCGCGACGAAGTGCCAGTTCACCGCCTGCGCCGCCGCCCAGGGCGCGTCGTCGAGCGCGAGGGCGAGCAGAGCGGGCGAGCCGAAGGCCCAGGCCAGCAGCAGGACGGCCACGCCCATGACGATCAGCGCCGGCAGCAGGCGCCGCGCTCGCCGCCCCCAGAAGGCGGCCAGGCCGATCCGGTTCCGCTTGCCGATCTCGCCGAGCAGCAGCCCGGTGATCAGGAAGCCCGACAGCACGAAGAACAGGTCGACACCGAGGAAGCCGCCGCGCAGCTGCCCGGCGTGGAAGAGCAGAACGGCCGTGACGGCCAGCCCCCGCAAACCGTCGAGCGGCGCGAGGTGAACGCGGTCGGTGGTACTCACCGCATCACGGGCGCCGGTCCTCCTGAGATCACGATCGGTGGTACTCACCGCCGCGGCTCAGCCGCAGCCGAGCTTGGCGTACCGCCGGTCCCCCACCCACGGGTCCTTCGCCCACTGGTCCGGCGCGGCGGGTGTGAAGCCGTACTGCTTGCCGAGCCGCTCGGTGAACCACTTGGCGAAGGCGGCCGAGCCCTGCTGGCAGGAGTGGATGCCGTCCGAGGACCGCTGGGCCTTCGCGGCGGCGCCGTCGGTGCCCCACAGCGCCGAGGCGTCGTAGAAGTGCACGGTGCCGCCACTGGCATCGGCGACCTCTTCCGCGGCCTTCGGCGCGCTCTTGATCGCGCCCGCGTACTTCTTGTAGAAGTCGTCCACCTTGTAGGGCGGCGCGGAGACGAGCACGAGTTCCGCACCGGCGTCCCGCGCCGTCTTCGCGAGCTTCTCGTACGAAGCACGCTGCTGCTGGGCGGTGCCCCAGTCGTAGGTGGTGATCTGGTAGGCGATCACGTCGGGGCGGAAGGAGGCGATGTCCCTGCCCAGCGCCTTCCATGTCGACCGGGCGATGGGCATGCTCATCTTGTCGCCCTCCACGACGGTGCCGCCGCCGTCGGAGGAGGCGTTCTTGAACTCCACACCGCCGGCCTTCAGCGCCGCGCCGAGTGCCGGGGCTTCGACACCGGCGATGGAGTCACCCAGCCACAGTGTCTTCGTGTCCGTCGTTTTCTCGCCCGTCCCGGAACGCGGTGCCGATGCCGGCGCCGATCCGGAGGGGGCCACCCGCACCCCCGTGCCCGCGTCGTCGTTGCCGCAGCCGCTCAGTGCGCCGCCGGCGCCGACGGCCAGCACCACGGCCGCCACACAGACGCTGCGACGGTGACGGTGATCGTGACCGGGGCGATCGTGACCGGGGTGAGGATGACAGGAGGGAGAGAGGGAGTCGCGGAGGTGCGTTGTGGTCTGCATGGCGTCCAGCACACCAGCGGATTTCACCCGCAGGCCCCGTTGTCATCCGTTCATCACACAACGCGAGACCGGGCGTCATACAGGGCGCCTCCGCCGGATCAGCCCCCGGCGAGGGACCACCTCGGGACGCTGCCGGCGAGGCGGCACGCGAGGAAGTACAGGGGGATCGGCGGGGTGTACGGCGAGTCGCCCGCGGGGCTGTGGATCAGGCGGGGCTTCGCGGAGCGCGGCCTGCGGCGGACCCGGGTCCAGGACGGGTCGGCCCGGCGGGCGCCGGTGTAGGTGACGGAGGGCGGCCAGCTGACGCCGATGTGGGACCCGGCGGGGACCACCCACCACCAGCGCTCGCCGTCCGTGGAGTCGTCGGCGAACACACAGCCGACGCGGGGCAGGCAGTCCAGAATGCGTTCGCCGTGTTCCCTGGACGTGCCCACCACGTCGCACCCCAGACCGGTGCGCAACTGTGCGGGTATCACCAGACGGATCGGACGCTCGGAAGGCGACGTCGCGGAGGTACGCGACCACGGGTCAGGGGCGTGCTGCAGTTCCATGAGGCAGTGATCCTTCGGCCGAGTGGGGGGCGGGCCGGGTGAGGTGCGTGGCGGGTACGCGCTCGGAGGAGGCGGGTACGAGCTCTGAGGAGGCGGGTACGAGCTCGGCGGGGGCGAGTTCGCGTGGTTCCGGTGACTGCGGCGAGGGTATGGGGCACGCCGGCAGGACGGCCCAGACGACGCGGCCGGAGCCGTGCGCGGTGTCCCGCATGCCCCAGTCGCTGCTGAGCATGCCGACCAGCATGAGTCCGCGACCGCCCTGCTCGTCGGGCCCTGCGGTGCGTTGTGCGGGGATGGTCGGACAGCGCTTCTGGTCCTCGACCTCCAGGTGGAGGCTGTGTCCGTCGCTGCGCAGCCTGCAGATGATCCGCTCACTCACCGTGTGGGTGAGCGCGTTGGTGACGAGCTCGGACGTCACCAGGACAGCGTTGTCGCATGCCTCGGTGTCCGTGCCCCACGCGCTGAGCAGTTCGCGTACGTTCCGGCGGGCCAGACCCACCGAGGGGAGTTCCGGGGGCAGACCGAACACGGCTGTCCTGTGCGGATGTCCGTCCGCGGGCAGTCGGCCCAATGGCTTGGGGAGAGAGGGCGGAGCCATCGCCGTTCGCCTTTCGTCTGCCTTCGCGCCGGAGGTCAGGCCGGTGCCGGTACCGCACGGATCGGCTGCGCCGCGAGGTGCGAGCACCTCGGTGCGGCAGTGACGATGCGCGGGCCGTTCTCCCCCAACTCGACCGCTTCGTCTCGTCGTTCACCGGGCCGGGACGGTAGGCCTACTGTGACACCTGCCAACATCACCTCGCAACCAACAAGTTGAAATTTGCAATTCGACCGGTGCATGCTTCGTCTGTCGAACGGGTGATCGTGACAGACTGCAACCTCGAACTCCGGCGTGAGGGGGTAAGGCGTGACCGTGGAAACCGACTGGGGTGGCGCGCCCTCCGTCCTGCGCATGATCCTCGGCAAGCAGCTGGAGGAACTGCGCAACCGCGCCGGACTGACGTTCGAGCAGGCGGGTGAGGCGATCGGGGTCAGTCACTCCACCATCCGCCGTATGGAGGCCGCCAAGGTGGCCCGGCTCAGGCTTCCCGACGCGGAGAAGCTGCTCCAGATCTACGGCGTGACCGACCAGCAGGAGATCGACACCTTCCTGAAGTCGGTCCGCGAGGCGAACAAGCGCGGCTGGTGGCACACCTACCGCGATGTGCTGCCGGACTGGTTCTCCGCCTATCTGAGCCTGGAGCAGGCGGCCCTGCAGATCCGCGCGTACGAGGCGCAGTTCGTGCACGGGCTGCTGCAGACCGAGGACTACGCGCGCGCCCTGCTGAGCGCCGGCAACCCGCACGCCGCGGCGGAGGCCACGGACCGCCGCGTGGCGCTGCGCATGCGGCGTCAGGAGCTGCTCTCCAAGCCCTCGCCGCCGCGCGTGTGGATCGTCATGGACGAGACGGTGCTGCGGTGGCCGGTCGGCGGTCCCGCGGTGATGCGCGCCCAGATCGACCATCTGATCGAGGTCAACTCACTGCCCCAGGTGACCCTGCAGATCATGCCGTTCGCCAACGGCCCGCATCCGGCCATGCGGGCCGGCGCGTTCCATCTCTTCCGGTTCCGGGCGCGCGAGCTGCCCGACATCGTCTATCTCAGCGGCCTGGTGGGCGCTGTGTACCTGGACAAGGACGACGACGTCGTGGTCTATCGCGAGGCCCTGGACCGGCTGGGCGCCCAGTCGGCGCCCGCCAGAAAGACCGAGGCCTTCCTCGGTGCGATCCGCAAGGAGCTCTGACGTGCACCACCACATACACAACGGCATGCCGTCCCGTGACCTCGGTACCCGCGGCTGGTACAAGCCGTGGAGTGACGACGCGGGCGGCGCCTGTGTCGAGGCGATGAAGCTCGGTGACGGCCGGGTCGCCCTGCGCCAGTCCACCGACCCCGACGGCCCGGCGCTGGTCTTCACCCCCCGCGAGATGACGAGCTTCCTGGCGGGCGTGAAGGCCGGCACCGCCGACTTCCTGCTCTGAACCCGAGCGTGTCCCCCAACTGTCCGACTCCGACCGGCTGTTGCGAAACTCCTGCGGCGGCTTGAGCGTTCACCGTGAACCGACGACATGAATGGGAGAACGGCGTTGCCCGACAATGGATGGCCTGCCGACCGGATCGACACCGAGAACGCGCACTCGGCGCGCATCTACGACTACGTCCTCGGAGGCAAGGACTACTACCCCGCCGACAAGGAGGCGGGCGACGCCATGGTGCGGGAGTGGCCCGCGATGCCCGTGCACATGCGTGCCAACCGCGACTGGATGAACCGCGCCGTGCGCTGGCTCGCCGAGAGCGCGGGGATACGCCAGTTCCTGGACATCGGCACGGGCATCCCCACCTCCCCGAACCTCCACGAGATCGCCCAGTCGGTGGCCCCCGACTCCCGGGTGGTCTACGTGGACAACGACCCCATCGTGCTCACCCTGTCCCAGGGGCTGCTCGCCAGCACTCCCGAGGGCAGGACTGCGTACATCGAGGCCGACTTCCAGCACCCGGAGGCCGTGCTCGGCTCCGCCGAGTTCCTGGAGACCCTGGACCTGGACAAGCCGGTCGCGCTGACCGTCATCGCGATCGTCCACTTCGTACTGGACGAGGACGACGCGGTCGGCATCGTGCGCCGTCTCCTGGACCCCCTCCCCTCCGGCAGCTACCTGGCGATGACCATCGGCACCGCCGAGTTCGCGCCCAAGGAGGTGGGCCGGGTCGCCCGCGAGTACGCGGCCCGCGGCATGCCCATGCGGCTGCGCACGATCGACGAGGCCGAGGAGTTCTTCGAGGGTCTTGAGCTCGTCGAGCCGGGGATCGTCCAGGTGCACAAGTGGCACCCGGACGGCACGGGTGAGAAGGATGCCCGTGACGAGGACATCGCGATGTACGGGGCGGTGGCCCGCAAGCCATAGCGCTCCGCGCCTGCGCTCCGCTGTTGGCTCGGTTGGCGTCTGCCGGTCGATTGACGTCTGCCGGTCGGTGGGGGCTTGTCGCGCAGTTCCCCGCGCCCCTTTGGGGCGCCCCCCTCGGGGCGCCCCTTACTCGTTCGGCGGGGGGACGATCCTGGCCGTGAGGTCCGGGTCGGGCATCTCCCTGTCGAACGGGAACATCGGGCGGTGGATGCGGTGGTGGCCCAGGCGCGAGAGGTCCTGGTCGACGCCGCCCGGGGTGAGGGCCATCTTCCAGCCGGCCGCCATGGCGAAGAGTTCGGGCTCCAGGTAGCCGATCTTGACGATCACGATGTCGGCCGTGCGGGGTGAAAGGTCCAGGTCGGTGAAGTCGTGTTCGTGGTGGTACGGCTTGCGCAGCGCGGTGAGCACCACGTACACGCTGCCGACCCGCAGCACCGCCTCGGTCCGCGCGTGCGGGTCGCCGTGGCGGATCGCGTGGACCACGCCCGTCATGGTCAGCGGACCGGCGTGCCGGTCGTCGACCGCCGCACCCGCCGTGACGGTGACGACCGCTCCGACGCCCGCCCGCACCGCCGTGTCCACCGCGGCCGGGCCCGGCAGCGAGGCGTAGACGACCGTCGGTCCCGACGGGTCCTTGAACTCCGGCCGGGACAACACCCGTTCGAGGCTCCAGGTGACGTCGCCCGCGCCGCCCGCCGTCGGATTGTCGCCCGTGTCGCTGATGAAGTAGGGCCGTTCCTCCGGTGCGGCGGCCAGGGCCTCGGCGAGGCAGTCGTCGAGCGGGCCCGTCGGCGCGACGAAGGCGAAGTCGTGCCGTGCCGCCCAGAAGCCGTGCGCCAGGCGTTCCGCGCCTGCCGTGACCGCCTGCCGCGAAGGGCCCGTGACCACCACCGCGGCCCGGTTGCGCGGCTCGTCCGCCCACGCGTAGCCGACCCAGAGGGCCGCGTCCGTGACGCCCTCGGTGGCCTCGGCCTCGTCGACCGCCGCGTACACGCTCCTGGCGGGTTCGATGCGCGTCGAGGTCTGTTCGCCCGCCAGGAGTACGGGGACG
>NZ_LIPP01000465.1:3139-3514 GCF_001418335.1 Streptomyces aurantiacus | reverse complement strand
TCGGCAGCGTCGGCGCCCTCGCCACCGCGCCCGGCGCCCTCGCGTCCACGGACACCGAGACCGCGGGCGACGACGCCGACCTGTACGAGTCGGACCGGCCCGCGTCGGATCGGCACGACGCCGACCGGCACGGCGGAGCCGTCGGTTACGGGCCGCTCCTGCCCGACCCCAAGGGCATCCTCGCGCTGCCCGCCGGGTTCTCGTACCGCGTCATCACCCACAGCGGGAAGACCAAGCTGGAGTCGGGCGAGTTCACCCCCTCCAACCATGACGGCACGGCCACCTTCGACGGCCCGCGCGGCACGACCCTCCTCGTCAACAACCACGAGCTGAAGGGCCCGCGCGCCGGCTGGAAGTACCCGGTGCCGCTGACCG
>NZ_LIPP01000465.1:0-3100 GCF_001418335.1 Streptomyces aurantiacus | reverse complement strand
TGGGGCACCTGGCTCACCTGCGAGGAGAACTCCGACCGGGCCGGCGAGAACGGCATGACCAAGGACCACGGCTACGTCTTCGAGGTCGACCCGAGCGACCGCCGGGCCAACCGCGACCCCCGGCCGCTCAAGTTCTTCGGCCGGTACGACCACGAGGCCGTCGTCATCGACCCGAAGCGCGGCCACGCCTACCTCACCGAGGACGACGCCGAGCCCAACGGCCTGTTCTTCCGCTGGAAGCCGCCGCACGGCTTCACCCACGGCCGCGGCAGGTTCCGTACCCTCGCCGACGACGCGGGCGTGCTCCAGGCGCCCAAGTGCTACGACTCCGGCGGCCGTTACGTCGACGACCTGTCCCGCGCCACGAAGATCGGCACGGTGTACGGGGTCGACTGGATCGACGTGCCCGACCGCGACGGCAAGGCCGTGCCGGTGCGCGAGCAGTTCGACACCGGCGAGGTCACCCGCGCCCGCAAGCTCGAAGGCATGTGGTGGAGCGACGGCGGCGCCTACCTCGTCTCCTCCTACGCCCGTGCGGAGAGCCCGGTCCAGCACGACGGCCAGGTCTGGTTCTACGACCCCAAGCGCCGCACGCTGACCCTGAAGGTCCTCCTCGGCGTGAACCCCGACCCGGCCGAGGACGGCGCCTTCGACGGGCCCGACAACATCACCGTCTCCCCGTACGGCGGTCTCGTCATCGCCGAGGACGGCGAGGGCGTCTCCCACCTCTTCGGCGCGACCGACAGCGGCCGTACGTATCCCATCGCCCGCAACGACCTGAACATCGGCACCGAGGACGAGCCCGAGTTCAGCGAGTTCACCGGCGTCACCTTCTCACCCGACGGAAAGACCCTGTACGCCAACATTCAGGTGCCGGGCATCATGGTCGCGATCAAGGGGCCCTGGAAGAGGCAGAAGCGTCGCTGAAATGCCCTCCGTACGGCGGGAATTAAATCGTTCGCCGGGTCCGTGGTCCGCCTCTTAGAGTGGACAACGTCCAGGTGCGAAGGCAGGACCTACTTCCACTCTTAATGGGGCGGTCGCGGGTTCGAGTCCCGTCACCGGTACAACGTGCCGGTGTAGCTCAGGGGTTAGAGCACCTACGTCGGTTCCGCCGGCCTTGAACTCTGGACACCACAATTTCATGCACCTCCCGGTGCGATGGTCACGGCTACTTCTTGCAAAGAATCCAGGCCGCGGCCGACTTGATCTCGGGAGGCGCAACATATGGTGTGTGCCCGGTGCGCAGGCAGCGGTTACTTCGGGACGTGGTGGGAAACCATGCGGGTTCGAATCCCGTCGTCGACTTCCGGCCGATGTGTCAGAATTCTATGTGTCAGAATTCGATGTGTCGGAAGTCGATGTGGCGGAACTGGAAGACGCGCCAGGTGATAAGTCCGCCGCCGACCTCTGAACTCGGGCACGCTCCATTTGCTGCGCCTTCCTCCGGAACACTCATGAATTCGGGGGGGAATTCACCATGGCACGCTTCAACAACAAGGCTGCGAAGGCGGCCCAGGGCACTTCGCGCGTCACCTCTACAGGGCACGTGCTGCGGACGTACGAGGGCGGGCGGGGAGCGGAGCGTGACCCGCGTTCCGAGCTCTTCCTGCTGTCGATCGCCAACTTCGTCGCGCAGAAGACCTTCTACGAGAGCGGCGAGGCGCGCGACGACCGGTTCGCCGGGCTCGTACGGCAGCTCGCCGTCGCGGACCCGTCGTGGACGGCCGCCCTACTCGACTGGCTGCGCGGCGAGGGCAACATGCGGACCGCGTCGATCGTGGGCGCCGCCGAGTACGTCAAGGCGCGCCTCGACGCGGGCGCCACGGACGGTCCGGCGAACCGGCAGGTCGTCGCCTCCGTGCTGCGGCGTCCGGACGAGCCCGGTGAGCTGCTCGCGTACTGGACCGCGCGGTACGGCCGTGCCGTGCCCAAGCCCGTGAAGCGGGGCATCGCCGACGCCGTGCGCCGGCTCTACAGCGGCAAGTCGCTGCTGAAGTACGACACGGCGTCCAAGGGCTACCGCTTCGGCGACATCCTCAACCTCGTGCACGCCGCGCCGGACCCGGACAAGCCGTGGCAGGGCGAGCTGTTCCGGTACGCCCTCGACCGTCGGCACAACCCGGACACCGCCGTGCCGCCCGAGTCCGCCCGCGTGCTCACCGCGCACCGCGAGCTGATGGCGGTGCCGGTGGCGCAGCGGCGTGCGGTGGTGACCTCCGAGGGCGGCGCCGAGCGGCTCGCGGCGGCCGGGATGACCTGGGAGGCGCTGGCCGGCTGGCTGCAGGGGCCGATGGACGCGGCGGCCTGGGAGGCCGTGATTCCGTCCATGGGCGCGATGGCGCTGACCCGGAACCTGCGGAACTTCGACGAGGCCGGGGTCTCGGACGAGGCCGCCGCGCGGGTCGCCGCGAAGATCAGTGATCCGGCGGAGGTCGCGCGGTCGCGGCAGTTCCCGTTCCGGTACCTCGCCGCGTACCGGCACGCTCCGTCGCTGCGCTGGTCGTACCCGCTGGAGCAGGCACTCGGCCACTCGCTGGCCAATGTGCCGGCGCTGGGCGGGCGCACGCTCGTACTCGTCGACCGGTCCGGGTCGATGTTCTACTCGCGGCTGTCCGACCGCTCGGAGCTCAACCGGGCCGACGCGGCGGCCATCTTCGGTACGGCGCTCGCGCTGCGGGCGGCGAAGGCGGACCTCGTCGAGTTCGGCACCGGCAGCGGTGTCGTGAAGTTCCGTCGGGGCGAGTCGGTGCTGAAGGTGCTGGAGCGCTTCGGGGACCTCGGGGGTACGAATACGAGTGAGGCGGTGCGCAAGCACTACAAGCAGCACGACCGTGTGCTGATCGTCACGGACGAGCAGGCCACGTACAGCCACTACGGCGATCCGACCGAGCAGGTTCCGGCGCGGGTGCCGGTCTACACCTGGAACCTTGCCGGGTACCGGGCGGGGCACGCTCCTTCGGGGAAGGAGAACCGGCACACGTTCGGGGGGCTGTCGGACGCGGCTTTCCGGGTGGTGCCGCTGCTTGAGGCGGCACATGACGCCGACTGGCCGTGGGCGGGCTGAGCGGTCGTGGGTGGGGGCTGGGCCGTGCCGGTG
>NZ_LIPP01000464.1 GCF_001418335.1 Streptomyces aurantiacus | reverse complement strand
GGCCGCCGCCACCGTCTCCACCAGCGGTCCCGGCACCACATGCCTCCCCAACTCCACAAAGGCCACGGCCAGTTCGACAGGCCGCGGCCCCAGTCCCTCGTACGCCTCGGGCACCGCCAGTGCGAACACCCCTGCCTCGGCGATACGCGACCACAGCGCACGCCCGGCCGTCGGGTCCCCGGCGCCCCAGGACCGTACGGCCGCCGGTGTGTCCGCCGCCGTCAGCAGGGCGTCCAGGGAGCGGGCGAAGGCGGTCTGTTCGTCGTCCAGGAGGAAACGCATCAGCGGCGTCCCCTCGGCAGGCCGAGAAGCCGCTCGGCGATGATGTCGCGCTGGATCTCGTTCGTGCCCGCGTAGATGGGCCCCGCAAGCGAGAAGACGTACCCCTCGGCCCAACCGCCGTCGTCGCCGTCGTCGTCCGCGTCCACCAACTCCCCGGC
Organism: Streptomyces aurantiacus; assembly: GCF_001418335.1. GTDB lineage: Bacteria > Actinomycetota > Actinomycetes > Streptomycetales > Streptomycetaceae > Streptomyces > Streptomyces aurantiacus. The sequence continues at coordinate 1,172 of NZ_LIPP01000464.1, read as the reverse complement.
CGCGCCCAGCAGATCGAGGGCCGTCTCGTGCAGGGCTATGTCGTACTCGGACCAGAAGACCTTGTTCAGGCTGGACTCCGGTCCCAGGGGTGTCCCGTCGAGGAAGCGGGACGCGGCCGCGTGCGTGAACAGCTGATAGGCGCGGGCGCCGATCACCGCGTCGGCCACCCGGTCACGGATGAACGGGTCCCGGCCGCGCTCGCGCCACAGCGCGGCCAGCCGGCCCGCGGACGCCAGGAAGCGGCCGGGGGAGCGGAGCGTCAGACCGCGTTCGTTGCCCGCCGTCGACATCGCCACCCGCCAGCCCTCCCCGGGCTCGCCGATCACGTCCTCGTCCGGCACGAACACCTCGTCCAGGAAGAGCTCGGCGAAGGCCGGCTTCCCGTCGAGACGGCCGATCGGGCGGACGGTCACGCCCGGTGACCGCAGGTCGAACATCAGATAGGTGAGGCCCTGATGGCGCTTCGGCGCGTCCGGCTCACTGCGGAACAGGCCGAACGCACGGTCGGCGAACGCGGCCCGCGACGACCACGTCTTCTGCCCGCTCAACAGCCAGCCGCCGTCCGTACGCACCGCCCTGGACCTCAGCGAGGCGAGGTCGGACCCGGCCTCCGGCTCCGACCAGGCCTGCGCCCAGACGACCTCGCCGCAGGCCATCGGCGGCAGGACCCGCGCCCGCTGCTCCTCGGTGCCGTGGTCGAAGAGGGTCGGCGCGAGGAGGCTGACGCCGTTCTGGCCGACCCGGCCCGGGGCGCCCGCAGCCCAGTACTCCTCCTCGAAGAGCAGCCACCGGACGAGCCCGGAGTCCCGTCCGCCGTACGCGGCCGGCCAGGACACCACCGACCAGCGGTCCGCGGCCAGTTCGGCCTCCCAGGCACGGTGGGCAGCGAAGCCCTCCTCGGTCTCCAGGGAGGGCAGCGGCTCGGCCGGCACGCGCGCGTGGAGCCAGCCACGGGCCTCGGCGCGGAACGCCTCGTCGGCGGGGGAGTGCGTGAGGTCCACGGTCACCTTCCTCGAAGCGGACGGTCCGAAGCGGACGGTCCGAAGCGGACGGTCCGAAGCGGACGGTCCGAAGCGGACGGTCCTCGAACGAGCGGTCTTCCCTAACAAGTGTTTGGTAGGTTAGCGTGAGCTCATGACAGACGTCGAGAGGCCGGTGTACGTGTCCGGGC
>NZ_LIPP01000463.1 GCF_001418335.1 Streptomyces aurantiacus | reverse complement strand
GTGCGGGGGAAGCCGGGGACTCGGCGGTCGGGGCCCTGAGCGTATGCCCGTATGTCCCCCACGCGACTTTTTCCAGAACAGCAGTAACAGACTTTTTACAGCGGGCTGCCTGTTTCTTCGGACACGGCGGTCGTTGACTGGCTCCGCCGAGCGCCGCTGTCCGATTCCGGCCTTGCGCATCCAGACCTTGTTCATCTGAGGAGAGCCATGTCCCCTGCTCGTACGACGCTCGTCGCCGGTGCCGTCGTCTCGGCGGGCACACTGCTGCTCGCGGGCTGCTCCGGCACGAACGACACGTCCTCCGCGTCCCCCGACTCCATCAACTACGCGCTGCCGGCCAACTTCACCCCGAACTGGATCCTGCCGATCGGCACGGCCGCGCACCTCAACACCAACAACAACTCCATTGCCGAGAGCCTGTGGGAGCCGCTGGTCGCGTACGACGGCTCGACCGGGAAGATCGCCTGGAACAAGGCAGGATCGGTCGCCACCGGCGCCGACTTCGCGGCCGACGGCAAGAGCGTCAAGGTCACACTCGGCAAGCGGAGCTGGAGCGACGGCAAGCCGGTCACCTCGCGCGACGTCGAGTTCTGGTTCAACCTCATCAAGGCGAACAAGGCTCAGTGGGCGAGCTACAACCCCGGCAGGGCGCCGGACAACTGGACCTCGTTCAAGGCCGTCGACGACCGGCACTTCACGATCGCCTTCGACCGGGCCTACAACTCCCAGTGGATGCTGGCCAATCAGCTCAGCCTCGTCAAACCGCTGCCGCAGCACGTGTGGGACAAGGCCGGCGCGTCCGCGCAGGTGTCCGACGCCGACCGAACCACCGCCGGGGCGAAGAAAGTCTGGACGTATCTCAACACCGCCGCGAAGAACATCTCCGGCTACGACAGCGACCCGCTGTGGAAGACCGTCAGCGGCCCCTACACGGTCAAGTCCTTCGCCACGTCCGGGAAGGTCGTGCTCGCCGCCAACAAGAAGTACGACGGCGGTGAGAAGCCCGGCATCGCGACCGTGAACCTGCTGCCGTTCACGACGGCGGACGCCGAGAAGAACGCGCTGCGCTCCGGAAGCGTCGACTACGGCTACATCGAGGCGACCGACCTCGACCAGAAGGACCGGTTCACCGCGCAGGGCTACACCGTCAAGCCGTGGTCCGGCTGGGCGATCACGTACATGCCGTACAACTTCAACAACCCGGCCATGGGCGCGGTGTTCAAGCAGCTGTACGCGCGCCAGGCGGTGCAGCGGTCGATCGACCAGAGCGGCCTGTCGAAGGTCATCTTCAACGGCACGGCGGTGCCCGGCTACGGCCCCGTCCCGCAGGCGCAGACCTCCGACTTCGTCTCGCCGGAGCAGAAGGACAACCCGTACCCGTTCTCGACGAAGGCCGCCCGGGACCTGCTCACCGGTCACGGCTGGGCCGAGCAGGGCGGCGTCATGGTCTGCACGGACCCGGGGACCGGCGCCTCGCAGTGCGGTGCGGGCGTCGCCAAGGGCACGAAGTTCGAGATGGGCGTGCTGTCGCAGTCCGGTTCGACCGTGACCGACAACATGATGAGCGCGATCCAGTCCTCGCTTGAGAAGACCGGCATCAAGTTCTCGATCAAGACGGCGCCGGTCAACTCGGTGCTCTCGCAGACCCCGCAGTGCACGTCGGGCCAGCCGGTCTGCAAGTGGCAGCTGTCGTTCTTCGGCACAGCCGGCAGCTGGTACTTCAGCGCCTTCCCGACCGGTGACTCGCTGTTCCAGACCGGGGGCGGCTCGAACTTCGGCAACTACGCGAACCCGGACGTCGACAAGCTGATCACCGCGTCCACGACGTCCACGGACCCGGGGGCCGTACGGGACTACAGCGCGGCCGTCGCCAAGGATCTGCCGGTCGTCTGGCTCCCGGCGCCCGTCTACCAGGTCTCGGTCGTCAAGAACGGCCTCGGCGGTTTCTCGCAGGACTCGCTCGCCGACTTCCACCCGGCGCAGTGGAAGTGGACCAAGTGAGGGCGCCACACCAGGTGCCCCAGGTCCACCGGGTCCGGGTCCGGGTCCGGGTCCACCGGCCGAGGACGGGCTGAGGAGAGCACCCCATGGACACGACTCTCTACCTGATCCGGCGGGTCCTCCAGGCCCTCGTGGTGATCCTCATCGTCACGGTCGTCGTCTTCTGCCTGCTGCACGCGCTGCCCGGGGGTCCCGCCCGCGGCATCCTCGGCCCGCAGGCGACGGCCCAGCAGATCGCGGCGTTCAACCACGAGCAGGGCCTCGACCGGCCGCTCCCCGTCCAGTACGCCCACTACCTGCACACGCTGCTCCGGGGCGACCTCGGTACCTCGTACACGCTCAACGAGGCGGTCTCCCGGCTCATCGAGCAGCGGCTGCCGAAGACACTCGTCCTGACCGTGCTGTCCGCGCTCCTCGGGCTGCTCCTGGCGATCCCGCTCGGCATGTGGCAGGCCGTCCGCCGCAACAGGCCGGTGGACTACGTCATCACGACGCTGAGCTTCGTCGCGTACGCGACTCCCGTGTACTTCCTGGGACTCGTACTCGTGCTCGTGTTCACCCAGGTCCTCGACTGGTTCCCGTCGCAGGCGCCGCAGGGCGAGACGCTCGCCGACGTGTTCGCCCAGCCGAACGCCCTGGTGCTGCCGGTGGTCGCGGGCGCGGCCTCGATGGTCGCCGTGTTCAGCCGCTACATGCGTGCCGCGACCCTGGAGAACCTCCAGGAGGACTACGTACGGACCGCGCGGGCCGGCGGCTCGCGGCCGGGCGCGATCCTGCGCCGGCACGTCCTGCGCAACTCCCTGACGCCCGTCGTCGCGATGCTCGGCTACTACGTGCCCGTGCTCTTCGGCGGTGCGCTCGTCGTCGAGCAGCTCTTCAACTACCCCGGGATGGGGCTGCTGTTCTGGAGCGCCGCGCAGTCCTCGGACTATCCGGTGCTGCTCGGCTGCGTGCTCGTCATCTCCGTCGCGACCGTCATCGGCACCCTGCTCGCCGATGTCGTACAGCGGCTCATCGACCCTCGGACGAAGGCGGGCCGGACATGAGTGCCGTACTCCAGACCGAGGCGGCCACCCTGGTGCGGGCCACGGGATACCGCCTCTCCGTGCGGCGGTTCGCCCGCAATCGGCTCGCGGTCGCGGGCCTCGCGATGGTCGTCCTCTTCCTGCTGTTCTGCTTCGTGGGCCCGCTGCTGTACTCGACCGACCAGACCCACACGGACCTCGGCCAGGTGAACCTCTCCCCCGGCGGCGCGCACTGGCTCGGGACGGACGCGGTCGGGCACGACGAACTCGGGCGGCTGATGTTCGGCGGGCGGATCTCCCTGCTCGTCGGGCTCGCGGCGGGGCTCCTCGCCACCGTCGTCGGCACGCTGTGGGGCGCGGTCGCCGGGTACGCGGGCGGCTGGCTCGACGCCGTCATGATGCGGATCGTGGACGCCGGGATCGCCATTCCGGCGCTCTTCGTCCTGCTCGTCGTCTCGGCGATCACGACGCCGGACGCCCTCGGGCTGATCCTCATCCTGGGGCTGGTGTCCTGGCTCGTCCCGTCGCGTCTCGTACGGGCCGAGACGCTCACCCTGAAGAGCAGGGACTACGTGCTGACGCTGCGCGCGATCGGCGGCACGCACGGCCGGGCGATCTTCCGGCACATCCTGCCGAACTCGGTGTCGACCGTCGTCGTCGCGGCGACGTTCCAGGTCGCCGACGCGATCCTGCTCGTCGCGTACGTGTCGTACCTGGGCCTCGGTGTCCAGCCGCCCGCCACCGACTGGGGCGGCATGCTGTCGGCCGGGCTGACGGCCGCGTACTCCGGGCGGTGGTGGCTGATCGTGCCGCCGGGTCTGGCGATCATCCTCGTCGTGTGCGCGTTCAACGCGGTCGGCGACGGCTTGCGGGACGCGTTCGACGTGAAGGGGCGGGCATGACGAACGACAGGGACGGGGACAGGGACGGGGGC
>NZ_LIPP01000462.1 GCF_001418335.1 Streptomyces aurantiacus | reverse complement strand
CTCCCCGCCGGACCCGCCCTCCTCCTCGTAGAGCTCGAACCAGATGCTCTTGCCCTCGCCCCGCGGGTCGACTCCCCACGCGTCGGCGAGCAGTTCCGTCAGGACCAGGCCCCGTCCGGAGGACGCCAGTTCGCCGGGGTGGCGTCTGTGGGGCAGGTCGTCGCTGCCGTCCGTCACCTCGATCCGTACGCGGCGGGTGCCCGGTGCGCCGGTCACCTCGGCGGCGAGCAGCGCGTCCGCGTCCGTGTGGACGAGTACGTTCGTGACCATCTCGGAGACCAGCAGGACCGCCGAGTCGATCTGGTCGGCGGAGGTCCAGTCGTGCAGGAACTCCCGTAGATGCTGTCGTGCCACCGCGACCTTCCGGGGCTCGGCCTGCGCGACAGTCAGCACGGTGCGCCGTGCGGTGAGTCGCGTGCTCGCGGCGGTATCGGGCTCGCAGCCCTCCTCCCCCACCCGGCACAGCAGCAGGACCGCGATGTCGTCCTCGCGGCGGTCCGCCAGGGGCCCGGTCGTGTGGTGCGAGGAGGGTCCGTGCACGGCCTGGACCAGCGCGTCGGCGAGCACCTCCATGTCGCCGTCGTGGCGCTCCAGGATCTTGCGGATTCTGAGCCAGCCGGTGTCCAGGTCGTGCCCGCCGGTCTCGATCAGCCCGTCCGTGCAGATCAGCATCGTCTCGCCGGGCTCAAGGACGAGCCGTGTCGTCGGATAGTCGGCGTCCGGGTCGATGCCCAGCGGCAGCCCGCCCGCGGTGGGCCGGGTGAGCACGGTCCCGTCCGCCATGCGTATCGCCGGGTCGGGATGCCCGGCCCTGGCCATCTCCAGCAGGCCGCTGTCCGGGTCCACCTCCACGTACAGGCAGGTCGCGAAGCGCAGGTCCGCGAGGTCGTCGTCGGACGTGATCCCGTACAGGAAGCGTGAGGCGCGCGAGAGGACCGCGTCCGGGCGGTGCCCCTCCGAGGCGTACGCCCGCAGCGCTATCCGGAGCTGGCCCATCAGCCCCGCGGCGCGTACGTCATGGCCCTGGACGTCGCCGATGACCAGCGCGAAGCGGCCGCCCCCGGGGCTCGTCCGCGAGGTGCCGCCGGGCAGCGGGATCATGTCGTACCAGTCGCCGCCCACCTGGAGCCCGCCGCCCGTCGGCACATAGCGGGCCGCGACGCTCATCCCGGGGATCTTCGGCCCCAGGGTGGGCAGCATCGAGCGCTGGAGGCCGTCCGTGAGCTCCCGCTCGGACTCGGCGACGCCGGCCCGCGAGAGGGCCTGCGCCAGCATCCGCGCCACCGTCGTCAGCACGGACCGTTCGTCGGGCGTGAAGGTGACCGGATACGTGAAGGCCGCCATCCACGCGCCCATCGTGCGCCCCGCCACCGTGAGCGGCAGGAACGCCCAGGACTGGCGGCCGAAGCGCTGGGCGAGCGGCCAGGCGGCCGGATACCGGCCGCGGTAGTCGTCCGGGGAGGAGAGATAGACGGCACGCCCTGTGCGGACGACCTCCGCGGCCGGATAGTCCGTGTCCAGCGGCATGTGGGAGAACGGGTCCTCGTCCCCCGGCTGCTGCCCGTGGTGGCCGACGACGGTGAGTCGGTCGGCCTCCGCGCCGAAGACCGCGAGCCCGTCCGGCGAGAACCCGGGCATCGACAGGCCGGCCGCGACCCGCAGCACCTCCTCCGTGGACCGTGCCTCGGCCAGCGCACGCCCCGCGTCCAGCAGGAAGGCCTCGCGCGAGCGCCGCCAGTCACCCGTCACGGGGCTGCGTGCCGCGGCGCCCGGCGGCGGCTCGGTGACCTCCTGGAGGGTGCCGATCAGCTGGTACGACCCGGTGCAGGGGGGAGCCGACGACTTGGAACGGCTGCGGACGGTACGGATCACATGGCCCTTCTCGTCCATGACCCGCAGCCGCAGCTCGGCGAGCGTGCCCTCGGCGGCAGCCAGCTGGACGACCCCGTTCACCTCGTTCCAGTCGACGGGGTGGAAGCGGGCCCGGATGCCTGCCTCCGTCAGTGAGGCCGGTTCCGCGGGCAGACCGAGAAGCCGGGAGGCCTCGGCGTCGAGGGTGACCTTCCCGGCGTCTTTGTCCCACCCCCACAGGCCGGTGGCGAGGGTGACGAGGACGTCCCCCACGGAGGGAAGGGGATCACCGGTGCGCATTGACCCACTGTATGAACAGGTGAACGAAGCGTGCCACTGAGGCAGGTGGGACGAGGGCTGGGTGGGCGGGCTGGCTGGGGCGGGCGGAGGACGAGACGAAGGACGAGACGAAGGGCGAGGCGGAGGACGAGACGGCGGGCGGGTGTCC
>NZ_LIPP01000461.1 GCF_001418335.1 Streptomyces aurantiacus | reverse complement strand
TGGACAACTGCTCGCGGCGCAGGTCGAGGCCCTGGACGGGTACGGCCTGGACGCGGTGCGCCGCGAGCAGTTGTCCACAGAGGTCCTTGGTTGCGCCCTGGACTGGGTACTCTCCGGTAGCCAGGGTTCCGTCCCACCGCATACCGGTGCGCGGACCGTACTGCTCGGCAGTGACCTGGACGAGCGGGGTCTGCGTTTCGGTCTGGAGCGTTCGTACCGGACACTGGCCCGGCTCGCCCAGGGTGGCGAGGAGAGGATCGATCTGGTGGAGCGCGCCAACCGCTACCGCCCCCGGACGTGGGTGTAATTCATGTCGCAGATGCCCCAACTGGCCGCCTGCCCCAGCTGTGAGGAACCGCTGGAGTCGGGAGACCGTTTCTGCGGTGCGTGCGGCTACGACCTGTCGGCCGTACCGGCACCGCCGGACGACAACCCCACGATCACCATGAACGGCTCGGCGCCACGGCCTCCTTCGGCCATGACGTCTGCGGCGCCCGCGGCGCCCGTGGACTGGCCGGTCGCTCCCGAGCTGTCCAGCTCGGGCACACCGGCTGCCGTGGTCCTGCCGACGGACCTGGAGGGACGGGAGTCGGGCGGCTCCGACAGCCCCGGCGTCCGGTTCGACCGGCCCGCCCAGCCACATGCCCAGCCGCACGCCCAGCCGCACGCCCAGACGGCTGCTCAGCAACCGGATCACGCGCCGCAGCACGCACCGGCCCCTGCGGAGGACGACGCGGTGACCCACGCGACGGCCCGTGCGGCGGCCGAACCGGACGAGTACCCGCTCGCCGCCCCGCTGCCGCCCGAGGTACCGCCCGGCGGGTCGTCCGCCGACCCCCGGACGGCCGACCTCGCGACGCCCCCCGCGGGCCTGAAGGTCTGCGTGGCGTGCCGCGCGGGCCAGGTCGACCGGGACGGCTACTGCGAGAACTGCGGGCACGCCCAGCCCCGCGAGCGTGACCACATGGAGCAGGAGCTGGCCGCGGTCGCCGCGGTCAGCGACCGCGGGCTGCGCCACCACCGCAACGAGGACGCCTTCACCGTGTCCTCGACGGCGCTGCCCGACGGTTCGGCCGCGGTCGTCGCGATCGTCTGCGACGGCGTCTCCTCGGCGACCCGCCCCGACGAGGCCTCCCTGGCCGCCTCTCGCGCGGCCAACGAGTCGCTCCTGGCGGCCCTGCCCCACGGCACGCATCCGCAGCAGGCCATGCACGACGCGATCCTGGTGGCCGCGGACGCGGTCAACTCCCTGGCGGACCGCGCCCCGTCGGGCCACGAGCACCAGCCGCATGTGAACGCCCCGGCCTGCACCCTCGTCGGCGCCGTCGTCACGCCCAGCCTGCTGATCATCGGCTGGGTCGGCGACAGCCGCGCCTACTGGGTGCCCGTGGACCGGTCGTCACCGCCGGCCCGGCTCACCGAGGACGACTCCTGGGCGGCCCAGATGGTCGCGGCGGGATTGATGAACGAGGCGGAGGCCTACGCGGACGACCGCGCCCACGCCATCACGGGCTGGCTCGGCGCGGACGCGTACGAACTGGAGCCGCACACCGCCTCCTTCAAGCCGGACCGGCCGGGTGTGGTGGTGGTCTGCACCGACGGGCTGTGGAACTACGCGGAGGGCGCCGAGGAGTTGGCCGAGGTCGTCCCGCCCGACGCCGCGGACCGGCCGCTGCACAGCGCCCAGGTGCTGGTGGGCCACGCCCTGGACGGCGGGGGCCACGACAACGTAACAGTGGCCGTCGTCCCGTTCCCGGCACCGCCGCAGGGGGCAGGATCGGCCTGAGGCCGTCGAAACGGCACGAGTGGTACGAGCAGTACCCAGCAGTACCGAGCAGTACGAAAAGGCATCGGCCTCGGAGGGGCCAGGACCGGAGGGGACCGGTCCGCCCACCGACATCACCCCACGTCCCGTGGGAGTCCTGAGGGGGAGCGGAGAAGGCATGGCCAATTTCTCGAAATCCAACGTGCCGCAGTTCTCGGTCGAGGTGTACCAGAACGAGTACCTGCCGGAGGGCGGCCGCGAGGTCAACGCGATCGTGACGGTGACCTCCACCGGCGGCGGCACGGTCGGGAGCGCCGTCGCGGCGCCCCACCTCTACACACCGGGTCAGGGCCCGGACGCGGCCGTGGCGATCATGGTCGACTGTTCAGGGTCCATGGACTACCCGCCGACCAAGATGCGCGGCGCCAGGGACGCGACGGCCGCCGCGATCGACGCGCTGCGCGACGGCGTGCACTTCGCGGTGATCGGCGGAACGCACGTGGCCAAGGAGGTCTATCCGGGCGGCGGCGAGCTCGCCGTCGCCGACGCCCAGACCCGCGACCGGGCGAAGCAGGCGCTGCGCAAGCTCAGCGCGGGCGGCGGCACCGCGATCGGCACCTGGCTGCGGCTGGCCGACCGTCTGCTGTCCTCGGCCGACGTCGCGATCCGGCACGGCATCGTGCTCACCGACGGCCGCAACGAACACGAGTCGTCCGAGGACCTCCAGGCGGCCCTGGACGCCTGCGCCGGCCGCTTCACCGCCGACGCACGCGGTGTCGGCACGGACTGGGAGGTCAAGGAGGTCACCGGTATCGCGTCCGCGCTGCTCGGCACCTCCGACATCGTGGCGGACCCGGCGGGCCTGTCCGCCGACTTCACGCAGATGATGGAGACGGCCATGGGCAAGGAGGTCGCGGACGTGGCGCTGCGGCTGTGGACCCCGGTCGGCACGTCCGTGAAGTTCGTCAAGCAGGTCGCGCCGACGGTCGAGCCGCTCACCGACCGCCGCACCGAGGCGGGCCCGCGCGCCGGGGACTACCCCACCGGCTCCTGGGGGGACGAGTCCCGCGACTACCACGTGTGCGTCGAGGTTCCCGAGGCGGGCCTCGGGCAGGAGATGCTCGCCGCCCGGGTCTCCCTGGTGATCCCGCAGGGTGACGGCACCGCTCAGACACTGGGCGCGCAGGGGCTCGTACGGGCCGTGTGGACCGACGACATGACGGCGTCCACGTCGATCAATCCGCAGGTGGCGCACTACACGGGTCAGGCGGAACTGGCACAAGTCATCCAACAAGGCCTGGATGCCCGCAAAGCGGGAGATGCCGACGGGGCGACGGCCAAACTGGGCCGTGCCGTTCAGCTCGCGAGCGCCTCCGGAAACGCGGATACGGCGAAACTGCTTGCGAAGGTGGTGGACGTGGTCGATGCGGCGGCAGGTACTGTGCGATTGAAGGCGAAGGTCGCGGAGGCCGACGAGATGACTCTCGAAACACGGTCCACAAAGACTGTTCGTGTAAAGAAGTAACGCAGTACGCACCACGCAGTAAGCGCCCGGCGCGAAGCTGTACGCACGTTGTAAGCACGCGGTATGCACGATTTACGGCCCCTCGTGGGCCGGAACAGGAGAGGGGGAAGCGCCGACATGCCGACCTGCCCGAACGGACACCAGTCGGGTTCCGACGACTGGTGCGAGGTCTGCGGTCACCGCATGGCCGGTGCCGTGCCCCCGCCGCCTCCACCGCCGCCCCCGGCGGCCGGGTACGGCTATCCGCCGCCCGGTTCGTCCCCGCCGCCACCCGGTCAGGGCGGCCGGCCGCATCTCTCCGCGGTGCCCGACCCGGCGCCGCAGGCGGAGCTGTGCCCGCAGTGCCGTACCCCGCGTGAGGGCGGGGCGCCGTTCTGCGAGGAGTGCCGGTGGAACTTCCTGACGAACACCGCGACCTCGTACACCCCGGCCGCGCCGCGCCCTCCCGGCGGCCCCGGTCCCGGTGGTCCGGGCCCCGGTGTACCGAACCAGGCACAGGCGCCCCACTTCCAGCAGCAGCCGCCGCCCGGGCAGTCAGGACCCACCCACGGCGGGTTCGACTACCAGGGCTCCCGGCCCTCGCAGATGAACCGGCCGGCGGAGCCGATCCCGCCCTACGGCGAGAACCCCGCCGGTTTCCCCGGCGACCCGTCGCGCCCGGTACCGCCACAGCCAGGACCCGGCGCCACGGCCCCCGGGGCTCCCGGCGGATACGGCGGTCCGGGCGGTCCGGGCGGCCAGGGTGGATACGGCGGTCCCGGCGGCCCGAACGGTCCCGGCGGGGGCCCGAACGGTCCCGGCGGTCCCGGTGCCCCGCAGGCGTTCCAGCAGTCAGGACCGCCCGCTCCGCCCGCGTACCCGCAGGAGACCAGGCACCCGCAGGCACCGGGCGGCGGCGGCCAGGGCCAGTCCTTCGGGGGCGGTGAGGACGACTGGGTGCTCTCACCGCCGTCGGGCGGCAGCCCGGGCCACAGTGGTGGTCCCGCTGGTGGCCCCGGTGGTCCGGGCGGCCCGCCCGGACCCGGCGCCGGCTACGGCTATCCGCAGCCCGGCTCGACGCAGGCGCCTCCCGGATACCAGCAGCAGCCGCCGCAGCAGCAGCTGCCGTGGAGCATCACCATCGGGCCCGACCGTGAGTACTTCATGGCGATGATGCAGCGGTCGGGGCCCGAGGCCGCGGGGCTGAACCTGCCCGCGTACTCGCCGGAACAGCAGCGTCCGCTCAGCGGCAACCAGATCACGATCGGCCGCCGCCGCCACTCCACGGGCGACACCCCGGACATCGATCTGTCGGTGCCGCCGGAGGACCCGGGCGTCTCGCACCAGCACGCGGTCCTGGTGCAGCAGCCCGACGGCACCTGGGCGGTCGTCGACCAGAACTCCACCAACGGCACGACGGTCAACGGCGCCGAGGAGCCCATCCAGCCGTTCGTCCCCGTACCGCTCCAGGACGGCGACCGGGTGCACGTGGGCGCCTGGACGACGATCACGGTCCGGCGGGGCTAGACCAGCGGGCTCCGGGTGCCGACGCCCGGCGCCGGCACCCGGTCACGGCAGCGGCCAGGTGTACGGCCCCTCGGGGTCGGGGTCGTCCAACCACGCCCAGGCGCGGCCGGCGGCGACCGTGATCCCGTACCGCTCGCGCCGCGGCCACCCCTCGCGCTCCCACAGCGCGCGTGCCTCGTCCGGGGCGAGGCCGCCCTCCGTCAGGGTCAGCAGGAACCGGAACAGCTCGTGGCTCCTGGCCCTGTGCGGCAGATCGTCCAGGTACGCGTCCGTGCCTTCGCGCCCGGGCAGGGCGCCGCCGCGCAGGGGTACGAAGTAGGCCGGCGTCGGCAGGAAGCGGCCTTCGGCGTGTTCGGCGTCCCGTACCCGCAGGGCGATGAGGCCGGTGGCGAACGGCGCGAGGATCCGGGCACCGGGGCGGCACTGGTCGAGCCAGGCCTGTGGGATCGAACTCAGCGAGCAGGTGGCGATGACACGGTCGAAGGGGGCGCGCTCGGGGCAGCCGCGCGCTCCGTCACCGGTGACGACGGCGGGACGGTAGCCGGCGGCGGCCAGGTGCCGCCGGGCGGACTCGGTGATCTCCGGGTCCAGGTCGACCGTGGTGACCAGCTCCTCGCCCAGCCGGTACGAGAGCAGCGCCGCGTTGTAACCGGTGCCCGCGCCGATCTCCAGGACCGCGTCCCCCTCCCGTACCTCCAGCTCGGCCAGCATGTTCGCCATCAGCGACGGCTGGCTGCTGGACGACAGCAGCTCGCCGTCGCGCATGCGCGTGGCCAGCGGGCTGTCCGCGTACGCCCCGCGCAGCCACTCCTCGCGTCGGCGCGGATCGGGGTCCTCGCCCCATCTGCGCTCGTAGCCGCCCCGTACGCCCACGTAGTAGTACGGCACGAAGAGGTGGCGCGGGACGCTCGCGAAGGCCGCCCGCCAGTGCGGGTCGGCGTCCCAGGCGCCGCCGGCGTCGATCTCGCGTACCAGCGCCGCCCGCGCCGTGGCGGCGAGGTCGTCGAGCCTGTGGTCGATGGCGTGCGCGCTCATACCTCCACTGTGCTGCGGGACGGGCCGGGAGGCGAGCGCCGGGCGCGACCGATCCGGAATCGGCCCTTCTGCATCCGCCCTTCCACAGCGGTGGTCCCAAGCCTTGAGACCGCGGTCTGCCGGGCTGCCCGTCTGAGACCATGGACGGTGTGAAAGAGATTCCGCGCGGCACGCTTCAGGAGCAGACCTTCTACGAGCAGGTCGGCGGCGAGGAGACCTTCCGGCGCCTCGTACACCGGTTCTACGAGGGTGTCGCCGAGGATCCCCTGCTGCGGCCCATGTATCCCGAGGAGGATCTGGGCCCGGCCGAGGAGCGCTTCACGCTGTTCCTGATCCAGTACTGGGGCGGGCCGACCACGTACAGCGAGAACCGCGGCCACCCCCGGCTGCGGATGCGGCACGCGCCCTTCGCGGTCGACCGCGCGGCCCATGACGCCTGGCTGAAGCACATGCGGGTCGCCGTCGACGAGCTCGGCCTCTCCGAGGAGCACGAGCACACACTGTGGAACTACCTGACGTACGCGGCGGCTTCGATGGTGAACACCGAGGGCTGAACAACGCCGTCCACCCACGGGCGGGTCACACCGTCTGATGCGCGGATTCCGGTCGCGTGTCGCCGGATTCCGGTCACGATCCGGTCAAACCCGTTCCTGCCCGATCCTCAAGCGCTTTCCCGCGGCCCCTCCCCTCTGACAACATCACCGAAGATCCGGGATGTCCGGCGATACGGCGGGGGGCCGGGTGACAGGGTTCGTCCTACTGCGTGTGCGGGCGCACCGCCTGCTGCTGGCCGCCGCGCTGCTCACCGTCCTGCTGACCACGGCGGTGCTGGCGACCCTGACCGCGTACTCGGGTGCGATCGGCGACGCGGCGCTGCGGCACTCGCTCCTCGATCCGTCGGCGGGCTCAGCGAGTGCGGGCTCAGCGAGTGCGGGCTCGGCGCCGGAGAGCGCGGCGGCCACGACGCTGATCGTCAAGGCCGACGTCCCTGCGGCGGAGCGCACGGCCGCCGACAAGGCCGTACGGGACGGGGCCCGGCGCACCTTCGACGGGCTGCCGGTGACCTTGCGGACGCTGACCCGGTCGGGCCCGTACGCGCTGCCGAGGTCGTTGCAGGACCCCGCCGCCCGCTCGGAGGACCCCGATCTCACCCACTTCGCGGCGTTGGATCCCACCCAGGTACGGACGGTCGACGGCCGCCTGCCCCGCGCCCCGAGCGGCGACAGCAGCAACGGCAGCGGCAGCAGTAGCGGCAGCAGTAGCGCCGGCGGCGAGATCGAGGTGGCGCTGCCCGAGGCCGCCGCGCGCCGGCTGGCGCTCGAACCGGGGGCGCGGCTGACCCTCGTCGACCGGTTCGACGGCCCGAAGGTACGGGTCCGGGTGACCGGCCTGTACCGGCCCGTACGCGTCAGCTCGCCCTACTGGCAGCTGGACGACCTGCACGGCCGCGGGATCAGCACGCTCGACTTCACGACGTACGGGCCGCTGCTGGCCGACCCGTCGGTGCTCACGGCCGCCGGAGCCGGGCGGGCGGTCAGCTCCGGGCCGACCGGCTGGCTGGCGTCCGCCGACTTCTCGGGCCTGACGACCGGGCGGATCGACGCCCTGCGGGACGCGGCGGGCAGCGGCCCCCGTTGGCTGCTCAAGTCCCCCGCGCTGCACGGCACCACGGCCGTCACGACATCGTTGCCGGAGGAACTGGACCGGGCCGACCGGTCGTTGCTGGTCTCCCGTTCGACGCTGCTGATCGTCGCGCTCCAGCTCGCGCTGCTCGCCGGGTACGCGCTGCTGCTCGTGGCCCGGCTGCTGAGCGTCGAACGAGCGGGTGAGACCCGGCTGTTGCGGGCGCGCGGCGCCTCGCGCGGACGGGTGGCCGGGCTCGCGGCGCTGGAGGCGTCGCTCCTTGCCCTGCCGGCCGCACTCTGCGCGCCGCTGCTCGCCGGGCCGTTGACACGGCTGCTGGCAGGACAGGGCGCGCTCGCGCGGATCGGGCTGCGCCTGGACACCTCGGCTACGGCCGGCGCGGTGTGGGTAACGGCGGCGGCGGTCGCCCTGGGATGCGCGCTGGCGGTGACCGTGCCCGCGCTGACCGCGCGGGCCGAGGGCACCGGAGGCGGCCGTGCTCGTGCGCTTCCCGCGCCGGTACGGGCCGGTGCGGACGTGGGCCTGCTGGTGATCGCGGCCGTCGCGTACTGGCAGTTGAGCCGGCAGACCTCCGGCGCCGTGACGACGTCCGGCTCCGGCTCCGGCCGGTCGGGAACGTCCACGGACACCCTCGGTATCGACCCGCTCCTGGTCTCCGCGCCCGCGCTGGCCCTGCTCGCCGGCACCGTGCTCACCCTGCGGCTGCTGCCGCCCGTGGCCCGCCTCGCCGAGCGGCGCGCGGCGAGCGGCCGGGGGCTGCCGACGGCGCTCGCCGGCTGGCAGTTCAGCCGCCGCCCGATGCGGGGCGCGGGACCGGTCCTGCTGCTCGTCCTCGCCGTCGCGATGGGCATGCTCGCGATCGGCCAGGGCGCGTCGTGGGACCGTTCGCAGGACGACCAGGCGGACTTCCTGGCCGGCACCTCCATACGGGTACTCGCAGGCGGCGAGGGCGGGTTGGCCCGCGCCGGGCTCTACGCGGGCCTCGACGGCGTACGCGGGGCCGCCCCCGCCATGCGTACGTCGCTGGCGCTGTCCGGCAACCGGACGGCCACGGTGCTGGCCCTGGACACGGAGGGCACCGGGCCGGACACCGGCAAAGGGACCACCGGCGGTTCCGGGAGCGGGGACGGGGGCGGGGA
>NZ_LIPP01000460.1 GCF_001418335.1 Streptomyces aurantiacus | reverse complement strand
CCGGGCACTGCTCCGGGCGTTGCTCCGACGGCCGCTCCGGGTACCGCGTCTGCCGCCGCCTCGGACGCCGTCGCGGGCGCGGTGTCGGCGGCGACCCCGACGGCCACGGCGGAGACCGCCACCGAGGTCACCACAGAGGTCGCATCGGAGAGCGCCACCGAGACCGCCACCGAGGTTGCCTCGGAGACCCGTAGGGCCACCCCGCACCGGGCCGGCGCGAGTGCCCTCGTCATCGAGGTCTCCGACCACCACCCCGAGCGTGCCGTACGCGACGACGGCGCCGAGCGACCGCACGACGCCGTCGAGTACGGCCGCGGTCTGCGGCTCGTCTCCGCGCTCTCCGACGCCTGGGGCATCACCTACCGCACCGGCACCAAGACCGTCTGGGCCCGGCTGCCCGTCGCGGGGGTCACGGCCGTCGAGGCGAAGCAGGTCTACGAGACGCAGGTCTACGGAACGGAAGGGCACGCAACGCAGGTGCACGAAACGGAGGCCTACGAAACGGAGGCCTACGAAGGCGAGCACGCCCTGCGGCGCGGGCAGCGGGCCGCCGAGATCCTCGCCCCCGCGCCCCGGCGCAGCACGCAGGAACAGGACTGGCTCAACCGTGGCGCCCTCTCCTTCCTCGCCGAGGCCTCCGACCTGCTCGCCGGGCAGCTCGACGAGGACCTGATCGCCGCGCTCACCGGGCAGCTGGTCGTGCCGCGGCTCGCCGACTGGTGCGCCGTGTGGCTGGAGGACGAGGCGCCGGGCCGCTCCGAAGGGGGCGTCGTCGGCGGACCGCGGCTCGCCCGCGTCTGGCACGGCAGCGAGAACCGTATGGAGGAGCTGCGCCAGTTCCTGGAGAAGGACCCGCCCGAGCTGCCCGAGTCGGCGCGCGCCGGGCCCGTACCCGTGACCTGGCCGGCCGAGGCGTTGGGAGCGCGGGCGGGGACCGGCTCGGCCCTCGCGTTCCGGCTGATCGCGGGCGGCAGACCGCTCGGCGCCCTCGTCATCGGGCGGGCCGGGCAGGACCACTTCCCCGACGAGATCACCGGGCTCGTCGAGGACCTCAGTCGCCGCGTCGCGCTCGCCATCGGAGCGGCCCGCCAGTACGCGCGCCAGGCCACCATCAGCCGCGTACTGCAGCGGGGTCTGCTGCCCGGGGCGGTCGCCGAGATCCCCGGGATGCGCAGCGCGCTCGTCTACGAGCCGTGCGACAAGGGCGGACCGAGCGGGGACTTCTACGACCTCTTCCCCGCCGGGGACGGACGCTGGTGCTTCGCCCTCGGCGACGTGCAGGGCAAGGGGCCCGAGGCGGCCGTCGTCATCGGCCTCGCCCGGCCCTGGCTGCGGCTGCTGGCCCGCGAGGGATACGCGGTGCCCGACGTCCTCGACCGCCTCAACCAGCTGCTCCTCGACGACGCCACCGAGACCGCGGACGCCGCGGCCCGCGCCCTGGTGGCGGCCGGCGGGCAGGGGCTCACCGACGAGGGGCCACAGACCCGCTTCCTCTCCCTCCTCTACGGCGAGCTCGTACCCCTGGAGGACGGAGTGCGCTGCACGATGGCCTCCGCCGGGCACCCGCTGCCGCTGCTCCTGGAGCCGTCGGGGAAGGTCTGCGAGGTGGCCCAGCCGCAGACCCTGCTCGGCGTCTTCGAGGACGCCGGCTACCACTGCGACACGTTCGAGCTGCGGCCCGGCGACAGCATCCTCTGCGTCACGGACGGTGTGACGGAGCGGCGCAACGGGCCCCGGCAGTTCGACGACGAGGCGGGGCTCGCGGACGCGCTCACCGGGTGCGCGGGACTGAGCGCGGAACTGATCGCCGAGCGGATCCGACGGCTGGTGCACGAGTTCGGCGGGAAGCCACCGGAGGACGACCTGGCACTGCTGGTGCTGCAGGCGGAGTAGGTCCGGCCGTGCGTACGGGGACATCCGTGCGTACGGGACAATGGGAGACATGCCTTCCGCACTTCCCGACGGCGAGCCCGTCCCCGACGACGGGGCGCTGCCCGCGTACGCCCTGGCCGGCGCGGGCGACCGCCCGCTCGGGTTCTACCTCCACGTCCCGTACTGCGCGACGCGCTGCGGCTACTGCGACTTCAACACGTACACGGCCACGGAGCTGCGCGGCTCCGGGGGAGTGCTGGCCTCCCGCGACAACTACGCCGAGACCCTGACCGACGAGGTCAGGCTGGCCCGCAAGGTCCTCGGCGACGACCCGCGGCCCGTCCGCACGGTCTTCGTCGGCGGCGGTACGCCCACCCTGCTGGCCGCCGACGATCTCGTACGGATGCTGGGGGCGATCCGGGACGAGTTCGGGCTCGCGGACGACGCGGAGATCAGCACGGAGGCGAACCCCGAGTCGGTGGACCCGGCGTACCTGGCCACGCTCCGGGCCGGCGGTTTCAACCGGATCTCCTTCGGCATGCAGAGCGCGCGCGAACACGTGCTCCAGGTACTCGACCGCACCCATACGCCCGGCCGGCCCGAGGCGTGCGTCGCCGAGGCCCGCGCGGCCGGCTTCGACCACGTGAACCTCGACCTCATCTACGGCACGCCCGGAGAGAGCGACGACGACTGGCGGGCCTCGCTCGACGCGGCGATCGGCGCCGGGCCCGACCACGTGTCTGCGTACGCGCTGATCGTCGAGGAGGGTACGCAGCTCGCGCGGCGCATCCGGCGCGGCGAGGTGCCGATGACCGACGACGACGTCCACGCGGACCGGTACCTGATGGCCGAGGATCGCCTGTCGGAAGCGGGCTTCTCCTGGTACGAGGTGTCCAACTGGGCCACCTCCGAGGCCGGCCGGTGCCTGCACAACGAGCTGTACTGGCGCGGGGCCGACTGGTGGGGCGCCGGGCCCGGCGCACACAGCCATGTGGGCGGGGTGCGGTGGTGGAACGTCAAGCATCCCGGGGCGTACGCGGGGGCGTTGGCGGCGGGGCGGTCGCCCGGGGCCGGGCGTGAGC
>NZ_LIPP01000046.1 GCF_001418335.1 Streptomyces aurantiacus | reverse complement strand
GTCCCGGCGGGGGCCCGGTGAGCTGCCCGCCCTCGTCGCCGATCTGCACGCGGTGAACAGCAGCCTGGAGAGCAGCGGCTTCGGACCGCAGCTGTTGTGTTCCCTGGTCGGCTTCCACGACGGCGGCGAACGGCGGCTCGGGCTCGTCTATCTTCACAAGCGCGGCACCTTCTACCCGTTCGCACCGTCGGCCGAGGGCGGCGAGCGGCGCGACAACGCGCTGGAGTTGCAGGTCAGGGCCGTGCTCGCGGACGACCTGCGGGTGGAGCAGGATCTGGGCCGATGGTTTCCTCTCTGGGGCGCGCCGGGTCTCGGCTAGGACCTGTCCGGTCGATCACGGTGAAGGTAAGCGGCGGTGCCTTGTGAACGCCGGTGAGCGGGGTGTGGTGCGTGCAGCTGCAAGGCGGAGGAGGGAGGCGACGCGGAGCGTCGTCGACTGACGACAACGCCGCAGATATGCGTGCCACACCCCGCGTCTTCGCCGTGATCGACCGGACAGGTCCTAGATCCTGTCCGGCCGGCCACCAGGCAGCTCGTCCGAAGCGGGTCGTGCTCGTCCGAAGTGGTCACTTCCGGGTGTTCCAGGGGCGTTCGCGGCGGTAGCGGCGTTCCCACTTGGCCATCTGGTCACGGCGTTGGCGGTACGCGCGGTAGTTGTTGTCGACACGTGCCGAGCCGCCCGAGCCGCCTCCTGACTGACCCGAGCCGCCGACGGGCCGACCCGAGGGACCACCGGTCGACGGCGGACCTGGCGGCCCGGACCCCTGGCCGGCCCGGACGTATCGGGCGTACAGGTAGAGCAGGGCGGCTGCGGCGAGCCACCAGACGGGGCTGTTGAACCCCAGGACGACCAGGGCGAGGATCGCCGAAATGATCAAGGTACCCATGACGGGTCTCCTTGTGCGTGGTGGTGGTGAGACCTTCAACTGCCCGACGCGGCGCCACGGTGTGCGCCGGTCCGTCGGAGAGGTCGAGAGTAGCCCTCAGGATGCCGTGGGATGCCTGTCCGACGGAAACGAATAACGACCGGGTCCGCTTACAGGCAGTCACAAATCGCCGTGAAGTCAAAAGAAATCGTCGCAGAGGAGAGCAATAGGGATGCTCCGAGCCCGAGTTCGAGCCGAGAGAGAATGCACAGGACGGACCGGAGCGGGACGGCCGGATCGTGGGCGGCTGGGCCCAGCGCCCCGACGGCGAGATCACCTGGCGGCTGCTGGACACGGAGGGTGTGGAGAGTACGGAGGGTACGGACAGCGGGAGTCGGAGCGCCGAGGCGCGGGACGCGATCGAGGCGGAGGCCGTCCGGCTGCGGTCCTGGATGGGGCCGACCCGGGTCACGCCCCGCTTCCGGACGCCGCTGGAACGGGAGTTGGCGTCCGCCTGACGCCACCGACAGGCCGCGCCCGACGTGCCGACGCGCCGCCCGATGACACGGGCGGCGCTACGCGAACACGGGCGGCGCCACGCGCGGCGCTACGGACCCGGGCTCAGCGGGAGTACCGCATCAGGGCCCGGACCATGTGGCAGGTCGTGTCCGACGGCGGATGTACGCCGATGAGTTCGGCCGTGCTGCGGATCTTCTCGTTGCGCGCCTGGTTGGGCACGAGGACGCCGGAGTCGAGGAGGGCGATGGCGAGCCGCATCGCCTTGAGGCGGCGGTTGTGCGAGACGTACCACTCGCGGGGGCGCCCCGGTGGCAGCGGGCGCTTCTCGACGGGCCGGTACGGCAGGTCGAGCAGGACCGCCCTCTTGGCTGTGGACTGGGTGGGCAGCGGAATGAGTGCGGCAGCTGGCACAGGCATCCTCCTGTCGCGGTCGGGGCACCGGCCGGCGTCTCCGGTGGCACCCTCGAACACTGCTTCCAGTTTACCCATGGCCACTGACATTCAGGGAGTGCGCGCGGCCCGTCAAAAGGCCAGGTGAGCAAGGTCGTTGCCGCCGTGTCACAGCAGATTTACGAGAGGCGGGTGAGACGGCGGCAAATTCGAACAGAGCCGTCGGTGAGCCGCCGCGGGATACCTTGTCCGGCATGGAGATCTGGATCAATCCGGCCTGTTCCAAGTGCCGCAGCGCCATCAGCCTGCTGGACGCGGAAGGGGCCACGTACACGGTTCGGCGGTACCTGGAGGACGTGCCCACCGAGGCCGAGATCCGGGAGGTTCTGGAGCGGCTCGGTCTTGAGCCCTGGGACATCACCCGGACCCAGGAGGCCGAGGCGAAGGAGCTGGGGCTGAAGGAGTGGGCCCGCGACGCCGGTGCGCGGGAGCGGTGGGTCAAGGCCCTGGCCGAGCATCCCCGCCTCATCCAGCGGCCCATCATCACCGCGGAGGACGGCACCGCCGTCGTCGCACGGACCGACGATGCGGTACGGGACGCCCTGGACCGTTAGAGGGCTTCTGCCCCAACTCCCGTGTGATCCACTGTGATCCACGTTACTCGAATGACTCGCGTGGCGGCTGAGCAACTCCGTTCGGTATCTCGTACGTAACGGCGAACGGCCGCCGCCCGGGGCGGCCGGGGATCAGGAGCCGTTCATGTCGCGCAGAAGAACCCTCGGCCCGAAGAAGAAGATCGCCCTGCTGGTGAGCGCCGCCGCGGTGGCCGGCGGTGGGGCCTTCGCCCTGGCCGCCACGTCGAACGCGGCGTCGGTCGCGCCCACCGTGAAGTCCTCCGCGCAGTCCTCCGTGGTGTGCGACGGACTGGCCACCGCCCTCGGCAACAACGAGAAGTTCATCGAGGGGCAGCGCACCGCACCGGACGCCCAGTCCGAGGCGCGGATCGCCAACCGTGAGGCGGTCATCGACCAGATCAAGGTGCAGCAGGAGGCGTCCGGCTGCACGGTCGGCGAGTCCGACGCCAACGTGGGCGCCGGAGCGGAAGCCGGGGCCGAAGCGGGAGCCGGGGCCGGGGCCGGTACGGAGGCGCCCGCCGCGCAGCCGACGCAGGGCGCGTCCGCCCCCGCCGCCGGAGGCGATGACGCCGCCGTCGGCGAGCAGGTCTGCAACGGCTCCACCGTCACCCTCTCCGGTGAGGCGGGCGCCCCTGCCGCGTCCAGCAACCAGTTCCCCGCCGGTACGAAGCTCAAGGTCACGAACCTGGACAACAACAAGTCCACGACCGTGGAGGTCACCTCGGTCTCCGGCAGCTGCGCCCTCCTGAACAACGCCGCGTTCGAGCAGGTCCGCGAGCCCGGGAAGTTCCTGATCCGCAAGGCCCTCATCGAGAAGGTGGGCTGACGAGCCCCACGCGCGGCAGCAGGGTGGCGGCCCCGGCCGCCACCCGACGCACACCGACACGCAGGGATGCGCGTCGCCGTACCACCACGTCGTCCAAACCCATCGCATACGAGGGTCCGGGAACCGAGGGAGAACTTCCGGAGGGCGTTGTTCCGTCGCCGGTGTGCTGTCGGGCACCCTCTCCGCAGGTGAACCCCACCACAGAGGCACCAGGTAACACGGGGTTCACATCCGAGCAATGATCGGGAAATCGCCTGTTGACAGGCTTCGGGCATCCTCCGCGGCGCTCCGTGCCGCAGCGCCGCAGCACCCGCACCGCGGTTAGAGACCCACCCCGAAGGATGTGGCCCGTGACCTTCAAGGCTGAGTACATCTGGATCGACGGCACCGAGCCGACGGCCAAGCTCCGTTCGAAGACGAAGATACTGGGCGACGACGCCAAGGGTGCGGAGCTGCCGATCTGGGGCTTCGACGGGTCCTCCACGAACCAGGCCGAGGGCCACGCCTCGGACCGCGTGCTCAAGCCGGTCGCGACCTTCCCGGACCCGATCCGCGGCGGTGACGACGTCCTCGTCATGTGCGAGGTCCTCAACATCGACATGACGCCGCACGAGTCCAACACCCGCGCCGCGCTCAGCGAGGTCGAGGAGAAGTTCGCCGCTCAGGAGCCGATCTTCGGCATCGAGCAGGAGTACACCTTCTTCAAGGGCGCCCGTCCGCTCGGCTTCCCCGAGGGCGGTTTCCCGGCCGCGCAGGGCGGCTACTACTGCGGCGTCGGCGCCGACGAGATCTTCGGCCGTGACATCGTCGAGGCCCACCTGGACAACTGCCTCAAGGCCGGCCTCGCCATCTCCGGCATCAACGCCGAGGTCATGCCAGGACAGTGGGAGTTCCAGGTCGGCCCGGTCTCCCCGCTGGAGGTCTCCGACCACCTGTGGGTGGCCCGCTGGCTGCTCTACCGCACCGCCGAGGACTTCGACGTCACCGCGACGCTCGACCCGAAGCCGGTGAAGGGCGACTGGAACGGCGCCGGCGCGCACACCAACTTCTCCACGAAGGCGATGCGCGAGGGCTACGACGCGATCATCACCGCGTGCGAGTCGCTGGGCGAGGGCTCGAAGCCGCTCGACCACGTCAAGAACTACGGCGCCGGCATCGACGACCGCCTGACGGGCCTGCACGAGACGGCCCCGTGGAACGAGTACTCGTACGGTGTCTCCAACCGTGGCGCCTCGGTCCGTATCCCGTGGCAGGTCGAGAAGGACGGCAAGGGTTACATCGAGGACCGCCGTCCGAACGCGAACGTCGACCCGTATCTGGTGACGCGGCTGATCGTCGACACGTGTTGCTCCGCGTTGGAGAAGGCTGGGCAGGTCTGACTCGGCCGGCTTTTCGAAGGGCGCCCACCGGATTGGTGGGCGCCCTTCGCGTTCTCCCATGGGGGCTGGTCGCGCAGTTCCCCGCGCCCCTGAAGAGCGCCACCTTCGGGGCGCCCAGGTGTCCGGAGCGTGAGAGGAGGCTGCTGTTGGTGTGTTGTGTCTGCTTCAATGGGGGCATGGCCAGCTTCCAGGAGTGCATCGCTACGGGTCGTCACGACCTTGAGCCCTTCTGGCCTTCCCGTCAGCACCACGACTTCGACCGGGTGTGTTGTCGCACGACGAACGCGCGGGCCCTCTAAAGCCGTATCCCGGCCTCCGGCCAGCGCGCACGACGTACGTCTCCGACGACCTCTCGCGCGAAACGAGCTGACCTCTCATGGCGAACACCCGCTCCTTCTCCTCCGTGGCCACCGCCTCCGCCTCCTCCTCGGTCCCGTCCACCGGCCCCGCACGCCATCGGCTGCGTGCCGTGGACCGGGACGAGGTGGTGGACGTCACCGATCTCCTGCCGCCGGGCGCCACCTGGCTGCCCGCTCCCCCGCACACCCTGCCCACGCTGCCGGGCCGGCCGCCGATGATCGGGTACCTGGTCCTCGTACCGGCCGACCAGCCGTCCCTCCTGTCGGTCGCCGCACCGGGGGCCGGGGCGGCGGAGACAGAGGTGGCCGAGCCCGCCGAGTCCGGCGCCGGCTTCCCCGTACGCGTCGACACCACCCGGCGCACCGCCGAGGTCGACGGGCGGCCGCTCGACCTCACGTACCTGGAGTTCGAGCTGCTCGCGCACCTGGTGGCGCATCCGCACCGGGTGCACACCCGCGACCAGCTGGTCACCACGGTGTGGGGCTACGGACACGTCGGCGACGGCCGGACCGTGGACGTGCACATCGCCCGGCTGCGCCGCAAGCTCGGCGCCGAGCACCGGGACACCATCCGGACGGTGCGGCGCGTCGGCTACAAGTACACGCCGCCCACCGGCAGTTGAACCGCCCGCCCGTACGACGGTGAGCGACCCGGCGGCGGAACGGTTTGCCTGTGGGCAGAAACCCGTTCCGCCGCACGGCCGGCCGGGGCAGAGTCTCGTCCATGAGACTTCTGATGCTGGGTGGTACGGAGTTCGTCGGACGCGCGGTCTCCGAGGCGGCGCTCCGGCGCGGCTGGGACGTGACCGTCTTCCACCGCGGCCTGCACGACCCGCCCGCGGGCGTGCGCTCCCTGCACGGCGACCGCACCGCGCCCGACGGGCTCGCGGCCCTCGCCGACGGCGCATGGGACCTGGTGGTCGACACCTGGTCGAAGGAGCCACGGGCGGTACGGGACACCGCGCGACTGTTGCAGGACCGCGTGGGGCGGTACGTGTACGTGTCGAGCTGTTCCGTGTACGCGTGGCCGCAGCCGGCCGGTTACGACGAGGAAAGCCCCGTGGTCGCGGACGCCTCCCCGGACGCCGGGCAGACCGACTACGCGCGCGACAAGCGCGGCGGCGAACTGGCCGTGCTCGACGCGTTCGGCCAGGAGCGGGCGCTCCTGGTACGGGCCGGGCTGATCCTCGGCCCGTACGAGAACGTCGGCCGCCTGCCGTGGTGGCTCGCCCGTACGGCCCGCGGCGGCCCCGTGCTCGCGCCGGGCCCCCGTGAACTCCCGCTCCAGTACATCGACGTACGCGACCTCGCCGAGTGGATCCTCGGGGCGGCGGAGGGTGCGGCGACGGGGAACGGGCCGGTGAAGGGCGGGGCGAGCGGGGCGTACAACCTCATCAGTCCGTCGGGGCACGCGACCATGGGCACGCTGCTCGACGCGTGCGCGCGGGTCACCGGCGACCGGACCGAGCTCCGGTGGACCGAGCCCGAGGCGATCCTGGCGGCCGGTGTCGAGCCCTGGACGGAGCTGCCCGTGTGGGTGCCGCCGGGCTCGGAGCTCCACGACATGCTGCACCGGGTCGATGTGTCGAAGGCGGTCCGCGGCGGGCTCCGCTGCCGTCCCGTCGCCGAAACGGTGGCCGACACCTGGAGCTGGCTCCAGGACATCGGCGGGGGCCCTCCCCAGCGCCCCGACCGCCCCGCGGTCCGGCTCGATCCCGCCGTGGAGAAGGAGATCCTGGGCGGCTGAGCCACCCGGAAGGGGGTGGTGCCGGCACCACCCCCTTTCGGGTGGCTCAGCCCCCTGACCACGGCGGCGCGGTGGGCGAGACTGGGGGCCATGGACACCAACGGGGACAGCGGGGACACCGACGCGGACACCACGGGAGGCCGCAGGACGCGGGCCGTCGCGCTCGTCGGAGCGCGGGCCCTGGCGCTGGCCGTCGTCGCACTGGCCGGCTCGATCGTCCTCTTCGTGCTGACCGTCGTGTCGATCGTCCTCGTGCCCGTGGGCGTCGGCATCGTCACGACGCCCTGGGTCCTGGCCGCCGTGCGCGGCTTCGCGAACCGGCGGCGCCTGGTGGCGGCCCGGTGGACCGGGGTGCGGATCCCGCCCGCGTACCGGCCGGTCCCGGCGAACGCCAATCCGTGGGCGCGGTGCTTCCATCTGCTCGGCGACCCGGCGGTCCGGCGGGATCTGATGTGGCTGCCCGTCGACATGACCGCGGGCTTCGTCACCGCGCTGCTGCCCGCCGCGCTGCTCCTCTACCCCTTCGAGGGGTTCGCCCTGGCCGCCGGGTTGTGGCGGGTCTTCACCGACGGCACGTACGTGGGCTGGTGGTACGGGTTCGTGCCGGTCGGCGGGCAGCTCAGCGCCCTCGCCGCGGCGGCCCTGGGCGCCGCACTCCTCGTCGTCGGCGTCTACACGGCGCCGTTCCTCCTGCGCGTCCACTTCCTGCTGACCCGGTCCGTGCTGGCGTCCGGACAGGGCGAACTCGCCGAGCGGGTCCGCGTACTGACCGAGACACGGCAGGACGCCGTCGACTCCTCCGCGGCCGAACTGCGCCGGATCGAGCGGGATCTGCACGACGGGGCCCAGGCACGGCTGGTCGCGATGGGCATGGATCTCGGCACGATCGACGCCCTGATCGAGAAGGACCCGGCGAAGGCCAGGCAACTGCTCGCACAGGCCCGCAGATCCTCCGCCGAGGCGCTCACCGAACTCCGCGACCTCGTACGGGGCATCCATCCTCCGGTGCTCGCGGAGCGCGGACTCGGCGACGCCGTACGGGCGTTGGCGCTGCGGATGCCGATCGGTACGGAGGTCGACGTCGACCTGCCCGGCCGGCTCGGGGCGCCGGTGGAGTCCGCGGCGTACTTCGCCGTCGGCGAGGTCCTCACCAACGCGGTCAAGCACGCGGGCGCCGAGCGGATCTGGATCGACGTGCACCACACCCCGGCGCACGGCGGGATGCTGCGGATCTCCGTCACGGACGACGGCAGGGGCGGCGCCACGATCGGCGCGGGTTCGGGACTCTCCGGAGTCGAACGGCGACTCGGTACATTCGACGGCGTCCTGGCCGTCAGCAGCCCCGCGGGCGGCCCCACCATGGTGACCATGGAGATCCCTTGCGAGTTGTCCTAGCCGAAGACCTGTTCCTGCTGCGCGACGGCCTGGTCCGGATGCTGGAGGCGTTCGACTTCGAGATCGCCGCCGCCGTCGAGACCGGCCCCGAACTGACACGGGCCCTCGCGGACCTGGCACCGGACATCGCCGTGGTCGACGTACGCCTGCCGCCCTCGCACACCGACGAGGGGCTGCAGTGCGCGCTGGCCGCCCGCCGGGCCAGACCCGGGCTGCCGGTGCTCGTCCTGTCGCAGCACGTCGAGCAGTTGTACGCGCGTGAGCTGCTCGCCGACGGCGTCGGCGGGGTCGGCTATCTGCTCAAGGACCGGGTGTTCGACGCCGAGCAGTTCATCGACGCGGTACGTCGGGTGGCGGCGGGCGGTACGGCGATGGATCCGCAGGTCATCCAGCAGTTGTTGACGCGGCGCCGGGCCGACGACCGGCCGCTGGGCCGGCTGACCCCGCGCGAGCTGGAGGTTTTGGAGCTGATGGCGCAGGGCAGGTCGAACGCGGCGATCGCAAGCCAACTCGTGGTCACGGAGCGTGCGATCGCCAAGCACACCTCCAACATCTTCGCGAAGCTGAGCCTGGATGTCTCGGACGACGACAACCGTCGCGTCCTGGCCGTTCTCGCCTATTTGGACCAGGGCCGCTGAAATATCCATAAAGAACGGAAAGAGAACGGAAAGAGAGCGGTAACAAGGGCCGGCGGTGATCGACGACTACCGTTCGGAGCCTGGCCCGGAAGTCGGCTCGTAAGCCGGCCCGGAGTTCCATCTCCGCTGAATGAGATTCAACGACGCGGCCTCAACTGCCGTCGGCGCAGGGGCTTCTAGGGCCCTTCTGGTGGATCTCCGTGGGGAAGGAGNNCTGTGCCCGGTGCGGCGAGAGGGCGTGCCGGGCGTCGCGACGCCGCGGAGATCCATCAGAAGGGCCCTAAGCCCCTTGCGTGGCGATTGCGTCGGGATTGCGCCACAGAATCTCATCAATTTCTGAGGCCTCTGAACACCCCGGGAACCTCCTCCGTATTGAACGCTGCCGCTTCACCTCCTGTCGGGCGCCCTCGATGCCCCCGCAAGGAAGCCAGAGGAGTTCCATGGGACGCACGAACAGAAAACGCCGCTCCACGCTCGCCAACCGGGCGATAGCCGCATCGGCGGCTCTCGCGCTGGGTGGCGGCGGTCTGCTTGCGGCCAACATCTACGCTTCTGCGGGCGAGAGCAAGAACTCGACGCGGAACGCGCAGACAACCGCCGCCTCGGTGGCCACGATCAAGTGCCCGGACGTCGGCCAGAAGCTGACCAACGTACCGAGGCGCGCACGCGCCGGTGTCGACAAGGAGCTGGCCAAGCTCGACCAGCAGGTCACGGAGGCCTATAAGCGTCTTGCGGACACACGCCAGGCTCAGGCGGGGGACCCCGGCTACGTCAACAACGCCATCCTCAGCCCACTGAAGTCCAAGCGTGTGGCCACGATCGACCGGATCAGCAACAACATCAACCGCGCGGGCGGCAAGGGTCCGAGAGGACGCGGCAAGCTCGCGGGCTGCCAGGGCGTTCCCGCCGACCAGCCCGCCGGTGGCGGCCAGGGCCAGAACGGTGGCCAAGCCGGCAACGGAGGCCAGAACCAGAACGGTGGCCAGGGCGGCGACAACGGCGGCCAGGACGGCGGCAACGGCGGGCAGGCCGACAACGGGCCCGTGGCAGCCGACTTCCAGGACATCACCCAGGTCCAGCCGACCGGCGGACCGAAGGGTGTGGGCGCGAACGGGCTCCCGGCTAACGGGGACTCCGGTTCGACCGGCACGTTCACCACGGTCTGCGGCACCAACGAGAACGAGCTCCGCAACTCGGACAACGTGATCGTCGCTCCCGGTGTCAGCAACGGTGCGCAGCACCAGCACGACTACGTGGGCAACCAGTCCAACGACGCCTTCGCGAGCGACGAGGACCTGGCGGCGGCGGACACCACCTGCCAGAACCAGGGTGACAAGTCGTCGTACTTCTGGCCGGTGCTGCGTGTGCAGGACGGTCAGGACGACATCGACGCAGGCGCCCCCGGTGGCGGTCAGGACGGCAACGTCGGCACGATCGCCCAGGTCAGCGAGGCTCAGCTGAAGTTCGTCGGCAACAAGACGAGCGACGTCGTCGCGATGCCGACGGCCCTGCGCATCATCACCGGTGATGCCAAGGCCTTCGTGAACGGCCTCAACAACGCCAACACGAACTGGAGCTGCACCGGGTTCGAGGACCGGCAGCTGACGGACAAGTACCCGATCTGCCCCGAGGGCAGCTCCGTGGTGCGGTCGTCCAACTTCCAGAGCTGCTGGGACGGTCAGAACATCGACAGCGCCAACCACCGCACGCACGTGGCCTTCGTCCAGGCGGACGGCACCTGCGCCAACGGTTTCCAGGCCATCCCCCAGCTCCAGGTCCGTCTGGTCTACGACGTAGAGGCGCCGCAGATCCAGGACGGACAGGTCCAGAATCCGTTCGCGGTGGACTCCTTCCCGGACCAGCTGCACAAGCCGATCACCGACCACAACGACTTCATCAACTTCTTCGACGAGAACACGATGAACGAGGTCGTCGACTGCATCAACAGCGGCCAGGACTGCAAGTAGCACAACTGGCAGCACAGAATGCAGCACGGTAGGCGATAGGCACGAGAGAGCCGGCGGTGGGAATTCCCACCGCCGGCTTTCTCTCGTCCCGCCCCGTTCCGTCCCGCCCCGTTCAGTTACGTTCCGTTCAGTTACGTTCCGGGCCGCGTGGTCAGCCGCTGTGACCGCCGCTGTTGTGACTGCCACCGGGATTCATGTGCTCGGAGCCCTCCTCCATGGTCCCGCCGAGCCGGCCGCGGAGCGAGGTGACCGTCTTCTCCTCGCCGACGGCGACCCACTTGCGGCCGACGAGGTAGTAGCCGCCGTAGTCCTTCGCCCCGTTCAGCCACTCACGCTGACCGCGGTCGGTGGCGAACGTCGCGAGGACGTACTTGCCGCCGGAGGTCTTGCAGAGGGCCTGCCGGATCGTGTCCGCGTCGGTCTGCATGTTGGGCTTGCAGCCGGCCTCGCTCGCGATGTGCTCCAGGCTGCCGGACGCGGTCTCGGGAACCTTCTCGCCGCCGTCGGAGCCACAGCCGGTCACCGCCACCAGCGCCATGACCGCCCCGGCCGTACCGACCGCGAGCCTCTTCCTCGTCACACTCATTCGTACGTACCTCCGGGTCCGGGCCGGCTTCTGGGAGGGTCGGGTCCCGGCCCACGCCGCCGAGAGCCCTCGCGAGGGCCCCGCCTTCGATACGGCTCCCACGCGCTCCGCGCTCAATCGCATCCGATTCCGGTCGTGGACACGCCCTGTGCGAGGGTATGCCCGTGACGACGGACGAAGACAGGGCAGCGGACCGGGCAGCGGACTGGGACGAGCGGGTGGCGGCGGCCTGGGCCCGCTTCGACACCGACCCGGCGACGGACGAGGCGCAGGCGGCGGACTTCCGCGCGGTGATCGACGCGCTCGCCGCCGAGTTGCCGGCCGACAGCCCGGCCGGTCCCTTCGAGCGGGCCTGCGCCTGGGATTCGACGGGCCACTCGGACCAGGCCGTGCCGCTGTACCGGGAGGCCCTGGAGCTCGGCCTCGACGGCTACCGTGGCCGGCGCGCGAAGATCCAGCTGTCCAGCTCGCTGCGCAACCTCGGGCAGCCGGAGGAGGGCGTCCGGCTCCTCACGCCCGAACTCGTCGGCGTATCGGACGAGTTGGACGACGCCGTACGGGCGACGCTCGCGCTGTGCCTGGCGAGCCTGGGCCGCGAGCGCGAGGGGCTCGCGCTCGTACTGGGCGCCCTCGCCCCGCATCTGCCCCGCTACCAGCGGTCCATGGCGAACTACGCGCGTCTGCTCGTGGAGCCGGAGGGACAACTGCCCGTGGAGTCCGACCAGTCCAGGTGACCAACCACCGATTCGCTCGTTCTGCTGAACGTGCAGTCACAGGATGTCGCCCCGCGCCCCCACCCCGCCTCAGCCGCCGCCTCCGGGCCGGTGGTCGACGTCGAGCAGGCCGAGGCCGCGCTCGTCGAGCACTACCCGCGGCTCGTCCGGCTCGCCTATCTGGTACTGCCGCCGAGCCTCGGCCGCAACCGCCGGGTGCTCACCGCCCATGCGCTCACCCAGCGCACCCTGCCGCGCGGCCGGGCCGCCGGCGACGCGTCCGTCGTCCCGGCCCAGAAGACCGCCGCCAAGGGCCGCGACGGTGATCCCGGATACGCGTACGTGCGTCTGCGCGTCCTGCGGTCGGCCCTGGAGGCAGGCCGGCCGCTGACCTTCCGGGCCTGGCCCAAACGGGCGCAACTACCACCGCTGCTCCCCCGGGTGTGGGGCCTGCGGCTCTTCCCGCGCTCGGGCGGCGCCGACGAACTCGCCCTGGACCAGCGCCTCTCGGCCCTGTCCGCCCCCGCCCGCGCCGCCTACGTCCTGCGCGGCCTTGAGCGGCTGGCCGACGCGGACGTACGCAAGGTGCTGACCGCGGCCGGCGAGGAGGACCCGGCCGCCGCCCTCGCCGAGGCGGACACGATGGCCGGAGCGGAAGGGACGGCCGGAGCGGAAGGGACGTTCGACGCAGCCGGGGCAGACCGGGCAGCCGGGGCGGACCGGGCGGATGGGAGGTACGGGCTGCTGACCTCCCCCGAGTTCGACCCGTGCTCCCTGCACGCCCGGCCCACCGATCTGATGCGCCGCCGCCAGCACACGAGGGCGGCGCTCGCCGCGGCCGCCGCGGTGGCCGTGTGCGGGGCGCTCCTCGGCATGCCCGGCGGTGACGGCTGGGGCCCCGACGGCGCCGCCGCGCCCCCGTACGCGCGCAACCCCGCAGCCCAGGCCGCGCTGGATCCCGGCAGGCTGACGCTGGTCCCGGCGGCGGCGTGGAAGTCGTCCGCGCGCACCGACTTCTCCGTGTGGCCGGCGCGCGGCACGCTCACCGGCGACAAGGCCCTGCTGCGCCGCGCCCTCGCGGTATGGGCCCGGCCCGGCGAGTCCGTACAGGTCTCGGCGACCCCGGGCACCCCCTCGGGCGCCCCGCCGGGACCGCCCCAACTGCTGTACGCGGGCGAGGTCGACCAGAGCCGCGTCGTACTCCTCCACGACGGGCTGCGCATCGTGCGCTACGCCGAACCGAAGGACGGCACCCAGGGCGCCGCCCTCGACTTCGCGCGGGTCGACAGCGCCACGGAGGCCGACGCGGGCGCGGTGGTCCTGGGCCGCACCGACGGCAACGTCCGCTATCTGACGGCACCCTGGGTGCGTACCGCCACCGTGCGCGACCTGCTGAAGCCCGCAGCCGGTACGACCCGGCCCGCGCGCCCGGCGGACGGGCTGACCGAGCCGTTCGCGAGCCCGGCCCAGCGGACCGGCCCCTGCCGTTCCTGGAACGTGCTGGAGCTGACGGACCGGACGGGTACCCGCCTGCTGACCGACCTCGGGGAGCTGACGCCCGCCCGGCTGACCTCGGGCCGTCCCGGGCAGGCGCGCGACGCCTCGGCGGCGGCCTGGTCCCCGCTCGCCTGCTCCCTCGCCACCGTACGCGGCCAGGGGGTGCGCTCGGTGAACTCCTGGGAGTACGCCCGCCAGTCGCTCCCCGACGCGAGCGGCACCGCGAGCTGGCTGTGCACCCGCGCGGACACCTGGCGCGGCGGGGGCCAGCGGGTGCTTGCCCAGTTCCACGCGTCGGGGCAGCGGTACGGCGCGGTCACGGCGAAGGCGGAGAACGTGGCCGCCTGCGGCTCGAAGGACCCCCATCTCCTGGCGGGTGTGCTGTGGAAGTCGCCCAAGGGTGACTGGTACCTCCTCGCCGCCGGCAGCAAGGACATGGCGTCGGTCCGCGCGACGGGCGGCATCAGCGGGTCCGCCCGGGGCGCCCTCCTCGCCGTACGGACCGAGCAGGGCGCCCGGGCGACCCTGCGGGGGACCCTGGACAACGGGCGGGAGATCACCGCGCTCCACTGAGGCCGAATGAGTCCGTTCGAGGCCGAATCCGATCGGTAGGGTGTTCGCATGACTACCGGGGTGCGCCGAAGGATGGGCGTCGAGGAGCGACGGCAGCAGCTGATCGGCGTCGCCCTCGACCTGTTCGGCCGGCGCTCACCGGACGACGTGTCCATCGACGAGATAGCCTCCGCCGCAGGCATCTCGCGACCGCTGGTGTACCACTACTTCCCCGGCAAACTCAGCCTGTACGAGGCCGCCTTGCAGCGCGCCTCGGACGACTTGGCGGAACGTTTCATCGAGCCGCAGGAAGGCCCGCTGGGCGCACGGCTGCTGCGGGTGATGCGGCGCTACTTCGACTTCGTCGACGAACACGGGCCCGGCTTCTCGGCGTTGATGCGCGGTGGCCCGGCGGTGGGTTCCACCCGGACGAACGCCCTTGTCGACGGTGTGCGGCAGGCCGCGTACCTCCAGATCGTGGCCCATCTGCGGGTCGACCGGCCGCCCGCCCGTCTCGAACTGGTCGTCCGCTCGTGGATCTCCCTGGCCGAGGCGACCGCCCTGATCTGGCTGGACGGCCGCCGCATTCCGCGCGGCGAGCTGGAGGTCCAACTGGTCCACGACTTCGCGGCCCTGGCCGCGGTGAGCGCCGCGTACGACCCCGAGACGGCGACTCTCCTGCGCCGTGCACTGGCGGAAGAACCGTCCCAAGGCCCCTTCTCGGACCTGGCAGAGCGCCTGATCGCCCTGGCGACTTGAGGTCGCCGTTCCGTTCGGCGTCCCACGACGTCGGGGTCTTTGCTGGTCAGGGCCCGTTCCAGCGTTCCAGCGTCCCATCTTGATCGCCATTTGTGGCCGGTGGGACGGATCGCGGCCCAAGCTGTGGTCATCCCAGCAGCCCGCTGGACGAACCACCACGTCACACCACGGGAGACCACCATGCGTTCACTCTTCGCCACCCGCTCCGCCCGTCTGGCCCTGGCCGCCGTCGCCGCACTCGCCATCGGCGGTACCGCCACCGTCACGGCCACCGCGGACAGCGCACGCTCCACCACCAAGGCCTGCGCGACCGGCGACCTGAAGTTCACCGTCAAGACCAAGACCCAGGCGGGCGGTTACTACCTCATCACCGCCAAGGCCAAGTCCGGCGTCACCTGCCACCTGAAGGGCGTGTTCCCCTCCGCCTCCTTCGGCTCCAGCCCCGACACCGCGGTCTCGCCCGCCGAGCAGAGCGTCAGCGACGACGTCGTCCTCTCCGGCTCCACCGCCGCCTACGCTGGCATCAACCCGAAGTCCACCGTCGACAACGGCGGCATCGAGTTCGACCAGCTCCACCTCTCGGTCGCCGGCGACGAGCTCAACTCGGTCACGCTCCGCCTGCCCGAGACCGCCACGGTCGACCAGCCCATCGCCACCAACTGGCACGCCAAGGCGGCCGACGCCGTTCCCTTCTCCTCCTGACACACCGGGGCCGGACGCACCGGGGCCGGGCCGGACGCCACCATCGGGCGACCCGGTCCGGCCCCGGCCGTGCGGTACGTACAGTGCGTGCGGTATGTACAGTGCGTGCGACGCGGACCTCAGTCCTCGAACTTCTGGTACGACGCCTCAAGGTCCCGCACCTCCGCGGAGGCGTGCAGCGTCACGCCGTCCACGGGCTTCACATGCGCTCGTACGAGCTCAAGCGTCCGCGACGTCAACGCCGACTTCACCTCGGCGGAGCGCCCCGGCAGCAGCGCCACCGCCACATGCACCAGCGCGTGCCCCGCCCTCTCCGCCCCCACGACGACATCGTCGACGGCCGTGAACCGGGACTTGCACGCCTCGATCTTCGCGGCAGCCGTCTCCACCACCATGGTGTGCAGCGCGACGGCGAACCCCTGCCGGTCGAAGGCGTCGGTGAGCGACGTGGAGTAGTCGACGGTGATCTGCGGCATGGGCGCTCCTCTTCCAGGACAACGACGCTCACCCTAACTTCGACCTGACTTCAACCGGACGACAGTCTCAGCGCGAGGAGCGCGATGTCGTCCTCCCGGTCGTGGCCGAAGCAGTCCAGGAGCGTGTCGCACAGGTCGTCCAGGCCCGGCTGAGCCCCCGCGGCTGCCACCCGCAGGTGTTCCATCGAGGCCGCGAGGTCCGTGCCCCGCGTCTCGATCAGGCCGTCGGTGACCATGAGGAGCCGGTCGCCGGCTTCGAGGAACAGCTCGGTCGGCGTCGGGTGGGGCAGCCCCACACCGAGCAGCGGCCCGACCGCCTTGGCGTATTCGGCGGTGCCGGTGTCCCGGATGACCAGCGGCGGAATGTGGCCCGCGTTCGCGATGCGCGTCCGTCCGGTGCCGGGGTCGATCAGGGCCAGGCAGACCGTGGCGGTGATCGCGGGGTGGTAGTGCCGGAGCATCCGGTCGAGGCGCCCGACGAGCACAACCGGGTCGCTCTCGTCGACGCAGTAGGCGCGCAGCGCGTGCCGGATCTCGACCATCAGGGTGGCCGCGTCCAGCGAGTGCCCGACGACGTCGCCCACCGCGACGAGCCCGCCGTCGTCGGTGGGCAGCGCGGCGTAGAAGTCGCCGCCGATCTCGGTCTGCTGGGAGGCGGGCACGTAGCGGACGACCACGTCGATGCCGGGCAGTTCGGGCAGCCGGTGCGGCCTGGGCAGGAAGCTGTGCTGGAGGGTGAGGGCGACGTGCCGTTCGACCTGGTACATGAGCAGCGGCTCGGCGGCGAGGGCGGTGGCCTGGGCGAGCCGGGCCACCAGGGTCTCCTCCTCCGGGTTCGGCCCGCGCGCCTCGCGGGTGGGCGTGGCCAGGCACACCGAGGCCTTGCCGTCCTGGGTGAGGATCAGCGCCAGCCGGGCGTCGTGCTGCACGCCGGGCCGGAAGAACCCGGCGGGCCACAGCGGCGAGGGCACCGTGGTGATCTGCACCCCGGCCTGCCCGCGGGTGAGCCGCCGGAGCAGTCCGGCGACGGTCCGGTGCGCGCCCTCGTCGGGCGGGGCGAGCGAGGTGCGGTCCCGGGAGGTACCGCGGTACAGCTCGCCGTCCGGGCCGAGGAAGAAGACGGCGGCGGGCCCGCCGGTGAGCCGCGCGGTGCCGTTGGCGGCGGCGTCGGCCAGTTCTTGCAGGGAGCGCGCCTTCTGGATGGTGACGATCGTCTCGGACAGCAGGGTCAGCCGTCGGGCCATCGCCTGGTCGTCGGCCCGCAGCCGGGCGGCCCGCACCGCGGCCCTGACCACCGCGTCGATCTCCTCGGGCTCGGCCAGAACCGTCAGATATGCCTCCCCGCCCGCTTCGAGCCCCCGGCGGCGGTCGTACGAGCCCACGGCGGCGGCCGAGTAGTGCACGACGGGGAGGCCGGCCGTGTACGGCCGGGCCTTGAGGGTGCGGCACAGTTCGAAGCCGCTCACGTCCGGCAGGTCCACGTCGACGAGGGCCACGTCGGGCAGGGTTCTCCCGTGCTGCCGTGCGTCGAGCTCGGCGAGTGCCTCGTGGCCGGTGGCGACCGGGACGACCCGGTGACCGGCGCGGCGCAACAGGGCGCCCATGGCGTACCGGCCCGCCGGCGTTCCGTCCACGAGCAGCACGGTCACACCTGTTCGCTTGCCGTTGACGTCCATCTGCCAGCCCTTGGACACGCCGGTGGGGCGGCCTGGGGTCCCGGGGCCGCCCCACCACGGTAATGCTCTGTCAAGAGGTGCGGGAGAACACCGCCACGGTCCGCCCGGGTACGGCGAACGTGCCCGAGTCCGGCTCGTACGACGCGGACTTGACGGTGGCGTCCTCGCCCGCGGCCTGTACGGGGTGCAGTTCGTACCCCGTGCCCCGCAGCTCCGGCACCTTCTGCTCCTGTACCCCGGGGGTCGCGTTGAAGACGACGACGAGGCCGCCGAGTTCCATCGTGATCACGCCGGGCGTCTCGTCCTTGCCGGACAGCGGGAAGGACAGCTTCGACTGCACCTGTCCGGCGGTGCCGAGCCCGAAGACACTTTCACTCGTACGGATGCGCAGCAGATCCCGGTACGCGGCGGACGTGCCCTCGATCTGAGCACAGCCCACCTCGACGGACGTCAACAGGGGTTTGCCGAAAGGCCACTTGGTCTCGTTGTCGGTGGCCGGTGGCAGCCCGCGTCCGAAGCCGTTGCCGTCCCGGCAGTCCCAGTGGATGGCGTTGAACCAGTCGCCGCTGTCGTACGAGTTGCGGTCCAGGGACTTGGAGCGCAGCAGGTCGGTGCCCGCCTGGGAGAGCGCCGGGCCCTGCGACAGGGCGGCCGTGGCCATTGCGAGGACCTGCATCCGTGACCGGTCGGCCGCCGAGGTGTCCCCCGGCAGCTTGAACGTGAGCGCGTCGAACAGCGACTCGTTGTCGTGCGCGTCCACGTACGCGAGGGCGTCGCCGGGCGCGTCCGCGTATCCGGCGGGCGCCCCGTTGTAGTCGACCTCGGAGCCCTTGACCTGCTTGCCCGCGGTATCGGTGAAGGCGTACCCGGCGAGGTTGCCGGACAGGCCCACCTTGATCAGGTCCTGGTAGTGCAGGAGTCGGGCCTTCTGCTCGGCCGATGTCCCGTTGCCGTCGGAGGAGTTGGGGTCGGTGTAGAGGCCGGACGCGAAGCCCTGGACGCCCGGGTCCTCGTCGAACGGGCCGCCGCCGCGCACGGCGTCCCGGGCCCGGTCGGAGAAGGTGGCGATGCCGGTCCCGGCCATGTTCTTCTGGGTGGCCTGGACGAACCGCGCGTCGTCCGCGACCTCGCCGAAGTTCCAGCCCTCGCCGTAGAGGACGATCGACTTGCCGTCGACGCCGTCCTTCGCGGGGGTGAGCGCGTCGAGGGCCTTCCTGACCGCCAGGATGTTGGCCTTCGGGTGGTGGCCCATCAGGTCGAAGCGGAACCCGTCGACCTTGTACTCCCGGGCCCAGGTGACGATCGAGTCGACCACCAGTTTGCCCATCATGGCGTTCTCCGTCGCCGTGTTCGCGCAGCAGGTGGAGGTGGCGACAGCACCGTCGGCGAGGAGCCGCTGGTAGTAGCCGGGGACCACCTTGTCGAGCACGCTCGTGTCGGCCTGACCACTGGCGGGGGTGTGGTTGTAGACGACGTCCATGACGACCCGCAGGCCGTCCTCGTTGAGCGACTTGACCATCTCGCGGAACTCGACCGTACGGCCCGTCCCGTCGGGGTCGGTGGCGTACGAGCCCTCGGGCACCGTGTAGTGGTACGGGTCGTAGCCCCAGTTGTACGCGTCCTTCGCGGCGCTCTTCCCCACGCACTCCTGCTGCTTGTCGGAGTCGGCGGCGAAGGAGGCGAGGTCGCAGTCGGGGGCCGACTGGTCCGCCTTCCTCTCCGGAATCGTGGCGATGTCGAAGGCGGGCAGCAGATGAACGTACGAAGTCCCGGCCGCGGCGAGCTTCTTGAGGTGGCGGGAGCCGGCGCTGTCCTTGTCGGTGAAGGCGCGGTAGGTGCCCTTCTCCTTCGCCGGGACGGTTTTGTCGCCGACGGAGAAGTCACGGATGTGCAGTTCCTGGATCTGCGCGTTCTTCAACGGCACCGCCTCGGGCTTCTTCAGGCCGGACCAGCCGCCCGGGGCGAGGGACCTGTCGTCCAGGTCGACGACGAGGCTGCGCTCGGAGTCGGCGGTGAGGGCGACCGAGTACGGGTCGGTGACCCTGTTGGTGACGACCTCGCGGACGCTGGGTGCCCACACCTTCACCACGTACCGATAGGGCTTGCCCTTCCAGGACCTGGGCCCGGTGACGGACCAGACCCCGGTGGCGGAGTCCCGCTTCATGCCCGCGGTGGCGCCTCCGCTGCCTCCGCTGCCTCCGCTGCCTCCGATCTCCAGGGAGACCTCCTGGGCGGTCGGCGCCCAGACGGCCAGCGTGGGACGGCCGTTGTCGTGGAACGTCGGGCCCAGGTCCGCCTTCGTGGCGGTCGTGCCGTACACGTCGTCGAGCACGCCGGCGATCTGCACGCCCGTCGCCGCAAGCACGGCGCCGTTGGCGGCTCGCTGGGAGGCGACCAGCTGGCCGCGCAGGGCCTCCCGCACCCTGTCCCGGTCGCGCGGGTCGACGGACCAGGCCGTGTAGTCCTTCAGATGCGGGAAGGCGGCCTTCTGCGCGTCGGTGAGCGTGCTCTTCCCGAGCCGGAGCCACCGCTCGTCGTCGCTGGTGAGCGTGGAGTTCTCGGCCTTGATGGTCCCCTTGCGCGAGTACAGCAACTGGGTCGACGCGGCCGTCTCGTCGCCGTTCCACGCGAGCGTGTTCCGGTCGATCCAGACCGCCTTGGAGGTGGTCAGGTCGAGCGCCGCCGCGCTGCCCGCGGGCTGCGGAAGGAGGTACTTCTCCTGGCCGCCGAGGAGCCACACCTCGTGGCCGTTCGCCGTGAGGTCGAGCGACTGGTCGGTGGGGAGGTCCTTCTCGTCGCCCTTGTGGAGGATGTAGCTGAGGCTGGTGGCCCCTTCGGCGAGCGGCACCTCGTAGACGGCGCCGTACGGGTCGGTCCGTACCGGCTCCAGGGGCTTCGACCAGTCCGTGGGGTTCGCGGCGCCGGTCCAGGTGTGCAGACCCCAGCCGTCGTAGTTCCCGTCGGCACGGTGGTAGTGCAGGACGGCCTTGGTCGTGTCGGGCGCCGGGTAGTCGGCGGCCGGCTTCTCGGTCCGTACGGCCTCCTTGCCCTGCTCGACCCAGACCTCGCCCGTCCTGGTGACGTCGATCGTGCGGTCGGCGGAGACGTCCTTGGTGCCGTCCTTGTCGATGACGAGGAAGTTCACGGCCGAGGCGCCCGGCTTGAGCTTCACGTGGGCGAAGGCACCGTAGGCGTCCCGGCCGACGAAGTCGTGTCCCTCGGGCCAGGTGGTCTCCTCGCCGTCGGCGAGGTCGCCCCAGGCGTACAGCCGCCAGTCGGTGTAGTCCCCGTCCTCGCGCTTGTAGTGGACGATCGCGTAGTCGCGCGAGGAGGCGGTCGGCACCTCCTCGGCGGGCGGGGTGCCGGTGGTGGAGGCAGCCGTCGCACTCGCCGTACGCCCCGCCGAGTCGACGACAACGGCCTTGTAGCGCAGGGCGGTTCCGGCCGGTACGTCCTCGCCGACGACCTGGGTCACCCGGTACGGGGCGTGGTCGGCGGAACCGAGCGTCCGCCACGTGCCGTTGCCGGTCTGGGCCGCGAAGACGACCCGGTCGAGCTGCCCGCCGTCGACGTCGGCGGAGATCTCGACGGTGCCGGTGGCGCCCGCGGCGGGCGCCTGCAGCGTGACGGCCGGCTTGTCGGCGGGCGCCGTGAGCCGGCCCGCTGCCTTGTAGACGACCGAGGAACCGGCCGGGACGGTGACGTCGACCTTCTTGTCGGAGCCGCTCTTCAGCGTGCCGTCGGTGCCGTACAGCCCGCGGAACGTCATGCCGGCCGAACCGGTCGCGAAGGTGGCGGACTTCGCCTCGCCCGCGTTGTTCACGGCGACCACGTACTCGACACCGGTCCTCGCGTCCGTACGGGAGAAGGCGTAGACGCCGGCGCCGTCGGCCGCGTACCGCTGCGTCTGTACGCCGTCCGCGAGGGCCGGATTGTCCCTGCGGAGCTCGGCGAGCGCGGCGATCTGCCGGTAGAGGGGCGCGCTCGTGTCGTACGCGTCCTCGGCGTGCGTGCGGTCGGTGCCCAGCTCGTCGTCGTCCAGGTAGTCGGCGGTCCTGGACGCGAACATGGTCTGGCGGGCGTCCTTGTCGCCGCCGGCGCCGGTGAAGCCCTGCTCGTCGCCGTAGTAGACGACGGGGTTGCCGCGGCTGAGGAACATCAGCTCGTTCGCCAGCCTGTCCTTCTTCACCAGCTCGGCGTCGGACGCGTCGGGGTTGTCCTGCTTGAGGAAGGTGCCGATGCGGCCCATGTCGTGGTTGCCGAGGAAGGTGACCTGCTCGTACGCGTTGGCCTTGTCCGTCGTGTACTTGTAGTCGTCCCCGAAGACCGAGGCGAGCCGCTGCGCGCTGCCGCTCTGGGAGGCGTACGCCCGGGCCGCGTCCTGGAAGGGGAAGTCGAGCGTGGAGTCGAGGCGGCCCTCGGTGACGTACGGGGAGGTGATCGACGTGTCCGCCGAGTACACCTCGCCGAACATGAAGAAGTCGGCACGGCCGTGCCGGGCCGCGTACGTGTCGAGGGCGGTGGCCCACTGGGTCCAGAACTCCGTGCCGACGTGCTTCACGGTGTCGATCCGGAACCCGTCGATGTCGAAGTCCCTGACCCACCGCTGGTAGATCTTCTCCATGCCACTGACGACCTCGGGACGCTCGGTCCACAGGTCGTCGAGCCCGGAGAAGTCGCCGTACGTGGAACTCTCACCGGCGAAGGTCGAGTCACCGCGGTTGTGGTACATCGACGGGTCGTTGAGCCAGGACGGCACCTTGGCGTTCTTCTTCGCGGCGGGCACGACGGGGGTGCGCGGGAAGGAGCCGCTGTCGACGGCGGGGAACTTCCGCGCCCCGTCCGCGTAGTCGGCGTCGTCGAAGGGCTCGCCGTCCTTCGTCAGATACGGGAAGGCGCCCTTGGAGAGGTAGGAGGTGGACTTCTCCTCGTAGTCGACGACGTCGGCCGTGTGGTTGGTGATGACGTCGAAGAAGACCTTCATGCCCTTGCCGTGGGCCTTGTCGATCAGCCGCTCCAGGTCCGCGTTCGTGCCGAAGTGCGGGTCGACCTGCGTGAAGTCGGTGATCCAGTAGCCGTGGTAGCCGGCCGAGGCGTCCTTGCCGGTGCCC
>NZ_LIPP01000459.1 GCF_001418335.1 Streptomyces aurantiacus | reverse complement strand
GGATTTGGGACGTTGAGTGTGGGCTCGGGGTGCGTTCGGGCCTGGGTTTTGCAGGTGAACCCTCGTTCAGTCCTGTATCCTTAAGGCGCACCTGATCGAACCAACTCTGCCTGACGCAGTGCTGGCGCGACCGTATGGCGGCCGCGGTGCCCCTCTCTGTGGGCAGCCCGGTATCTACCGCAGATCCGCGCAAGAGGACAGCTCTCGGCGCGCCGGGCCCCGCTGAGGGGCCGCGCTACCAGGCGGCAGAAAGGCACGGGCCGTGGCATCCACGGTCACCCCGGAGACCACCGGAACTCCGGTCTCCTCCCGCCCCGGATACGGACAACTGCTGCGCACCCGCGGCGCCTGGACGTTCCTGCTCCCCGGCTTCGCCGCACGCCAGCCGTTCGCGATGCTGACCATCTCCATCGTGCTGCTCGTGCGGCACACCACCGGCTCGTACGGGGTCGCCGGCGCCGTCGCCGCCGTGACC
This sequence comes from Streptomyces aurantiacus, assembly GCF_001418335.1. Lineage (GTDB taxonomy): Bacteria > Actinomycetota > Actinomycetes > Streptomycetales > Streptomycetaceae > Streptomyces > Streptomyces aurantiacus. The sequence continues at coordinate 2,327 of NZ_LIPP01000459.1, read as the reverse complement.
GGGGTCGCCATGGCACTGTTCGCGCCGCTCACCGGCCGCCTCGCCGACCGTCACGGCCAGCGGGCCGTGCTGCTCCCCGGCGTCGTCGTGCACGCGCTGGCAGGCCTCTCCCTGACCGCGCTGGCCCTCGCGGACGCTCCCCTGTGGGCGCTGTTCGCGGCCGCCGTGCCGACCGGTGCCTCGGTGCCGCAGGTCGGGCCCATGGTGCGCGCCCGCTGGGGCGTCAAGCTTCAGGGCTCGCCCCTCATGACGACCGCGGCCGCGGTCGAGTCCGTCACGGACGAGCTGACCTTCGTACTCGGGCCGCTCCTGGCGACCGCGCTGTGCACCGCCGTGGACCCGGCCGCGGGTCTGCTCACCGAGGCCGCGCTGACGCTGGTCGGTGGTCTGCTGTTCGCCGCGCAGCGTGGGAGCCAGCCGTCCGTCGGTGGCGGAGGCGGCATCGGTGGCGGTGGCGGTGGCGACATCGGGGGCAATGGGCACGCGCGCGTGCATGCCTCCGCGTTGTCGGTTCCTGGTGTACGCGTCCTGGTCGTGGTCTTTCTCGGGATCGGTGCCGTCTTCGGCGGCATGCAGGTCTCGCTCGCCGCGTTCAGCGAGTCGATCGGCGAGCCCGGTCTGAACGGTGTCCTGTACGGAACCTTCGCCGCCGGCAACATGCTCTCCGGCATCGTCTGCGGTGCGATCGCCTGGAAGGTGGCCCCGCGGCGTCGCCTCGTCATCGGGTACGCGGCCCTGGCGCTGGCCGCCTCCGGGCTGTGGGCGGCGCAGTCGGTGCTCGTCCTCGCCGGCCTCGGTCTCCTGGTCGGCATGTGCGTCGCACCTGCCCTGATCACCGGCTACACGCTCGTCGAGGGGCTCGTGCCGGCCGGCGCCCGCACGGAGGCCTTCACCTGGCTGACCGGAGCGGTCGCACTCGGCCAGGCCGCGGCGGTCCTGGCCGCCGGGCAGCTGGAGGAGCGGCTCTGGGACGGGGCCGGTTTCCTCGTCCCGATGAGCGGCACACTGCTCGCCCTGGCGACCCTGGTGGCCCTGCGTTCGCGGCTCGCTCCACCGCCCGTGAGCCGGACCGTCGCACGTGGCGTGGGTCACCGCGTGCCGGTGGCAGTGGACTGATCCCGAGGAATACGTCAGTATGGACCGTCGTTAGCACTCACTGAGTGAGAGTGCCAGGAGGAAGACAAAGTGCCGACCTATCAGTATCAGTGCACCGCGTGCGGCGAGGGCCTTGAGGCGGTGCAGAAGTTCACCGACGACGCCCTGACCGAGTGCCCCGAGTGCAGTGGCCGCCTGAAGAAGGTGTACTCCGCCGTAGGCATCGTCTTCAAGGGCTCCGGTTTCTACCGCAACGACAGCCGCGGCTCGTCGTCGAGCAGCACCCCTGCCTCGGCCTCGAAGTCCTCGGACTCGTCGTCCGACTCGAAGTCCTCGGATTCCAAGTCGTCCGCTTCGTCCGACTCGAAGGCGTCCTCGGACTCCAAGTCGTCGTCCACGAAGTCGTCGTCCACGAGTTCGTCCTCCGGCAGCAACGCCGCCTGACGCATTCTCGCGCCTCTTTTTCTTACGAGACCCTGTCGGTCGCGCCTCGTCGCGAACGGCAGGGTCTTCGGCGTTTCCCGGCCCGGTTAGGGTGCCGTCCATGGCGAACATGGCGAACACGGAGGGCGTCGAGATCGGCGTCATCGGCGGGTCGGGCTTCTATTCGTTCCTCGACGACGTGACCGAGATACAGGTGGACACCCCCTACGGGCCGCCCAGTGACTCCCTCTTCCTCGGCGAGATCGCGGGGCGGCGGGTCGCCTTCCTGCCCCGCCACGGCCGCGGCCACCATCTGCCGCCGCACCGCATCAACTACCGGGCCAACCTGTGGGCGCTGCGCTCCGTCGGCGCGCGCCAGGTGCTCGGGCCGTGCGCGGTGGGCGGGCTCCGCCCCGAGTACGGGCCCGGGACGCTGCTCGTGCCGGACCAGTTCGTGGACCGTACGCAGTCACGGGCTCAGACGTACTTCGACGGGATACCGCTGCCCGGCGGCGGCACGCCGAACGTGGTGCACGTCTCGCTGGCCGATCCGTACTGTCCGGTGGGGCGCGAGGTCGCGCTCGCGGCGGCGCGCGGGCGGGAGTGGGAGGCGGTGGACGGCGGGACGCTGGTCGTGGTCGAGGGGCCACGGTTCTCCACTCGTGCGGAGTCGCTCTGGTACCGGGCGCAGGGGTGGTCCGTGGTGGGCATGACCGGGCACCCCGAGGCGGCGCTCGCTCGCGAGCTGGAGCTCTGCTACACGTCGATGACGCTGGTCACCGATCTTGATGCGGGGGCCGGGGCCGGGG
>NZ_LIPP01000458.1 GCF_001418335.1 Streptomyces aurantiacus | reverse complement strand
CTCGGCTGCGGCGGCCGGGGGCGCCGCGGAGCCGAGGAGGCCGAAGACCGTGGCGCGGCCGTCCTGTCCGTCCTGTGGGCCGGCTTCGCCTTCACCAGGGCCCGTGCCCGGGGCTGGCGTCCCGCCTCCGCGGAGGACTGAACCGGGGTCTCGCGGGTGCGGGTGGGTGGGGGCGGGCCGCGCAGTTCCCCGCGCCCCTGAAAAAGCGGGGCTGCGCCCCTGCTTTTTCAGGGGCGCGTCTGCCCTCCTGGCCTTCCTGCCTACGTCCGGCTCTCCTCCACGAGAGCCGTCTGCATCAGGCGGGCCCGGCGGCGGGCGACGTGCAGGGCCCGGCCCGGGGGGAGGTTGAGGGGCTTCGCGTTGCCGAAGAGGCGGCCTTCCGTGGGCGGGCAGGAGAGCAGGACCGCCGGGTTGTTGGCCTCGTCGAGGCGGCGCATGAGGGCGTCGCTGAGGCCGCGTCCGGCGCCCATGGCACTGCGGGCGACGACCAGGTGCAGGCCCATCTCGAAGCCGAGGGTCAGATTCTCGAAGAGCGGCTCGAAGGGACTCTGGAAGGAGTTCCCGGTGACCATGTCGTAGTCGTCGACCAGGACGAAAAGACGCGGTCCTGTCCACCAGTCGCACTGGCGCATGCGGGCCGGCGCGATGTCAGCGCCGGGGACCCGGGTCTTCAGCGCGCGGGCCGCGCCCTCGATGGTCTCCTTGAGGTTGTCCAGGGAGATCACATGGCCGATGCGGTACTCCTCGGGGACGGCGTCCACCAGGGCGCGGCGGTAGTCCACCACGATGATCTTCGCCTCGTTCGGGGCGTAGCGTTCGGTGATGCCCTGGGCGACGCGGCGCAGCAGGTTGGTCTTGCCGCTCTCGGTGTCGCCGACCACGATCAGGTGCGGAGTCCGGCTGAAGTCGTGCCAGACCGGGTCCAGGGTGTCCTGGTCGATGCCGAGCGGTAGCCGCATGCCGCCGCCCTCGGTGGGCTCGGCCGCGGGGAGTTCGGCGAGTGGGAGCCGGTGCGGCAGCATCCGGATCTGCGGGGCGGGCGCGCCGGTCCAGTGCCGGGCGACCTCGGCGACCAGGTGGGCGACGCCGTCGCCCAGGTCGTCGAGGGAGCCGCTGCCGTCCAGGCGGGGCAGACCGGCGAGGAAGTGCATCTTGCTGTCGGCGGTGATGCCCCGGCCGCCGCTGCGCGGCACCGAACGGGCCTTGCGGGTGTCGATCTCGGAGTCCATCGGGTCGCCCATCCGCAGCTCCAGGCGGGTGGCGGCCTGGTCGCGGATCTGGGCGGACAGCTCGACCCAGCGGGTGGTGGTGATGAGCAGGTGGATGCCGTAGTTGAGGCCGCGGGCGGCGAGTTCGTTGAACTTGGGGATCAGGTCGTCGTAGTCCTGGCGGACCGTGGACCAGCCGTCGACCACCATGAACACGTCGCCGAACGGCTCGTCGGAGAACTCCCCGGCGGCCCGGCGGCGACGGTAGGACGTCATGGATTCGACGGTGTGGTCCACGAAGAACTGCTCGCGGCGGGCCAGCAGCGTCATCACCTCGGCGACGGCCCGGTGCACCCGCTCCGGGTTGAGCCGCGGCGCGACGCCGCCGACGTGCGGGAGCGCGGCGAACTGGGAGAGGCCGCCGCCGCCGAAGTCGAGGCAGTAGAACTGGATCTCGGCGGGCGTGTGGGTGAGGGCGAGGGCGCTGATCAGGGTCCTGACGACGGTAGACTTGCCGCTCTGTGAACCGCCCGCGACGGCGATGTGGCCGCCGGCTCCGGAGAGGTCCACGACCAGCGGGTCACGGCGCTGCTCGAACGGCTTGTCCACCAGGCCGACGGGCACCCGCAGCTTGCCGGTGCCGGGCCAGCCGGCGGCGCTGAGGCCGCGTTCGGGGTCGGGCGCGATGCCGGGCAGCAGGGCGTCCAGCGGGGACGGCTCGTCCAGCGGCGGCAGCCACACCTGGTGGGCGGCCGGACCGGAGTCGCGCAGCCGGTCGAGGGCCACGGCGAGCAGCGTCTCCTCCTCCTCGTCGGGGTCGTCGGCTCCGGCCTCCGGTTCCGGTTCGGGCGCGGCCTCCAGGGTGCGCGGCACGACCCAGCCGCTGGTCCACGGCACCACCTGGCTGGCCACCCGGGCCTGGACCACGGCGCCGGTACGACGCCGGTAGGTGCCGGAGGAGTACGCGGCGCGGAACCGGGTCAGGGACTCCACGCCGGATTTCAGATAGCCGCTGCCGGGCTGGCCGGGCAGCTCGTAGGCGTCCGGCACACCGAGCACCCCGCGGCTCTCCATGGCGGAGAACGTACGCAGGCCGACGCGGTACGAGAGGTGGCTCTCCAACTGGTGCATGCGGCCCTCGTCCAGGCGCTGCGAGGCCAGCAGCAGATGTACGCCGAGGGAGCGGCCGAGGCGGCCGATCATCACGAACAGGTCCATGAACTCGCGGTGCGCGGAGAGGAGTTCACTGAACTCGTCGACGACCACGAACAGGCTGGGCAGCGGGGCGAGGTCGGCCCCGGCGGCGCGGGCCCGCTCGTACTCCAGGGCGGAGGTGTAGTTGCCGGCGGAGCGCAACAGCTCCTGGCGGCGCATGAGTTCGCCGTGCAGGGCGTCCTGCATACGTTCCACCAGGGCGACCTCGTCGGCGAGGTTGGTGATGACGGCGGAGGTGTGCGGCAGTTCCTCCAGGCCGAGGAAGGTGGCGCCGCCCTTGAAGTCGACGAGGATGAAGTTGAGGGTCTCGGAGGAGTTGGTCAGGGCGAGACCGAGGACGAGGGTGCGCAGCAGTTCGCTCTTGCCGGAGCCGGTGGCGCCGATGAGCATGCCGTGCGGGCCCATGCCGCCCTGCGCGGACTCCTTGATGTCGAGCTCCACCGGGCGGCCGTCCACGCCGACCGCCACCGGTACCCGCAGCCGGCCGGAGCCGGTGTGCCGGTCGAAGAGGGTGGCCGGGTCGTGCCGGTGCAGGTCGGGAATGCCGAGCAGGGTGGTCAGTTCGACGTCGGCGTCCAGCGGCTGCGCGATGTCGGTGCCCAGGCTGATCCGGCGGGAGGTGAGCAGCCGGGCCAGCGACTCCGCGCCGAGCGGCCCGAGCCGGTCCGGGCGGCCGAGCGGCACGGAGCGCTCCTTGCGGCTGCGGTCGGTGCGCACCAGGCTCACCTCGTCGGGACCCACGGTCAGCCGCAGCGTGTTGCGGCCGGGCCGCCAGCGCAGCGCACCGGACACGTCGAGGACCACGGCGTTGCGGTAGCCGTGGCCCTCCCAGCGGTGGCTCTCCGGGACGGTGACGCCGTCCAGGACGATGACGGTGTAGGGCTCGTCGCGGCTGGGGCGGGCGTCCGCGTCGAAGCCGGGCCGCTCGGCGAACTCGGCGCCGAGCAGGTCGTCCAGCTCGGTGAGGTCGGCGGTGATCCGCCGGACCTGCCCCGCGCCGTCCTCCTCGTGCGGATGCAGCGTGTGCGGCAGCCACTTGGCCCACTCCCAGCCGGGCCGCCGCTCGTCGCTGACACACAGGGCGAGCCACAGCTCCTCGGGCGCGTGGAACACCGCGAGCTGCGCGAGCGCGGCACGCACCAGGGCGCGTACGTCGTCGGTGCCGGGGTCGGCGGCGGGGGTGCCGGGGCCGGCACCGGGGGAGCCGCCCGCGGCCTCGCCGCTCCGGCCGTGCGACGACGCGATGCCCGGTCCCGTGCCCGGGCCGGCGGACCCCTCGCCGGACGTCTCGTCGCCGGGTGTGCCCTCGGGGCGCAGCAGGATCCGTGCGGAGGAGCGCAGGTAGAGGCCGAGGGGCTGTCCGGGGATGGTGGAGTAGGCGCGGACGAAGCGGCGCAGCGCGTGCGCGCAGAGCGGTTCCAGGTCCTCCACCGGGCGGGTGGAGACGGGGTTCAGGGCGAGCGCCAACTGCTGTTCGCCGACCGCGAGACGGACCTCGCCGAAGTCCTCGTCGGCCGGGCGGCGCTCCCACAGCCGCGAGGTGCGGGCCAGCGAGCGGAGCGAGGCGGGCTCCGGGTGGCGCCAGGCCAGCGCCCGCTGCTGTTCCGTGATGGTGGTCCGCACCCGCTTGCGGATCTGCGCCAAGTAGCGAAGGTAGTCGCGGCGTTCGCCCTTCAGACGCTGCTTGCGCTCGCTGGAGCGGCGCATCAGCTGCCCCAGCAGCATGGCACCGGCGGAGAGCGCCATGACGCCCATCGCCAGATACATGAAGACGCCGTTCCCGCCGCCGGGGCGCAGGAACATCAGCATCATCGACACCGACATCAGAGCCATCGGCAGATACGTCCATATCGCCGAGGTGTCGGGCACCGTCTCGGCGAGGACCGGCGGCTCCTGGAGGGTCAATTGGCCCTCGGGCATCTCCGGTCCGCGCCTGCGGGCCGGCCGGCGAAACAGCACGACACTCAAGGAACAAAACCTCCGATTTCACTGGTTCTGTGGCCCACGTCGAAATGTCGGCCCTGTGACGGGAAAGGCGGCGCAGTATTGATTCGCCGGTGTTCCGCGTGACGCGGCGGACGCCGGGTGAATGTTTCGAGCGGATGGCGCGAGTGGCGTGGATCGAGCGGGACCGTCAACTCCCTTGATGGCAACTGCATACCGGACAAGAAGTCCCGGTCCGCAGCTTGATCCGGCGGGTGCAGGCAGTAGTCTGCATTCACGGAACGCGACCTGTCCACGCGGGAAACGGAACGCGACCTGTCCACGCACAAGAAGGCGTTGCCGGGCGTGCGGATCCAATTGCGCTGCCCGGCCCCCCGGTTCCTGGCCGCGTGGGCCTTTTCGTACTCTTCGCACACCCCCTCTCCGGAGGGGAGTCCTCCTGTCAACGCCATTCCGGAAGACGAGAGTTCAGCTGATGACCGACAGCGCGGTGGCCGAACTGTGCCGCCTGACCGTACGTGCGCCGAGCGTCTCCGTCGATCTGGCCGTGCCGGCCGACGTGCCGGTCGCCGATCTCCTGCCCACGCTGCTGCGTTATGTCGGGCAGGAGACCGAGGAGGCCGGCCTCGACCACGCCGGCTGGGTGCTCCAGCGGCTCGGCGACGCCCCGCTCGACGAGGAGACCACCCTCGCCGGGGCCGGACTCGCCGACGGTGCCGTGCTCTATCTGCGCCCGCACACCGAGGCGCTGCCCGAGGCCCGGCTCGACGACCTGGTGGACGGGATAGCCGACACCGCGGGCCGGCGGCTGCACACCTGGACCCCGGAAGCGGCCCGCGGCCTGCTGGTGGGCACCGCGGTGGCGACCGTGGCGGCCGCCCTCGCGCTGGTGCTGTGGCCCGGGACGACCGGCATTCCCCGGGCCGTCTGCGCGGCCCTGACCGGGCTGCTGCTGCTCGCGGGCGCGGGCTCGGCCAGCCGCGCGGTCGGCGACCGCCTCTCCGCGACCGCGCTCGGCCTGCTGGTCGCGCCCTGCCTGGCCCTGGCCGGCTGGCTGCTGCCCGGCGGCGACCTGACCGGCCCGGACGCGGTGCAGGTGGTCGGCGCGCGGCTGCTCGCGGCGGGCGCCGCGGGCGCGGGCGGCGCGGTCCTCGCGCTCGCCGCCACGGCGGTCGGCGCGCCGGCCCTCCTGGCCACCGCGATCGTCTCCGTGGCCGTCGCGGTCACCGGGACCCTGATGGGCTACTCCGACCTGCACGTGCCGGCCTCGGTGGCACTGGTCGCGACGTTCGTCGTGCTCAGCGCCAGCGCGGTGGCGCCGTTCGCCTTCAAACTGGCCGGAATGCGGCTGCCGGCGCTGCCGTCCTCCGCCAGTCAGCTCCAGGAGGGCATCGACCCCTACACGGGCAGCGACGTCGCCGAGCGCACCATGCTGGCCGGGCGCTGGGTCACCGCGCTCTTCGCCGCCACCGGCATCGTCACCGCGGGCGCCCTCGTCGTCCTCGCCGAGCACCCGAACCTGCCCGAGGTGCTGACCTCCCTCGTACTGAGCCTGCTGCTGCTCCTGCACTGCCGTGGCCTGGTGCACATCGGGCAGCGGCTGACCCTGGCCGTGCCCGGCGTCTGGGGGCTGTTGCTGCTCGCCCGTGCCTGGGCGGCGGACCACCAGGGCGACGGGCGCCTGGTGGTCTTCGCGGTACTGCTCGGCGTCGCGGCCGCGATCGTGATCGCCTCGTGGACGGTGCCGGGCCGCCGCGTACTGCCGTACTGGGGCCGCGCGGCGGAACTCGCGCACACCGGCTTCGCGGTGGCGCTGCTGCCGCTCAGCCTCTGGGTGGCGGGACTCTTCGGCTGGCTGCGCGGCCTGTTCGGCTGAGTACGTCGAACGCCGGGACGCTCGGTGCACCGCCCGCCGGCAGGCCGAGCACACCGCACCCCGGACGCCGAGTGCCCCGTACGCCGGGACATGGAGAACGAGTTGAGGAGAGGCTGTGCAGTCCAAGCGCGACCAGGTACACGCCCACACTTTCATGATGGGCAGGCTCAGCTCGGGCCTGCTGACGGCCGACCCGGACGCCCCGGAGAGCCCGCTCGGGCGCACCACCCGCGGCGTCGTCTTCGGCATCCTCGTGACCGTCCTGCTCGCCGCGGGCACCACCGTCTACGGCCTGCTGCGCCCCGGCGGGAACGACGGCTGGCGCGACGGTGAGCACCTGGTGGTCAACCGCGACACGGGCGCCCGCTATCTGTGGACCGGCACCGACGGCGTACTGCACCCGGTGCGCAACTACGTCTCGGCGCGGCTGATCGGCGGCTCCGACCTGGAGACCGCGGACGTCCGCACCGCCTCCCTGCGGGACGTTCCGGTGGGCGCCCAGGTCGGCATCCCCGGCGCCCCGGACGCCGTGCCCGAGTCCGGCCGGCTCGACGACGACGCCTGGCACCTGTGCGTCACCGGGCCTGACGGGGCGTTGCCCGACACCTCCGGTGTCGTGGCGACCTCCGGGGTGGACAAGCCCGGGGCCACCACGCTGGTAGCCGGGGCGCCGATGGACTCCCGCGGCATCGGCGGCGACCGCGGGGTGCTGGTACGCGGCCCGGACGGCACCGAGTACCTGGTGTGGCGGGGCAGCAGGCTGCCGCTGGACCGCGCCTCGGACGCCCGTACGGCCCTCGGTTACGGCTCCCAGCAGCCGATGCCGGTCTCGGCGGCCTTCCTCGACGCGCTGGCGCCCGGACCGGACCTGAGCCCGCCGGCGGTGCCGGGGCGCGGCGGGAAGGGCCCCGAACTCGGCGGTGAGGCCAGCAGGATCGGCCAGCTGTTCAAGGTCAGCGTGCCCGGCGGCGGCAGCACCTACCACCTGCTTCGCGAGGACGGACTGGTGCCGGTGACCCGGCTCGGCGCCGCCCTGGTGCTGGGCGACCCGGCCACCCAGAAGGACGCCTACGAGGGGCAGTCGCCCGAGGTGCGCACCCTCGGCGCGGACGCGATACGTGAGCACCAGGTGAAGGACTCCGGCACCGCCGGCTCCGCGGAGCTGCCGGACAAGCCGCCCGTCCCGCAGTCCGCGCCGCGCGGTACGGCGCTCTGCGCGCAGGTGGACGGCGACGACGGCGGCGCCCGGATCAGGTCGGTGCTGGTCCCGGTGGCCGGGCTCGCCCCGGTCACGGCGTCGGCGGGCACCGCCCAGCCGCTGGAGCCGGCCTGCGTCCCGACGGACGCCACGGTCGTACGGCCGGGGCACGGCGCCCTGGTCCGGGCCCTCAACGCGTCCGGCGCCGCGCACGCCGGGACCACGTACCTGGTGGCGGAGAACGGGGTGAAGTACCGGGTCTCCGCGAAGGATTCCCTCGCGGCACTCGGTTACGAGGCCGCGGACATCGACTCGGTCCCGGCACCGCTGCTCGCGGCGCTCCCGACCGGCGCGGACCTCGACCCGATCGCCGCCACGGGCGCCGCGGAGCCCAAGGTCACGGCCGCGCAGTGCGGTACCGCGGCCGGCCGGCCGGGACAGGTCGAGGGAAACAAGGGAAACAAGGGAAACAAGGGGAGCGAGGGGAGCGAAGGCGACGAGAAGAGCGAGGGCCACGAGAAGGGCGTCGAGGCGGACAAGGCGGGCACAGCGGTCACCGCTCGCACAGCCGACACCGGGCGCTGATCACGGCAAGGGCCGCATAAGGCGTCAAAGAAAAGGAAATGGGTGGGGTCGGGAGAATTCAAGGCCGAACTTGGTACCGTCCGCACCGAGTCGGTGGAGTCGCCGGACGGCGAGTGCGGTGGTAAACCTCAAAAACCTCAGAAAAAGCTCAGATATTTCGGCCGGCCGCACCCGGAGAACCCCGCGGATACGTGGCCATTGTCGGCCGCGGCCGCTCGGTGACCGTTTGTCTTGTGCGCGTGACCGTTTTCCGCCCGTATCGCGTGAGCCCGCGGTCGGGTCCGAGTTCTGTTGCCCCGGTGGGTGGTGCGGGGCCGTCATCTGTCGGAAACTTCCGCACAACTCCGCTGGCACGTAAGAAATTTGGCGAACTGACCGAACTTCAAATCTTGTCCGCTTGCCGTTGCGCGGAATGCTGGGTTCTCTTTAGCCTCAGCGGGCAACGGTGCGACGAGACTCGCCTGAACGAAGGGAACGCGACATGGCTGACAGCGCCGCAAGGAAAGCGGACTATGCCAAGGGCTTGGGAGGCGTCTCCTCGCTGGAGTCGGCCCGGTCCCAGGTCGAGAGGGTCCAGAACAACGTTGGTGAGATCGCCGCGCGTTCGGGTGTGGGCGGCGACGAGGGCCAGGCCCTGCTGAAGCTCTTCCGCAGCTGGAACGCCGAGGCGCAGAAGGTGGTCATCCAGATCAGCAAGATGGTCGACGCGCTCCAGGAGAACGTGACCTCCGCCAACCGGCTGGCGAAGGAGAACCAGGACCTGACCGAGGTTCTCAACAGCAAGACCAGCCAGGGCGTCTTCGAAGCACTGAGCTGACCCGACTTCCCCGCGCGACACCGGCCCCTGTTCTTCGGCGGGGCCGGACCCGTGAGCTTCCCGGGCCCTGGTGCCCGGCGACCCGAGAGGAGACGTCATGGCCGACGGCATCATCGACGTTCAGTACCCCAAGGTCCAGCAGGCCATCGAGGAGTTGAAGGAGCAGACCCAGCAGATCATCACGACCCTCAACAACCTGGAGGACGAGCTGCAGCCGCTCGTCACCTCCTGGGAGGGCTCGGACCAGGAGATGTACCGCGGCGTCCAGGCGGAGTGGGACCAGGCCACCAAGAACATGGCCCGGCTCCTCGGGGACAACGGCGAGCTGATCCAGAGCATCCACGACAACCACTCCCGTGACGAGCGCAAGAGCGCCGACAACTGGGGGAACGTGCGGGCCCGCTAGGGCCCGCCAGGGCCCGCCAGGACCTGTCGGGTCGATCGTCGCGGACCCAGCGGTCCGGCGGCCCACCGGTCCGGCGGCCCACCAGTCCGGCGAGGCCACCGGTCCGGCGGTCGCCCGTCCTCGGGGCGCCCGCCGGACCTCCCACCCCATTCCCGGCACCAAGCGGCAGGAGAGCGTCCCATGGCCGGTGAGAAGGCCGATGTCAGGCATTTCGACCTCAAGCAGATGGAGAACTTCCGGGACAACGAGGTGGCGCCGGTGTACACCGCCGCGAAGAAGCACCGCGAGGTCGGTGACGGGTCCACCATCCGCCCGCTCGGTGAGCTCATCGACGGGCACACGACGCCGGAGAACCTCGACCAGACCAAGCAGCTCCTGCGCATCGGCAAGATGGTCAGCGAGCCCCTCGTCTCGGGACCGAAGCTGGTGGAAGGCGTCCGCACCGCGGCGGAGGCCATCGACAAGCTGCTCGGCGACCAGATGGAACTCTTCAAGGAGCTGAAGGAAGCCCTCAAGGAGACCATCGACGAGGCCAACAAGACCCAGGGCAAGAACCTCGACCTGATCGACGCGCAGACGCTGCTCCAGACCTTCGAAGAGGTCGACACACTCACCGCCGGCGGGGACGACGAGACCTAGGGGGTGTTTTGAAAGTCCCGCACAGCACCCACGGCGCCCGGCACGCACTCTCGCCGCACCGGCCGAACCCCCAAGTACGTCCAGTACGAGGGATTTCGTCCGGCGCACCGAGAGCACGCACCGGACACCGCGGGCACCGCACAGGACTTTCAAAACACCCCCTAGACCCTGTCACGGCACAGGGAGCGTCGTGAAAGTCCTGTCCGTCGCCGCGCGTGCCGGCAGGGGCCACGGCCGCCCGGCGTGCCCGCGTGAGAGACATCCGGCCGCACCCCCGTACGGGAGACGGTGCGCCCGCCCGGACGACAACCGACCAGAAAGGGCCTCCCGGTGGCCGATCGGTACGATCCCAATTCCGGCGTCAATCTCGACAAGTTCGACAACGCCGCCGACCCGTCGACCGACACCTGGGCCACTCTGGTCAAGCACATCACCGGCTATCCCGTGCCGGACCGCAGCACCATCTTCGACACGCTCCGGTCCGACCACGGCGGCAAGCTCTTCCGGATGGACATCAAGACGCGAAGTCTCAGCCTGCTCGTCAAGGACTCCGGGTTCCTGACGAACACCGGCGAGGACTACGACATCTGGTTCTTCGACAGCGGCAAGAAGCAGTCGATCATGCAGGCCCGGATCGTCTTCGAGGGCCGTGTGAAGGCTGGCGACGAGATCATCTTCGCCGGCCCCGGGTCCGACAACGTGAACGACGCCCAGGTCCGTGAGGGCAACGAGTTCACGGACTACAACAAGGACAAGATGAGCACCGTCGCGCTCGCCCGGTACATGAACGGGCCGCGGACGGCGCTTCTCGCCCTGCTGGGCGGCGGCACCCAGGACGCCCGGTTCAGCAACCTGAGTGTGGGCGGGCCCGACGCGGTCGACCTGAACTCCTTCAACACCACCGGGGAGTCCTTCGACTACGCCGCCAAGTTCTTCAAGGACCACGCGGTGGTGCTGAAGGACTGGGAGGACCGGTTCGGCCGGGACGACGCGAGCTGGAAGGGCGAGGCCGCGGAGGTCTTCCGCAGCCTGCTGACGAAGATCCGTGAGAACTACGACAGTTACGTCGAGACCTTCAACTCCTCGCCCGCCTCCGCCGAGGGCACCGAGACCGGGACCGGCAACACGGTGTACTCGCGGGCCCTGGCACTGGGCCGCACGTACCTGGAGAACGCCGCCTCCAAGCTGCTGGACGCGTGGCTGGCCTGGGCCAAGTCGCCGTACTACGACCCGCATCAGGTGCTGCGCTACGTCCTCGACGACCTCGCCCAGTGGGTGGACACGAACAACGTCGCCAAGACCGACATCACGTCGACCACCACCCGCTACACCACGACTGTCCGGCACAGCCCGCAGGGGGGCTTCTCGCAGGTGCACCCCGACTACGGCGACCTCACCGACATCGCGAACTGGGCGAAGGTCGGCGACCAGGCGGTCAAGGTCTGGAGCCAGGGCGTCGGCGAGTACCTGGGCAAGCCCGCCGCCCAGGTGCAGTCCGACCTGAACAACCACTTCCTCGACCTCACCACGGACTTCTCCGACAACGTGCCCAAGCCGAAGTCGACCAACACGGCCTCGGAGGAGTACGAGAAGAAGAAGCTGAAGGAGGAGCAGGACGAGATCAAGAAGCAGAACGAGGAGAACAAGAAGTACCAGGACGAGCTGCGCGACGAGCAGAACAAGCAGCGCGAGGAGGACAAGAAGTACCAGGAGGAACTCCGCGAGGAGCAGCGGAAGCAGCGGGAGGAGGACAAGAAGTACCAGGACGAGCTGCGCGACGAGCAGAACAAGCAGCGGGAGGAGGACAAGAAGTATCAGGACGAGCTGCGCGACGAGCAGAAGAAGGAGCAGGAGGAGGCCAAGCGGCTCCAGGAGGAGCTGCGGAACGAGCAGAACCAGCAGCGTGACGAGGACAAGAAGTACCAGGACGAGCTGCGCGACGAGCAGAAGAAGGAGCAGGAGGAGGCCAAGCGCGAGGCCGAGGAGCAGGCCAAGGCCATGGAGGAGAGCCTCGGCGGCCTCAACGATCCCAACGCGCTCAATGAGCAGAACCTCGACGGCCTCGATGAGTTGCTGAACCAGAACGATCCGAACCAGAACAACCCGGTCACCGAGAGCGTGGGCGACATCGGAGACGTGAACGGCCAGGGCAACGGCGACCCGCTGCCGATTTCCCAGAACCTGGGCAACCTCGGTGCGGTCAACGGCGGGGGCGGCTCCCTGAAGACCCCGACCGGTGGCAACACCCAGGCCGGCGACGGCAAGCTCACCACCGACTTCCCGGACGGCAGCAGCAGTTCGTTCGATCCCGACAGCGGGCTGCTCACCACCACGGCTCCGGACGGTACGGTCACGACGCGGGACCTGGGGAACGGCCTGGAGGTGACGAACCCGGACGGTTCGGTCACGTCCCTGGGTGACGACGGGAAGCTGACGACGACGTTCCCGGACGGCACGACCCAGACCGTCGACCCGTCGACGGGTCAGGCGACCACCACGAACCCCGACGGCACGACCACCACGACCGACCTCGGCAGCCTGGACGGCATCAACAGCCAACTGGGCGGCGGCGACGGTGTGCTCGACACCCCGACCGGCGGCAGCGCCCAGCTGACCGGCGGCGGTGACCTGACCACCGACTTCCCGGACGGCAGCAGCAGTTCGTTCGATCCCGACAGCGGGACGCTCACCACCACCGCCCCGGACGGTACGGTCACGACGCAGGATCTGGGCAACGGTCTGGAGGTGACGAACCCGGACGGTTCGGTCACGTCCCTGGGTGACGACGGGAAGCTGACGACGACGTTCCCGGACGGCACGACCCAGACCGTCGACCCGTCGACGGGTCAGGCGACCACCACGAACCCCGACGGCACGACCACCACCGAGAACCTCGGCAGCCTGGGCAACCTCAACGGCCAGAATGGCCGCGCGGATCTGGGCGACCTGGGTGACTTGGGCGATCTGGGCAACAACGACTCCGACGTGACCGTCGAGTCGTTGGGCGACCTGGGTGACCTCAACGGCGACCCGTCCGGCCTGGAGACCCCGACCGGCGGTGACACCGCGCTCGACGGGGACGGCGACTTCACGACCACGTTCCAGGACGGCAGCACGGTTTCGTTCGACCCGGACACCGGAACGCTCACCACCACCGACGCGGACGGGTCCACCACAACCACCGACCTCACGCACGGGGCGACGGTGACCAACACGGACGGCTCCACCACCCGCCTCGACAACGGACTGCTGACCACCGACTTCCCGGACGGCAGTACGCAGGTCATCGACCCGGACACCGGCGTCGTCACCACCACCGACCCACAGGGCCGCACCGAGACGGTGGACCTGCACGACCTCAACTCGACGGGTGACGCCGACCGTTCGGACCTTCTCGACGGCCTCGGCGACCTCGACGGGCTCGGCGACCTCAACGGGAGCGACGGCGACGGCACCGTCTCCCGGAACGTGCCGGCCTCCGAACTGGGCCTCGGCGGCGGCAGCGCGAACTCCGCGGCCATCGGCGACGCCCTCTCCGGGGAGAGCTCCGTTTCCCTGGGGTCCTCCGGGTTCGCAGGGTCTTCCGGCTCTGCGGACCCCTTCGGCGCGGCCGGTGTCGCACCTCTGTCGGACAGCGCGAACGGCGCGGCCACCCCACTCGGTCCCGCCGCCTCGGCCGGCACTCCCGGCGCACCCGGGACGCCCGGCAGCCCCGGCATGCCGATGGGCGGCGGCATGGGCGGTATGGGCGGGGGCGGCGAGAAGGGCAACGGCGAGCGGGTGCGCACCGTCCTGGTCGACGCGGCGGAGGAGAGCGAGCGCCGCAACCGCCGCCGGCGCAGCCCGTGGCACCGGCAGGAGGACAGCGACACCTTCCTGTCCCCGGCCTCCCGGGTGACGACGACCGGCGGCGGTGCCCCCTCCGAGGAGGAGACACCGGCGGAACCGGGCCGCAGGTCCACCAGTTCCGCCGACTACCTGGAGGAGGACGCGGATGTGTGGGGCACCGAGGAGGGCGGCACCCCGGCCGTCATCGGGCGATGACCAGCGCGTACGTACGTACGGACGGGCATGTGTACGTGCGGACGTAGGCAGGTAGGTAGGTACGGACGTGCGCACGGATGTACGTGGATACAGAGTGACCGACGCGAAAGGGCGGAGCGGGCGTGACGGAACCGCTGGAAAAACGTCTGGAGAAGGCGATGGCCGAACTCCAGGCGGCCCAGGAGGCAGTCGCGCGCACCGAGCGCGAGCTGCGGCAGGCGTCGTTCGGGGTGCTCTCCTCCGACCGCGCGGTCCGCGCCACCGTGGGCCCGCAGGGTGAGCTGACCGGAATCGAGTTCCTGGAACACAAGTACCGCGACATGTCCCCCCAGGAGCTGGCCGCCAGTGTCCTGGAGGCGGCGAGCGCGGCGCGCCTGAAGATGAACCGGCACGTGATGAAGGCGATGGCCCCCTTCACCGAGCCCAGCAGCAACGTGCCGGAGCTGAAGGGCTTCGAGATGGACTGGGAGCGGATCTTCGGCCCCGAGGTGCTGCGCGAGGACGACGAGGACACGGCACGCGACGGCCAGGCCACCCCCGGCTGGCGGGACGCGCTCGGCGAGGACGGGGAGGACTGACTGATGGGACAGCGCTATTACGTCGATCCACAGCGCATCGAGGCCCTGGCAGGGCAGTTGGAGGAGATCGGCACCCTGACCAGAAGCATGACCGAGGAGTTCCTCGACGAGCTGGCGCCCACGGTGCGGTGGCCGGGAACGAAAGGCGAGTTCGCCGAGAAGGCCAAGCCGCAGGAGCAGAAGGAGCGGCAGACCACCAAGGACACCATGCTGTCCGTCCGCGACGCGGTGGTGGGCATCACCGACGCCACGCTCGGCCAGGTCCGGATGATGAAGACCACCCGTGACCGCAACATCGAGGACATCGAGCAGGGCAACAACCGCATCGAAACCCATGGGCTGGACGGCGACAGTGGCCCGGGCGGGCATGGCCGGCGCTGACCTCCGCGCCGTCGGCCGCTCCCGCACTCTGCCGGGAGCGGCCGATCCGTCCTGCCCGCACGACCTCCGGGACGGCCCCCGATGAGCATGATGGCGTCACCCGCGGTCAACGCGATGATCTTCATCCTCACGGGGGAGTGGCTCATCGACGCCGACGAGGACCTCGCCTACGAGAGCCGCCGGCCCTACTCCGGCCTGGGCCGCAAGCTCGACCGGCTCTCCTCGCTGATCGAGAAGTCGATCCACGACATCGCCGAGTCCATGCCGGACGACCTGTCCAAGGCGTACGCCGAGGCGATGGGCATGCTCATCGACGACGGCGGCAAGAACTACCTGCGCGAGTTCTCCGACCAGCTCGACAAGATCGCCGAGGGTCGGCGCAAGACCTCCATGGACATCATGGAGTCCAAGTGGCAGGTCATCGCCGAGGTCATCCGGCTGCTCATCGAGATCGCCATCTACCTGGCGATGTCCTTCTTCACCGGCGGTGCCTCGGCCAGCCAGATCATGATGGCCAAGATGCGCAGCCGGTTCATGATCCTCACGACGCTCAGCCACCTGCTCCAGCGGCTGCACATCGCGCCCTCGCTGACCGAGGCGTTCGCCGAGGCGTTCACCACCTTCGCGGTGCGGCTGGCGATGATGAACTTCGCCCCGGAGGGCCGCCGCCCCGACGGCATCGACTGGAACGACATCCTCAAGGCCGCCGCGTTCGGCGCCGCGGCGGGCGCCCTCACCAGCATCTTCGACAAGTTCGCGAAGAACATCGTCAAGAGCTACGACAACAACTTCCTCAAGAACGGCCCGGACAGCGACTTCAAGAACAACCCCAACTGGCGCAACCCCCCGGACCTCGACCTCAAGAACAACGGCCCGACTCCCAAGCCGACTCCCAAGCCGACCCCCGAACCAGGCCCCGACC
>NZ_LIPP01000457.1 GCF_001418335.1 Streptomyces aurantiacus | reverse complement strand
GGCGGGCCTCTGGGTCATCGCTCGGGGGGCGGCGGCCAGGGTTCGCGGGCGGACGAGTCGGAGCCTGGAGTCGCGCGGGATACGGGACGTCACGGGTGCAGTCTTCCGGTTGACGGTCCGAAAACCCAAACGGAATGCCGTACGGGCCTCTGAAGGTGCCCGGCGCACCGGTCCCGGCAGGCGCACCTGGGGGTGCGTGCCCGCCGGTACGCGGTTAAACGGAAGCTCCGGAACCGGGGTGCGCGGCGGCTGGACGGCAGGTGGTTGGCAGCTGGGCGGCGGCTACATCAGCGGGGTGAGAAAGCGGCGGAGGGCCTCTTCGTAACCGGCCGGGTCGGCGTTCCACATGGCGCCGTGCGGGGCGTCGTGGACCGTGTGCAGGGTGACGAGGTCGGGGCGGCGGTCCGCGAGGCGGCGTGCGGGTCCCCAGGGGGCGACGGCGTCGTCGGGGCCGTGCAGGACGAGGGTCGGCACCCTGAGCCGTGCCGGGTCGGCGGCGCGCTGCACACGGTCGCCGCCCAGGCCCGTACGGCCCTGGGCGGCGCGGACGGCCAGGGGCAGCAGGGCGCCGGGCGTGCGGCGGGCCGTGGCGAGGGCGCGCAGGGTGGTCTCCCAGTCGAGGACGGGCGAGTCCAGGACGAGCCCGGAGATCCTGTCGCGCAGCGCGGAGCGCTCGGCGGCGCGCAGGGCCATGGTGGCGCCGGTGGACCAGCCGTGCAGGACGACCCGTTCGGCGCCGTGCCGCACGGCGAAGCGGATGGCCGCGTCCAGGTCGCGCCACTCGGTCTCGCCGAGGTGGTTCAGCCCGTCCGGGGACCGGGGTGCGCCGACGTCCCCGCGGTAGGCGAGGCCGAGCACGGGAAACTGGTGGCTGTGCAGGAAGTCCATGACGTTCATGGGGTGTTCGCGGGTGGCGCCGAGGCCGTGCACGGTGATCACCCAGGTGTCGCGGGCGGCGGGCACGAACCAGGCGGGCAGGACGCCCAGTTCGCCGGGGACGCCCACGTCGGCGTGGTCGAGGCCCAGGGCGGCTCGCGGGTCGCCGATGTGCAGGCCCGGGGTGAGCCACACCTTGTCGCCGGGTTCCAGCGTGCCGTGGGTGACGCGTTCCAGCCGGCGCACCACTGTGTCGGCGGTGTGCGGGGTGCCAGGGG
>NZ_LIPP01000456.1 GCF_001418335.1 Streptomyces aurantiacus | reverse complement strand
GAACGGCAGAGTGGAGGCACGGAAAGGGGCGCGGCTCCGGCACCGCCGACGCGGGGCGGCGGAACGGTGCCGTGCTCCCTACCGCTCCTTCCGCCGAGACCCGGCGGGAGTGAGGCACGGTGGACCCGAAGGGGACCGGAACGGGGGGACCGTCGGGGATCACGGGGGACGTACGGGGGAACGTACGGGGGAGTTCAAGAGGGGCGCCGGTACGGCGTGGCCCGCGGGGGACGCGGCCACGTCGGACCGGCGCTCACTTGTGTCCGACGTGTCCGACGTGCCCGGCGTGTCCGGCGTGCCCGAGACGCTCCCCGCCGACCTTCCCCTGGAGCAGCAGCGACAGCGCCGCGTGGACGTCGTCCAGGGAGCGCTGCGGCTGGAACGCCTGCCGGTCCAGGGCCGCCACCAGCACCATGCCGACCAGCGCCGCCGCTGTCAGCGGGGTGTCGATCTCGTCGCTCAGCTCGCCGTTCGCGATGCCCTCACGCAGGACGTCCTCGACGACCGCGACGGCCTGCTGCCTGACCACCGCCAGCGTGGACTGCCAGGCCCGGTTGGTGCGCCACAGCTCCGCCACGTACAGCTGGGTGAAGGCCGGGTAGCGGCCGATGAAGACGAGGCCCGCCCGGATCATCGCGTCCAGCGCGTCGACCCTGCTGCCGCCCTCCTGGTCGGTCTGCTCCACCGCCTCCCGCAGTGCGGCGGTGAGCAGTCCCACCCCGTGCCGGAGCAACTCCTCGAAGAGGACGGACTTGCTCGCGAAGTTGTAGTAGACCGTGCCCTTCGCCACCCCGGCACGCTCGGCGATCTCGTCCACGGTGGTGGCCGAGAAGCCCTGCTCGGCGATGAGGGTCACCGCCGCCTCGTAGAGCTTCTGCCGGGTCGCCTGTCGCCGGCCGCCGCCGCTGTCCACCGTCCTGCTGCTTTCCATGGCCCTGATTGTCACAGGGCTGCCGTCGCCGCGCGGACACCGTCGAACGCCCAGCCGTTTCCGAACCTACGATCGAATAAAAAGCGCAGGTCAGGCCGGATTGTCAGTGGCATACCGCACGATAGGCACATACGGCACCTCCTGTCGGGGCGTGCCGTCACACGACGACAGGAGGTTCGTCATGGCCAGCTCTTCCGCAGCCGCCGCTCGTCGGCGCCGCGCCACCGGCCCTGCTGGAAACGCCGAACG
>NZ_LIPP01000455.1 GCF_001418335.1 Streptomyces aurantiacus | reverse complement strand
GGGCCCAACGGCGCCGGGAAGAGCACGCTGTTCCACTGCCTCGCCGGAACCGTGCGGCCGGTGTCGGGGAGGGTCGCGCTCGGGGAACGGGACATCACCCGGCTGCCCGCCCACGCACGGGCCCGGCTCGGGATCGCCCGTACGTTCCAGCAGTTGGCCGTCTTCCCGACCCTGACCGTGGCCGAGAACGTACGCGTGGGCGCCGAGCAGGGGCATGTCGTGGACCCGGGCGCCGCGGAGCGAGCCCTGCGGCTGCTCGGACTCGACGGGGCCGTCCGGGCGCTGCCCGCGGCCGGCCTGCCCACCGGAACACTGCGGCGGGTCGAACTCGCCCGCGCCCTCGCCGGAAGCCCGCGGGTCCTGCTGCTCGACGAGCCCGCGGCCGGACTCGACACGGGCGAAGTGACGGCCCTGGCCCGCGTGCTGCGGGCGCTCGCCGCCGACGGGACGGCCCTGCTCGTCGTCGAGCACGATCTCGATCTGGTGGCCGGTCTCGCCGACACCGTGCACGTCATGACCGCGGGCCACGTCGTCGCCTCCGGCCCGGCCGACCATGTACTCGAAGGCCTCGACCAATTTGATCAGCCCGACGAAACAGATGACACAGATGACCCGGATGACCCGGATGCCCCGGAGGCGGGTCGCGGGCACGACGGACTCGGCCCGGTGGTCGACGGATGAGCGCCTCCGGGATCTCGCTGCGCCACGCACGCGTGCGCTACGGCCCGCTGGAGGCACTGCACGGCGTCACCCTGCACGCGCCGGTTCCCGGCGTCACCGTCCTGCTCGGCCGCAACGGCTCGGGCCGTACGACCGCGCTGCGCGCCCTGGCCGGCACCGTGCCGCTGTCCCACGGCGCCGTGGTCTGGGACGGCACCGACGTCACACGGCTGCCCGCGTACGAACGGGCCCGCCGGGGTCTGTGCCTCGTCCCGGACCGCCGTGCGGTCTTCGGCTCGCTCACCGTCCGCGAGAACCTCGAACTCGCCTCCTCCGGCAGGCCCATCGCGTCCGCCTTCGACGCCTATCCGCAACTGGCCGCCCTGCTGCCCCGGAGAGCGGGCACGCTCTCCGGCGGTGAGCAGCGCATGCTCGCCCTCTCCCGCGCCGTACTGGCACGCGCGCGTGTGGTCCTCGTCGACGAGCCCGCGCAGGGCATGTCCCCGACGGTCGCGGCCCGCACGTACGAGGTGCTGAGCGGCCTCGACGCCGGCGTGATCGCGGCCGAACAACGGCTGCCGCCCGGCCTGCGCCCCGCAGCGACGATCGTGTACGAACTCCGGCGCGGCGCGGTCGTGTTCAGCGGCGAGGCAGCGGAGACGGCACCCTCGGCAACGGCGGCCCCATCAGGACCGGCGGAGCCGACGTGGCCGGCGGGGTCTGCGCGCCCGGCGGACTACGGTCGGGGCCGACCGCGTCGCCGTTCCCAGGAGTGAGCCGTCGTCCCGGACCCGCCCCCTTCGGCAGCCGCAGCATCGTGCCGGGTTCCAAGCGGTCCGGATGCCTGCCGACCGTCTGCGAGTTGAGCTCGCGAAGCGCCCGCCATCCGCCCTTGACGCGGTACCGGCGGGCGATCGACGAGAGTGTCTCCCCCTGCTTCACCCCGTGCGCGCGGCCCTTGAGCCGGTACTTCCGGGCACAGGCGGGCCACGCGTTCCAGCCCTGGACGCGCACCACCTTCTCCGCCACCTCGATCTGCTCCTTGCGCGTGGCCAGATCCGCCCGCGGCGCGTAGGCCCGGCCACCGAACGCCTGCCAGGTGGGCTGCCCGAACTGCAGCCCTCCGTAGAAGCCGTTCCCGGTGTTCGCGTTCCAGCGGCCGCCGCTCTCGCACTGGGCGAGGCAGCCCCACGGCCACCGGTCCTTCGCACAGCGGTGCGGCGCCTGGGCCGCCGCTGCGCCGGCTGCCAGAGGCGGTGCCGCCGCGGCCGGCTCCACGGGGGCGAGCAGGACCAGGAAGGCGACGACGACAGCCGCGTACCTCATGCGCTTGATCGACATCGGGTCACGCTAGGCAGGGGTCCCGCAGTACCCGAAGCAGCCGCGCAGCCGACCGGGCGCGGCCCCACCCGGTCGGCGGACCTGACGGAAACCCCGTCACCCCGTCAGGATGAATGTGCGCCACCCGTTTCATTCGTTGATTTCCTGATTTGTCGACCATCACCCCTGACGGACTGCGACTTGCCTCATTGGCTCAACCTCCCTGGAAATGACAGGAGTTGGCGTGGAGTGACGGATTCCGCCGTCGGGTTCACCCGGTGCGCGGGATGGTTCGATTCCGTTCGCTCCCGGGCGTGACCCCCGCCACAGATCCTCCGTTGTCTTCTTCATGAGCCGGGAACCCATCCGGTTCACGGACCGGGAGCCCCCGGCCACAACACGCACCGCATCCCGAGGAGCCACCCGTGCCGCGCATGCTCGACGTCAGCGACGACGTACGCGCCGAGATCGGCGACGAAGAAGCCGACCGGCTGCTCGCCGGAGAGAACGCCCCGGGCAGTTACGACTGCACGTCCTGCCGCACCCAGGGCGACTCCGAACAGGAGCGCACCAGCACCGTCCTGTTCATCGGCGACGAGACGGCCGTTCTCGCGTTCGCCCACGCCACCTGTCTGCCCTCGCAGGTCGTCCAGGTGACCGAGGAACAACTGCAGGGCGCCGTCCGGTCCATCACCGGGGACGAGCGCCCCTCCGAGGCCCTGCCCGAGCAGGACGAGTCCGCTGGTGACGCCGAGGACGGCCTGCTCGGGCAGGGCCTCGGAGGGGCGCTCGTCCCCGGTGATGGACCGGACGGCGCC
>NZ_LIPP01000454.1 GCF_001418335.1 Streptomyces aurantiacus | reverse complement strand
GCGCAGGGGGCACCGGCCCGCCCGTCCCCCGGGCCCGCCCCTGATCCCTCACTCACGGCCCACACGCTCACCCGCGCCGACGCCCCGCTGGACAACCCGCTCAAGGGCTTCGCCCGCTTCTACCAGGCCGGAGCCGACCAGAACACCGGCTATCCGCACGCGTTGACGTGGAGCTACTTCGGACTCTCCGAGGTCATGAACGACTCCTCGGACTGCGAGAACTACGACTGGGACGTCCTGGACGACGCGCTCGACGAAACCGCCTCCTACGGCAACCAGGCCGCCATCCGCTTCTACATCGAGTACCCGAACGACGCGGGCAGCCATCCCACGAACGCGATCCCGCCGTGCTTCGCCGGGCATGTCACCAACCGCACCAACGCCTACTGGAACACCACCAGCCCCGACTACGACAGCGCCTACCTGCTGGACGCGCTGAAGGACTTCATCGCCGCGTTCGGCGCCCGCTACGACAACGACCCGCGTATCGGGTTCATCCACATGGGGCTGGTCGGCCTCTGGGGCGAGTGGCACACCTGGCCGTACGACACCGACACCTCGGGCGACTCGTATCCGAACTACATGCCCACCGACGCGCACGGTGCCGAGATCGTCCGGGCGTACGACAGTGCCTTCCCGCACACGAGGCTCGAAGTCCGGTACCCGGAGTCCGCGGGCGGCGCGGCCGGCAGTCTGCCGGCCGTCGGCTATCACGACGACTCCTTCTGCTTCCGCGAGGGCTCTCCCCCGGCCGGCGTCACCCTGCCCGCCTCGCTGGGGGGCGCGTCCTACTCGCAGTTGCAGAAAGCCCTCGACCAGGGCGTCGAGAACCGGTGGATCACCGCCTCCATGGGAGGAGAGGTACGCCCCGAGATCCAGTCCACCGCCTTCGACAACTGGCCCGGCGGGTCCGGCGCCGTGGACAACATGAAGGCGTGCCTCGAACTGGAACACACCACCTGGAAGATCAACGAGGGCAGCGCCAACTACGACCCGAGCAACGCCAAGGTGGCGGCTGCCGTCCGGCAGATGGGCTACGACCTCACCGTCGACCACGCCTACTTCCACGACACCGCCCGGGGCAGCACCACCGTCGGGGTGCGGATCACCAACAACGGTGTGGCACCGTTCTACTACCCGTGGACCGTCAGCCTCGGCCTCAAGGACGCGTCCGGGCACGTGGTCAGGGACTGGGCCACGCCCTGGGACCTGCGCAAGGCCATGCCGGTGAGGATCCGTGCCTTCCCCGACTGGGGCGTGGGCTCCGACCCCGCCTACCTCGACTACGGCTATCCGCGGTACTTCGACTCGTCCGTCGACCTCTCCGGTGTCACCGCCGGCACCTATCAGCTCGTGATGAAGGCCAAGAACCCCCTGGAGGACACCAACGCGAGCGCCAAGAAGCTGCGCTTCGCCAACGCGGCCCAGAAGCAGGACGGTTGGCTCGACCTGGGCGCCATGACGGTGGGCTCCGGGACCGGCACCTCGCACAGCTACGAGGCGGAGGCGGCCGCGAACACCCTCACGGGCACGGCCCGGACCGCTGACTGCACCGGCTGCTCCGGCGGCTCGAAGGTCGGCTATGTCGGCAACGGAGCCGCCCTCACCTTCAACGGCGTCGACGGGGGCAACGGCGGCGCCAGGACGGTGACCATCCAGTACGCGACCGCGGAGTCCCGCCCGGCCACCGTCCAGGCCAACGGGGGTACGCCCAAGGCCGTCTCCTTCCCCCCGACACCGGACTGGACCACGACCAGAACGACCACGGTGAGCCTGAACCTGAACGCCGGGACGGGCAACAGCATCACGGTCGCCAACAGTTCGGGGTGGGCGCCTGACATCGACCGCATCACCGTGACCTGACCCCAGGGCGCCGGGGCCCGCTGCCCGCGCCGTGGCCGAGGCGGCTGAGGAGTTCGACGCGGAGCGGATCCGCGTCCGGGAGACCCAGTTCGTCGGTGATGGTCAGGGCCCGGATCCAGGCGGTGTGCGCTGCGTCGGGGCGGGCGGTGACGCGATGGATCTCGGCGAGACACAGCAGACCGGCGGCCTCGCTCTGACGGTCGCCGGTCCGGTGGAAGAGGTCGAGGGCCTGCCGGTAGCAGTCGACGGCCTGGGGATGTCTGCCGAGACGATGGTGGATGTAGCCGAGGCTGTCCCAGGTGTGGGCCTGCCCGTTGAGGTCTCCGGTTTCCCGGGCCAGGTCGAGGGCCTGACGGCAGTGTGCGAGGGCCTGGTGGTGGTCGCCGAGCTGGGCGCGGAGCCAGCCGATGTGGTTGAGGGCGGCGGACTGACCTGCCCGGTCGGCGGCGGCCCGGTAGTGCTTGAGGCTGTGGCCGGCGTGGTCGAGCGCCTGCTGGTGGCGGCCCCGTGCGGCGGACATCCGTGCAAGGTGCTGGTGGGTGCGGGCCTGCCCCGCGTCACTCCCGAGCGCGGCGAACAGTTCGAGGGCGAGCAGGTAGTGGCCGCGGGCGTCGCCGCCGCGCTGCAACCGGTCCTGGGCGAGCCCGAGTCCCCGGTGGGCACCCGCCTGGCCCGCGCGGTCGCCCTGCCGCCGTGCCGCCTCCAGGGCGGTCGTCTGCAGGGCGGCCAGCGCCCGCCAGTACCCGTGCCGGTCGAGGAAGGTGGTGAGGGCCGCGGCGAGCTGCCAGCTGTGGCTGTCGAAGCCATCGGCGCAGGCCTGCGCCACCGCGGCGAC
>NZ_LIPP01000453.1 GCF_001418335.1 Streptomyces aurantiacus | reverse complement strand
GGGAAGGGGCGGGGCTGGGGACGGAAAAGTCTTAAAAGCCCAGCTTGCGCAACTGTCGAGGGTCACGCTGCCAGTCCTTCGCCACCTTCACATGAAGGTCCAGAAACACCGGCGTACCCAGCAACGCCTCGATCTGCTTCCGCGACTTGATCCCGACTTCCTTCAGCCGCTTCCCCTTGGGCCCGATGATGATGCCCTTCTGGCTGGGCCGCTCGATGTAGACGAAGGCGTGGATGTCGAGGAGTGGCTTGTCCGCGGGCCGGTCCTCGCGCGGCAGCATCTCCTCGACGACGACGGCGATGGAGTGCGGCAGCTCGTCCCGCACCCCCTCAAGGGCGGCCTCGCGGATCAGCTCCGCGACCATCACCTGCTCGGGCTCGTCCGTGAGGTCGCCCTCGGGGTAGAGCGCCGGGCCCTCCGGCAGCAGCGGCACGAGCAGGTCGGCCAGCAGGTCCACCTGCTTGTCGGCGACCGCCGACACGGGCACGATCTCGGCCCACTCGAAGCCGAGCTCCTTGCCGAGCTGGTCGATGGCGATGAGCTGCTCGGCGAGCGTCTTGCTGTCCACGAGGTCGGTCTTCGTGACGATCGCGATCTTCGGCGTCCGCTTGATGGACGCCAGTTCCTTCGCGATGAAGCGGTCACCGGGACCGAGCTTCTCGTTCGCGGGAAGGCAGAAACCGATCACGTCGACCTCGGCCCACGTGGCGCGTACGACGTCGTTGAGCCGCTCGCCGAGGAGCGTGCGCGGCTTGTGCAGCCCGGGAGTGTCCACCAGGATCAACTGGGCGTCGGCCCGGTGCACGATGCCGCGGACCGTGTGCCGCGTGGTCTGCGGCTGGTTCGCGGTGATCGCCACCTTCTGGCCGACCAGAGCATTCGTGAGGGTGGACTTGCCCGCGTTGGGGCGGCCCACGAAGCAGGCGAAGCCGGCGCGGTGGGGTGCCCCCGAGGATGATTCCGGGGATTCCGGCGGCTCGGGTGACTGGGTACGAACGCTCATGGCGCCCATTGTCCCTGATCGTCGGGGCCTCGCCGTACCAGGATTCCACGCCCCGCCACGAATCGGGCGCCGACTCCGCCCCGGGGGACCCCCGGCGGACCCCCGGCGGACCCCACGAGGCCCATGAGCGGACCGGCCAGGACCTTACGGTGCCTGCCGCGACGGCCTACGATCACGGGGTCCTGGGGCATGACACCGCCCCGGTCCACTCCCCCTTCCCCACTGTGCAGAAGGCCAGGCCCCCGGCATGAAGCTCATCACCGCGATCGTCAAGCCGCACCGCCTCGACGAGGTCAAGACCACCCTTCAGGAGATCGGGGTGCACGGGCTGACCGTCACGGAGGCCAGCGGATACGGGCGTCAGCGCGGCCACACGGAGGTGTACCGCGGTGCCGAGTACCGCGTCGACCTCGTACCGAAGGTCCGTATCGAGGTCGTCGTCGAGGACGCGGACGCCGAGCCCGTCATCGAGGCGATCGTGAAGACCGCGCGGACGGGGAAGATCGGCGACGGGAAGGTGTGGGCCGTACCGGTGGAGACGGTGGTTCGGGTACGGACCGGTGAGCGCGGCCCCGACGCGCTCTGACCCTGATCCTGATCACCACCGCCGCTGCCGCGACACCCGCTGCCAGCAGCACCACCGCGACCAGCCACGGCAGGGCGAGGAACGACGTGCTCGCCGACTCGCGGGTGTCGAGCGCGCTGGCCGTCAACGTCACGTCGCCCCAGTCGAGTTGGGGTGCGCCGCGCCAGGGTTCGCTGAGCCGCACCCGCTGCCCGGGGAGCAGCTCCGAGGGGATCTTGACCAGGTCGCGGGAGAGCAGCGTACGGCCGAAGAGCCCTTCGGCTCTCAGCCGCACCTTGGGGTTCAGGGTGACGTTGCCGGTGTTGTGGAGGGTGTACGAGACGGTGGCCGTACTGTCGCCGGTGCCGGGGACCAGGGGCTGGTGGTGGCTGACACGGACCTTCTCGACGGCGAGGGCCGGTACGGCGGGCCCGCCCACCCGCAGGTAGATCCGGGCGCCGACGGTCCGCCGCACACCGACCTCGACCGCTCCCCGCCCCGCGTCGATCCGCTCGTCCAGGGCGACCAGCGCGCCCGGATGATCTCCTGGTTCGGCCGTCTCGGGCACCCGGAGCGTGAACGGCACGGTGACCCTGCCGTACGCGGGCACGGTCACCCGGTCCTTGGCGGGCTTCGCCCAGGCACCCACGCCCCGCTGCTTCTCCTGCCATGTGCGCACCGCGAACCCGCCGTCCCGCGCGGTGTTGTACGCGTCGGCCGCGTAGAGCCGGAACGTCAGCGACTGCCCGGTCTTGTTGGCGACGGTGACCTCGTCCTCGATGGTCGTGCCCGGGTCGGCGGAGAGGTGGAAGTACGGCCGCGAGGCGAGTTCCGACGCGACGGGGAAGACGGACCAGCTGCCGTTGTCGGCGGCGTGCGCGGGGGCCCCGGTCAGGCCGAGGAACAACCACGGGAAGAGAAGAAAGAGGGACAGGGACAGGGGGAGGAGATGGCACAGTTTGCGCATGGGTGCGGACCCCCGATGGAGGGAGGG
>NZ_LIPP01000452.1 GCF_001418335.1 Streptomyces aurantiacus | reverse complement strand
GAGCGGAGGGGAGCAGAGCTGAGAGGTGCCGGCCCCTGGGGTGGTGGGGCGGCCCGCGCCGGAACTGTCCGGGTGATCAACCCGGCTAATTAACCCACTGGATAGTTAGTAGTGGCTGGCTACGGATGTTGCGCTCACGTTTCCTGGGTGTCAAGAGGTCCCGTCGAAGGATCTTGCGCCGCCGTGCCCGCGATCGGGGCGCGTGACCGGGGCCCCGCGCTCAGTACTCCGCGCTCAGTGCTCCGCGCGGTCCGCCGTCAGATAGGCGATGACCATGTCGCCCAGCATGCTCCGGTAGTGCTCGTGCCGCGCGGGGTCGACCAGGTCGCGGCCGAACAGGGCGCCGAAGGTGTGGCGGTTGGCGACCCGGAAGAAGCAGAACGAGCTGATCATCGCGTGCAGGTCCACGGCGTCGACGTCCGCCGTGAACAGGCCCGACTCCCGCCCCGTCTCCAGGATGCGGCGGATCACGTCCAGGGCGGGCGAGCCGATCTTGCCGAGCTTCTCGGAGCCGGCGATGTGCTGGGCCCCGTGGATGTTCTCGATGCTGACCAGGCGGATGAAGGCCGGGTGCGCCTCATGGTGGTCGAAGGTCAGCTCGGCCAGCCGCCGGATGGCCGCGACCGGGTCCAGGTGTTCGACGTCGAGCCCCTGCTCGGCCTCGCGGATGACGCCGTACGCCCGCTCCAGCACGGTGGTGAACAGCTGTTCCTTGCCGCCGAAGTAGTAGTAGATCATCCGCTTCGTGGTCCGGGTGAGCGCGGCGATCTCGTCGACCCGGGCCCCGTCGTAGCCGGCCCGGGCGAACTCCTGGGTCGCGACGTCGAGGATCTCGGCCTTCGTGCGGGCGGCGTCACGGATGCGTCCGTTCGGCCGTGCCGGTTCTTCGACGCTGGTCATCGGGTTCCTTCGGGCGAGGGGCCAGTGCCGCGATTGTAGAAGCAGGCGTCGGGGCGGGGGTGTGGGCGTCCGGCGGGCCTTCCTGTGGTCGGGAGATGCTGATATAGCTAACGTACTAGTTCGTACATTGATAGCTCTTCAGTGAGTTGTTCAGTGAGATGTTCAGGAGGGCCGTCGTGGTCAAGGACTCGTATCTCGTCGGGCTGATCGGCGCGGGCATCGGGCCGTCGCTCAGCCCGGCCCTCCACGAGCGGGAGGCCGACCGGCAGGGCCTGCGCTATGTGTACCGGCTCATCGACATCGACGCGCTCGGCGTCGCGCCGGACGCGGTGGGGGACCTGGTGCGGGCCGCCCGCGACCTGGGCTTCGACGGGCTGAACATCACGCACCCCTGCAAGCAGCTCGTCATCGAGCACCTCGACGCGCTCGCTCCGCAGGCCGAGGCGCTCGGCGCGGTGAACACCGTCGTCTTCGAGGGTGGGCGCGCGGTCGGACACAACACGGACGTCACCGGGTTCGCGGCGTCCTTCGCTCGTGGGCTGCCCGACGCCCCGCTGGAGCGGGTGGTGCAGTTGGGTGCGGGGGGAGCGGGTGCGGCCGTCGCGCACGCCCTGCTCACGCTCGGCGCGGGGCACGTCACCGTGGTGGACGCGTTGCCCGATCGCGCGGCCGACCTTGCCGGCGCGCTGAACCGGCACTTCGGGGTGGGGCGGGCGGCTGCCGCGGTGCCGGACGGCCGGATGGCCGCGTTGCTCGACGGGGCGGACGGTGTCGTGCATGCCACGCCCACCGGGATGGCTGCGCATCCTGGGGTGCCGTTCGCGGTGGAGTTGCTGCGGCCTGGGTTGTGGGTGGCCGAGGTTGTCTATCGGCCGTTGGAGACCGGGTTGTTGC
>NZ_LIPP01000451.1 GCF_001418335.1 Streptomyces aurantiacus | reverse complement strand
TACGGCGAACTCGCGGCGACCACGGCCACGGCGGTCTCCAGGGTGGGCGTGGCCCACACGGCGATCCGCCCGGCCTCCCCGACGCGGGCGGCCAGCGGGACGGCGGTCGCCGCGAGTTCGCCGTAGGTCAGGGAGCGGTCGCCGAAGCGCAGGGCCGACCGGCGCGCGGCGGTGCCGTCCGGGTCCGCCAGTGCCTCGGTCAGGGCCGGGAAGAGAGAGGACACGCGTGCGTACTCCTTGATCGTCGGTCGTCGGTCGTCCGTCAGCGGTCAGCAGCCGTGGGTTTGTGGGGCGTCGGGTGTCATCCCCAGTCGGGTACGACCAGCGCGAGCCACACCACGGCGGGGACCACGGCCACCACGATCCCTCCGTACATCATCAACTGCCGGAAGAAACGCTCGCGGTCGACGTCGGGTGCCGCGGCGAGGACCAGGGCTCCGTTCGTCGAGAACGGGCTCACGTCCACCACGGTCGCCGACACCGCGAGTGCCGCCACCATGCCGACCGCCCCGATCTCGCCCTGCGCCAGGAACGGCACCGCCAGCGGAATCAGCGCCCCCATGATGCCGACCGAGGAGGCGAACGCGGAGACCAGCGCGCCGATGTAGCAGAGCAGTACGGCGGAGACCAGCGGGACGCCGATGTCGCTGACGCCCTCGCCCGCCCAGTCGATCGTGCCCATCTCGTCGAGGACACCGACGTACGTCAGCACACCGCAGATCAGCAGCACCGTCGGCCAGGCGATCTGGGAGACGGCGTTGCGGCTGTCCTCGGACCAGAAGGTGCTGAGCAGGACGGCGAGGGTGATGGAGGTGAGCCCGGCGTCCAGGTCGAAGGCGAGCACGGCGACGACGAGGGCGACGAGAGCGGCGAGGGTGGCGATGCGGGCGGGGTTGAGCCGGGAGGCGTCGTCCTCGTCGTTCTCGTCGCCCTCGCCGGCCGCTCCCTTGTCGGTGTCGGTGTCGGCGTCGTTCCTCAGCTTCAGCCCGCCGAACACGACG
The DNA here is from genome assembly GCF_001418335.1 of Streptomyces aurantiacus. Taxonomy (GTDB): domain Bacteria; phylum Actinomycetota; class Actinomycetes; order Streptomycetales; family Streptomycetaceae; genus Streptomyces; species Streptomyces aurantiacus. The sequence continues at coordinate 1,109 of NZ_LIPP01000451.1, read as the reverse complement.
AACACCACGGAGGCGATGACGAGGTTGACGATGAGCGAGGCGAGGAAGAGGGCGACCTCGTTGCCGGGCAGGCCCTCACGCTCGACGATGCCGTTGACGATCGACCCGTAGATGCTGATGGGGGAGAAGCCGCCGCCCTGGGCGCCGTGCACGACCATCGCGCCCATCAGCAGCGGGCTGATGGAGTACCGCGCGGCGAAGCTCAGGGCGATCGGCGCCACGATGGCGACGGCGGCCGGACTGACCGCGCCGATCGCGGTGAGCGCGCCGGTCAGCACGAACATCACCCACGGGATCAGCACGACCCGCCCGCGAACGAGCCGGATGGAGGCGTGCACCAGCCAGTCGGTGGTGCCGTTGGCGCGGGCGATCGCGAACAGGTACGTCACGCCGACGAGCACCACGAAGAGGTCGCCGGGGAAGCCGGCGAAGATCTTGTCGGCGTCGAGGTCAGCGACGAGTTCGCCGACTCCGAAGGCGGCGGCGAAGGCGAGGGCGCCCATGTTGATGGAGCGGGTGGTGGCGATCACGAACACCACGACGAGCACGAGGATCGATATCAGTTCGGCGGACATACGGGCTCCCGTCTTTGGGTCCCTTGTCGAGTGGGGGTGGTCCGACTGGAAAAGTGGCTGAGTGGTCGAGTGGCTGAACCACGTTGGATGGCCGCCGTGGAAAGCGTCAAGAGAGATGACGTAAATTGGCTCAGCCATTCATCCGCCAGACCATGAGGTAAGGGGGAAGACCGGACATGACCGACGCACTGCGGCCCATGGGGTCCAAGCCGCGCCTGTACGAGCAGGTCCTCGACCGGCTGCGCAGCTATGCGGCCGAGGGCGGTCTGGGTGCCGGCGACCGCCTCCCGCCCGAGCGCGACCTGGCGGCCAGGCTCGGGGTGAGCCGCGCCTCCGTGAAGCAGGCCATAGTGGTCCTGGAGGTCCAGGGTCTTGTCGAGGTGCGCCACGGCGGCGGCACCTACCTCGTCCGCGACACCCTCGACGCGGAACCGGTGGAGCAACTCGTCGACCGCCGACGCCGGTTGCCCGACGTGCTCGACGCCCGTGAGGCACTGGAGACCAAGCTCGCCGAGCTGGCCGCCGAGCGCCGCA
>NZ_LIPP01000450.1 GCF_001418335.1 Streptomyces aurantiacus | reverse complement strand
AACGCCCGGAGCAGTGCCCGGAGCTGTGCCCCGGGCGGCCTCCGACGCGGTGGCAGCCGCGGTAGCAGCCGCGCTGCCCGGCACGCTGCCCGGCACGGTGGCAGCCGCGCTGCCCCGCGCCGCCCCCGTACTCCCCGGCGCCGCCACCACGCAGTCCTCCGTGCAGTTGTCGAGCCGGCACATCAGGTCCACGTCCGTGCCGGCGTGCACGACGGCGTTCGTGACGAGTTCGCTGACGACCACCACCGCGTCGCCGACGAGCCGGTCGGTGACCGACTCCGCGCCGGGCAGGGCGAGTTCGGTCCATTCGGCGAGCGTCGTACGGACGAATCCACGGGCCGCGCCCGGTGCGAGCGAGTTGCCCGGCAACGACGTACGCGCCACCGTGTGCGGGCGCGCCGCGGGCGCGGGAGCACCGGACCCGGACTCCCGTTGCGTCGGAATGGCGCCCACTGTGCGGCTCCCTGAGCAGTTCGAACGATTACGCCCCAGTCGATGCCGCCAGAGTGACAGACTGGCTGCGCCCATAAGCGCCGAGTTACCGAAGTGGGCCGCCATGAGTGAGAACAGTGCTATGCGTGTGCTCGAAGACGGACAGATCCGGGCATCGGATCTGCGTCCTCTGCTCGCCGCCATGACGTCCGCCCGGGACGGCGACTTCAGCAAGGTGCCGGAGACGGGGCACGGCATGGCGGCCGAGCTGGTGATGGTGTTCAACCAGATCCTGGACCGGACTCTCCATTTCAACGCGGAGGCGCTGCGGGTCCGCCGTGAGATCGTGCGCCACGGCCGGCTGGACGAGCGGCTCTCCGCGAGTCCGGGCCAGGGCCACTGGACGACCCGGATCAACGACGTGAACCAGCTGCTCGACGCCCTGGTGGCGCCGGCCGCCAACGCGACCCGCGTCCTGGACGCGGTGGCGGGCGGTGATCTGACGCAGCGTGTCGACCTGCACGACGGGAACCGCCAACTGCGGGGGGACCTGCGCCACTTGGGCCGGGCCGTCAACAAGATGGTCGATCAGCTGTCCCTCTTCACCGGCGAGGTGACCCGGGTGGCCCGCGAGGTGGGCACCGCGGGCCGTCTTGGTGGCCGCGCCAAGGTGACCGGTCTGTCGGGCAGCTGGCGGGACGTGACCGAGGCGGTCAACACGATGGCGTCCCGGCTGACCGCCCAGGTCCGTGACATCGCCCTGGTGACCACGGCGGTGGCGCGCGGCGACCTGACCCGCACGGTGACGGTCGAGGCGACCGGTGAGCTGCTCGAACTGAAGCTGACCGTGAACACGATGGTCGAGCAGCTCTCCGCCTTCGCCGACGAGGTCACCCGGGTGGCGCGCGAGGTCGGCACCGAGGGCCGGCTGGGCGGCCGGGCGCAGGTGCGGGGCGTGTCCGGCGTCTGGAAGGACCTCACCGACAACGTCAACTTCATGGCGTCGAACCTGACGTCGCAGGTCCGCAACATCGCCCAGGTGACCACGGCCGTCGCCAACGGCGACCTGAGCCAGAAGATCACCGTCGACGCCCAGGGCGAGATCCTGGAGCTGAAGTCGACCATCAACACCATGGTCGACCAGCTCTCCGCCTTCGCCGACGAAGTCACCCGCGTCGCCCGCGAGGTCGGCACCGAAGGAAACCTCGGCGGCCGGGCCCAGGTCCGCGGCGTCTCCGGCGTCTGGAAAGACCTCACCGACAACGTCAACTTCATGGCGGACAACCTGACCTCGCAGGTCCGCAACATCGCCCTCGTCTCCACCGCCGTGGCCCAGGGCGACCTCGGCAAGAAGATCACGGTCGAGGCGAAGGGCGAGATCCTGGAGCTGAAGTCGACCATCAACACCATGGTCGACCAGCTCTCCGCCTTCGCAGACGAAGTCACCCGCGTCGCCCGCGAGGTCGGCACCGAAGGAAACCTCGGCGGTCAGGCACAGGTCCGCGGCGTCTCCGGCGTCTGGAAAGACCTCACCGACAACGTCAACTTCATGGCGCTCAACCTGACGTCGCAGGTGCGGAACATCGCGCAGGTGACGACGGCCGTCGCCAACGGCGACCTCTCCAAGAAGATCACCGTCGACGCGCGCGGCGAGATCCTGGAGCTGAAGGACACCGTCAACACGATGGTGGAGCAGTTACGCGCCTTCGCGGACGAGGTCACGAGGGTGGCCCGTGAGGTCGGCACCGACGGGAGGCTCGGTGGGCGCGCCCAGGTCCTCGGCGTCTCGGGCGTCTGGCGGGACCTCACCGACAACGTCAACTACATGGCGGACAACCTCACTTCACAGGTCCGCAACATCGCGCAGGTCGCCACCGCGGTGGCCCAGGGCGACCTGTCGAAGAAGATCGACGTGGACGCGCGGGGCGAGATCCTGGAGCTGAAGTCCACCATCAACACGATGGTGGACACCCTGTCGTCCTTCTCCTCCGAGGTCACGCGCGTGGCCCGCGAGGTGGGCTCCGAGGGGCAGCTCGGCGGTCAGGCGCGGGTCGAGGGCGTGTACGGCACCTGGAAGCGCCTGACGACGAACGTGAACGAGCTGGCGTCCAACCTCACCACCCAGGTCCGCGCGATCGCCGAGGTGGCGTCCGCGGTGGCCCAGGGAGACATGTCCCGCTCCATCTCGGTGGAGACCCAGGGCGAGGTCGCCGAGCTGAAGGACAACATCAACCTGATGGTGGCCAACCTCCGCGAGACCACCCGTGCCAAGGACTGGCTGGAGTCGAACCTCGCCCGCCTCGCCGCCCTCATGCAGGGCCACCGGGACCTGATGGAGGTCGCCGACCTGATCCTGCGCGAGCTGACGCCGCTGGTGAACGCGCAGTTCGGCGCCTTCTTCCTGGCCGACCCGGAGGAGGACAAGACAACCCTGCAAACGGCCCTTCCCATCAAGGGACTCGCCTTCATCGCCGGATACGGTTCGGCGCAGAGCGCGACGGTCGACACGGTCAGCATGCCGGTGCACGGGCTCGTACGGCAGGCCGCGCGCGAGAAGAAGCGCATCCTGGTGGAGGAGGCTCCGCCGGACTACATCAAGATCAACAGTGGTCTGGGTGAGGCGGCGCCCGCGAGCGTCGTCATCATCCCGATCCTCTTCGAGGACAAGCTGCTCGGTGTCATCGAGCTGGCCTCGTTCTCCCGCTTCTCCGACGTCCACCTGGCGTTCTTCGACCAGTTCGTGAACACCATCGGCGTCGCGATCAACACCATCATCGCCAACTCCCGTACGGAGTCCCTGCTCGGCGAGTCCCAGCGGCTGGCCGTCCAGCTGCAGGACCGCTCCGACGAACTCCAGTCGCAGCAGGCGGAGTTGCAGCGCTCGAATGCCGAACTGGAGGAGAAGGCGGCGCTGCTCGCGACGTCGTCGCAGTACAAGTCGGAGTTCCTGGCGAACATGTCGCACGAGTTGCGCACACCGCTCAACTCGCTGCTGATCCTCGCCCGGCTGCTCTCCGACAACCCGGACGGCCGTCTCTCCGACCAGGAGGTGCAGTTCGCGTCCACGATCCACCGGTCGGGATCCGACCTGCTCCAGCTCATCAACGACATCCTCGACCTCTCGAAGATCGAGGCCGGCCGGATGGACGTACGCCCCAAGAAGCTGCCGCTGATCAAGCTGCTCGACTACGTGCACGCCACCTTCCGCCCGCTCACCCTCGACCGGGGCCTCGCCTTCGAGGTCGAGGTCGGCGAGGACGTACCGCGCGAGATGTTCTCGGACGAGCAGCGGCTCCAGCAGATCCTGCGCAATCTGCTCTCCAACGCGATCAAGTTCACCGCGTCGGGCCGCGTCGAGCTGCGCGTCAGCCGCGTCAAGGATCCCGAGGCCCGCTTCACCAGGGAGAGCAGCGACAACGTCATCGCGTTCGCCGTCTCCGACACCGGGATCGGCATCGCCCCGGAGAAACTCCCGGTGATCTTCGAGGCGTTCCAGCAGGCCGACGGCACGACGAACCGCAAGTACGGCGGCACCGGCCTCGGCCTGTCGATCAGCCGGGAGATAGCGGGCCTGCTGGGCGGCCGGATCATCGCCGAGAGCACGCCCGGCAGAGGGTCCAACTTCACGCTGTACGTGCCGGTCGTCAGCCCCGGTCACCCGACGGCCGGGCCGGGCACCGAGAACCGGGCCCTGCCCGAGCCCGAGCAGTTGTCCACCGAACCCTTCACCGCCCAGGACCAGGACGACAGCTGGCCGGCGCCCACGAAACTGGAGGAGTGGAAGACGGGCCGCGCGGGCCGGGTCCTGCCGGGGCGACGGGTGCTGATCGTGGACGACGACATCCGCAACGTCTTCGCGCTCACCCACGTACTGGGCCGGGTCGGCATGCCCGTGCTGTACGCGGAGAACGGCCGCGAGGGCATCGAGACCCTGGAACGCAACCCCGATGTCGCACTCGTCCTGATGGACATCATGATGCCGGAGATGGATGGTTACGAGACCATCTCCGTCATCCGCCGCACCCCGCGCTGGACCGGACTTCCCATCGTGGCCCTCACCGCCAAGGCGATGCCGGGCGACCGCGAGAAGTCCATCGCACGCGGTGCGAACGACTACGTACCCAAGCCGGTGGACGTCGATCAGCTGCTGACCGTCGTCTGCGCACTCCTGGACCCGGAGGAACCGGCCGGTCCGGAGCTGCCGGCCGGCCCGGGGGCCGAGGGGCAGGAAACCGAGGGGCAGGAGGGCTCCGCCGGCACCGTCATCGCGGGAGCCGGCCCGTCCGAGGAGTCCGCGGTCCCGCCGACGAACCAATGAGGCAGTCAATGAGGCAGGCAACCGATCACCATGAGCACTGAGGCATCGACCGACGAGCGCGCCAGCATCCTTCTCGTGGACGACATGGAGGACAACCTGGTCGCGCTGGAGGCCGTCCTGGGGTCCCTCAACGAGCCGCTCGTACGCGCCCGTTCGGGCGAGGAGGCGATGAAGGCCCTGCTGCGGCAGCGGTTCGCGGTCGTCCTGCTCGACATCCGGATGCCGGGCATGGACGGCTTCGAGACCGCGGCGAACATCAAGCGGCTCGACCAGACCAAGGACGTACCGATCATCTTCCTGACCGGCACGGACTCCGACGCGGGGTACGCGTTCCGCGGGTACGCCACCGGAGCCGCCGACTATCTCACCAAGCCGTTCGACCCCTGGGTGCTGCGCGCCAAGGTGACCGTCTTCCTCGACCTGCACCGCAAGAACCGGCAGTTGGAGCGGATGCTCGCCCGCGAGCAGGCGCAGTTCGACGAACTCGCCGGCCGGCTGCACGCGATCGAGAACCACCTGGCGGCCGACGAGGTCACCGACGTGCTCGAACTGCGCCGCCACGTACGCCACATGGAGGACCTGCTGCGCGAGATGCGCAGGGGACGGAGTCTGTGACCCCGCCCCTCGCCGCCCGCGCCGACGGCTACACCTCCCGCGTGCCCGCGTACATCTCGTCGATCAGGTACTTGTACTCCTGCTCCACGACCGGGCGCTTGAGCTTGAGGCTCGGCGTCAGTTCGCCGTGCTCGATGTCCAGGTCGCGCGGGAGGAGCTTGAACTTCTTGATGGTCTGCCAGCGCTGGAGACCCTCGTTGAGTGTCCTCACGTAGTCGTCGATCAGCTTGACCGTCGCGGGATCGGCGACGACCTCGGCGTACGACTTCCCCGACAGGCCGTTGTCCTCGGCCCAGCCGAGGATGGACGGCTCGTCGAGGGCGATGAGCGCGGTGCAGAAGTTCCGGTCGGCGCCGTGCACGAGGATGTTGGAGACGTACGGGCAGACCGCCTTGAACTGGCCCTCGACCTCGGCGGGCGCGATGTACTTGCCGCCCGACGTTTTGATGAGGTCCTTCTTGCGGTCCGTGATGCGCAGATAGCCGTCGGGGGACAGCTCACCGATGTCGCCCGTGTGGAACCAGCCGTCCGACTCCAGTACCTCGGCCGTCTTCTCCGGCAGCCCGTGGTAGCCCTCCATGATGCCGGGCCCGCGCAGCAGGATCTCGCCGTCGTCCGCGATCCGCACCTCTGTGCCCGGCAGCGGCTTGCCGACCGTGCCCGTGCGGTACGCCTCACCGGGGTTCACGAAGGAGGCCGCGGACGACTCCGTGAGCCCGTAACCCTCCAGGATGTGGATGCCGGCGCCCGCGAAGAAGTAGCCGATCTCGGGCGCGAGCGCGGCGCTGCCGGAGACGCAGGCGCGCAGGTTGCCGCCGAAGGCATCCCGGATCTTGGCGAAGACGAGCGTGTCCGCGACCTTGTGCCGGGCGGAGAGGCCGAAGGGCGCGGTGGCGACACCGGTGCGGCGGAAGTTGTCCTGTCTGGCCTTCGCGTACTCGCGGGAGACCCCGGCCGCCCACTGGAAGATCTTGTACTTGGCGCCGCCGCCGGCCCGCGCCTTGGCCGCGACCCCGTTGTAGACCTTCTCGAAGATGCGCGGCACGGCGGCCATGTACGTCGGCTGCACGACCGGCAGATTCTCGATGATCTTGTCGACGCGGCCGTCGACGGCGGTGACGTGCCCGACCTCGATCTGGCCGGACGTGAGCACCTTGCCGAAGACGTGCGCGAGCGGCAGCCACAGGTACTGGACGTCCTCCGGGCCGACCAGTCCGGTCGCGGCGATGGCCTTGGCCATGTACGACCAGTTGTCGTGCGGCAGCCGTACGCCCTTGGGGCGGCCGGTGGTGCCGGAGGTGTAGATGAGGGTCGCCAGCTGGTCCTTGGTGATCGCCGCGACCTTCTCCTTGATCAGGTCGGGGTTCTTCTCCAGGTACGCGGCCCCGCGCTGCTCCAGCTCGGCGAGGCCGAGCACCCAGTCGCCCTCGTCGCCACCGGACCCGGTGAAGTCGATACCGGCGGAGTCGATGACCACGACGTGGGTGAGCCCGGGGAACTCGGCTCGCTTCTCACGCGCCTTGGCGAGCTGCTCCGCGTCCTCCGCGATCAGCACCTTGCTCTCGGAGTCGGAGAGGATGAAGGCCGACTCGTCCGACTTGGTCGACGGATAGACGGTGGTGGTCGCCGCGCCGGCGCACATGATGCCGAGGTCGACGAGGATCCACTCGACGCGGGTGGAGGAGGCGAGCGCGACGCGCTGCTCCGGCCGCACGCCCAGCTCGATCAGGCCCGCCGCGATCGCGTAGACCCGGTCGGCCGCCTGTGCCCAGCTCAGCGACCTCCACTCGTCGGGCCCGTCCCCCGAGGCGGCGGGCACCGGATAGCGATACGCCTCCGCGTCCGGCGTGGCCGCCACCCGCTCCAGGAAGAGGGCCGCCACGGACGGCGGACGGTTCTCGATCAGGGTCTGTGTGTCGCTCACGACATCCTCCGGGGCCCGCGACAGTGCGTGTGACTGGCTTCGTTGCGGATGGCTCGGTGCGGTTGGCTCAGTGTGGTCGTTCGGCTCGTTGCGTGCGTTGTTTAACTCGCCAGTAACGTCGAGTGGTGATCAGAGTAAAGCCCGTCCGCCCGGTGCGTAAGAGGCGGCGGCCTGTCACTTCCTACAGAGCGTGGGCGGAACGAGGCAGTCCGTGGACAGGAAGGGCCCGCCGCGCGAAAGCACGACGGGCCCTTGTTCCCGGGCGTGACCCGAGCGTTCCCGGGCGTGACCCGAGCGTTGCTGGTGACTACTTCTTCCCCTTGCCGCTGCCGGCGTTCTCGTCGCTGGACAGCACGGCGATGAAGGCCTCTTGCGGAACCTCCACAGAGCCCACCATCTTCATCCGCTTCTTGCCCTCCTTCTGCTTCTCCAGCAGCTTCCGCTTACGGGAGATGTCACCGCCGTAGCACTTGGCGAGGACGTCCTTACGGATGGCGCGGATGGTCTCGCGGGCGATGACGCGGGAGCCGATGGCCGCCTGGATGGGGATCTCGAAGGCCTGGCGAGGGATGAGCTCGCGCAGCTTGGCGACGAGCCGGACCCCGTACGCGTACGCCGCGTCCTTGTGCGTGACGGCGGAGAAGGCGTCGACGCGGTCGCCGTGGAGCAGGATGTCGACCTTCACCAGCGAGGCGTCCTGCTCGCCGGTGGGCTCGTAGTCCAGGGAGGCGTAACCACGGGTCTTGGACTTCAGCTGGTCGAAGAAGTCGAAGACGATCTCGGCGAGGGGGAGCGTGTAGCGGATCTCGACGCGGTCCTCGGAGAGGTAGTCCATGCCGAGGAGGGTGCCGCGGCGGGTCTGGCAGAGCTCCATGATCGAGCCGATGAACTCGCTCGGGGCGAGGATCGTGGCCCGGACGACCGGCTCGAAGACCTTGTCGATCTTGCCCTCGGGGAACTCGCTCGGGTTGGTGACCGTGTGCTCCTTCCCGTCCTCCATGATCACGCGGTAGACCACGTTGGGCGCGGTGGCGATGAGGTCGAGGTTGAACTCGCGCTCCAGGCGCTCACGGATGACGTCGAGGTGCAGCAGGCCGAGGAAGCCGACGCGGAAGCCGAAGCCGAGGGCCGCGGAGGTCTCGGGCTCGTAGACCAGGGCGGCGTCGTTGAGCTGGAGTTTGTCCAGCGCCTCACGCAGGTCGGGATAGTCGGAACCGTCCAGCGGATACAGGCCCGAGAAGACCATCGGCTTGGGGTCCTTGTACCCGCCGAGGGCCTCGGTGGCGCCCTTGTCCTTGCTGGTGATCGTGTCACCGACCTTGGACTGACGGACGTCCTTCACGCCGGTGATGATGTAGCCCACCTCGCCGACGCCGATGCCGTCGGACGGCGTCATCTCGGGGGACGAGACACCGATCTCCAGGAGCTCGTGCGTGACACCGGTCGACATCATCTTGATGCGCTCGCGCTTGTTCAGCTGGCCGTCGATGACACGGACGTAGGTGACCACGCCCCGGTACGAGTCGTAGACCGAGTCGAAGATCATCGCGCGGGCGGGCGCGTCCGCGACACCGACCGGCGCCGGCACGTCTCTCACCACCCGGTCCAGGAGCGCGTCCACGCCGACGCCGGTCTTCGCGGAGACCTTGAGCACGTCCTCGGGCTTGCAGCCGATGAGATTGGCCAGCTCCTCGGAGAACTTCTCGGGCTGGGCGGCCGGCAGGTCGATCTTGTTCAGCACCGGGACGATGGTGAGGTCGTTCTCCATCGCCAGGTAGAGGTTGGCGAGGGTCTGCGCCTCGATCCCCTGGGCCGCGTCCACGAGGAGGACGGTGCCCTCACAGGCGGCGAGCGAGCGCGACACCTCGTACGTGAAGTCGACGTGCCCGGGGGTGTCGATCATGTTGAGGACGTGGGTGTTGCCCGGATCCTCGGTCGGGGCCCAGGGCAGCCGCACCGCCTGGGACTTGATGGTGATGCCGCGCTCGCGCTCGATGTCCATGCGGTCGAGGTACTGAGCGCGCATCTGCCGCTGGTCGACCACCCCGGTCAGCTGGAGCATCCGGTCGGCGAGCGTGGACTTGCCGTGGTCGATGTGCGCGATGATGCAGAAGTTGCGGATCAGAGCCGGGGCGGTACGGCTCGGCTCGGGCACATTGTTAGGGATCGCGGGCACGCAGGGTCCTGTCTCTTGAGGCGCCTGTCGCCTCGGGTCGGATCGATACGTAGGTTCCATGGTCCCACGGGCGACGGGATGCGCCCGGTTTGGGCCGTCCGCAGGGCGACTGCTAATCTGGGCAGCTGTGTCTCATGCCCTCTCTGCAGGGGACACGCAGGACCAAGCAAGAGTAATCAGTTAAGAGAAATCACCGGCGCGCGAGACGCACTGTCACGGGACCTACCGTCGCGAGACGTACCGTCTTGAGCGCCTGAACCTGAGAAGGCTCATTTCGTGGCGAACATCAAGTCCCAGATCAAGCGGATCAAGACCAACGAGAAGGCTCGGCTGCGCAACAAGGCCGTCAAGTCTTCGCTGAAGACCGCGATCCGCAAGGCCCGCGAGGCCGCTGCCGCGGGTGACGTCGAGAAGGCCACGGTTGCCGCGCGCGAAGCCTCGCGCAAGCTGGACAAGGCCGTCTCCAAGGGCGTCATCCACAAGAACCAGGCCGCCAACAAGAAGTCGGCGCTTGCTTCCAAGGTCGCCACCCTCAAGGTCTGACCTTCTGCCGAGCGCCGGGCCACGGCCCAGCACTCACTTGATCGAAACGCCGGAAGGACCCGAGCGGGCCCTCTCTCATCCGCTCCCGCCCGGCAACCCGACTCGTACGCGGTCTGCGTTCGCCACGCGGGTACGAGTCCCCAGCTTGACCCGGGCCCCGGCCCGCCCCTTCCAGGGCGGACGCCGGGGCTTTCGGCATACCTGCCACCCCGGCCGCCCAGCCACCCCAGCCGGGCGCCCTTCAGCCTGTCCGGCGTCTGCGGGCATGGCCATCCGTTCTCAGCCCGTCCGACGTCTGGGAGCAAGGCCGCCCATTTTCAGCCCGTCTGGGGGCACCTCCCAGCGGTAGCTGGGGGAGTTTGAGGACGAGCGCGTCAGCGCGATAGGGGGGTCTGGGGGCG
>NZ_LIPP01000045.1 GCF_001418335.1 Streptomyces aurantiacus | reverse complement strand
CAGTTCAGAGAGGGCTTCTTCTCTGAGTGTGGCGGCGCCAGGATTCGAACCTGGGTAGGCATGGCCGGCAGATTTACAGTCTGCTCCCTTTGGCCGCTCGGGCACACCGCCAAGGTGACTGCCGTTCGAACCGCTCTTCGGCGGTGCTCCGTGGCAACGACGTAAACGATACCCGATGGCCGGGGGTGCTTCGCCACCTGATTGATCGGTGCTCGGAGGGCGGGGTGACTAAGGGCTGTCCCGAAATCCCGGGTGGATCAGCGCGCGGCGTCGGATGCGGTGCATCGCAAGGCGGAGGGTCGTCCTCATACTGGGCGTATTCGGGCGATCCGACAACGCGGCGAGGTGCCGTAGCTGTCGTCGTGCGCCCGCCCGGGATGACGGGACAGCCCTTAGGCTTATGCGGATGCGGCCCGGGACCGATGTGGGCTCGACGGTCGCCGCTACGCACCCCGATACAAGGAGCCACAGGACATGGCCGACTCCAGTTTCGACATCGTCTCGAAGGTCGAGCGGCAGGAGGTCGACAACGCCCTCAACCAGACCGCCAAGGAGATCTCGCAGCGCTACGACTTCAAGAACGTGGGCGCTTCCATCTCCTGGTCCGGCGAGAAGATCCTCATGGAGGCGAACTCCGAGGAGCGGGTCAAGGCCATCCTCGACGTCTTCCAGTCCAAGCTGATCAAGCGGGGCATCTCGCTGAAGTCGCTGGACGCCGGTGAGCCGCAGCTCTCCGGCAAGGAGTACAAGATCTTCTCCTCGATCGAGGAGGGCATCTCCCAGGACAACGCCAAGAAGGTCGCGAAGATCATTCGTGACGAGGGCCCGAAGGGCGTGAAGGCGCAGGTGCAGGGCGAGGAACTCCGCGTCAGCTCGAAGAGCCGTGACGACCTGCAAGCCGTGCAGGCCCTGCTCAAGGGCAAGGACTTCGACTTCGCTCTGCAGTTCGTCAACTACCGGTGACAACCCGGACAACCCGGCTGTACGACGGACGCCGACCGCGCGTACGGGAAGGGTGGGCGCTCAGGGGTGCCCACCCTTCCCGTCTGCCGGCTGCGGTTCCGGGGGCGCGCACTCAGTTGCGCGAGTTGCCGAACAGGATGCGGTAGGCGACCAGCAGGACCAGCGCGCCGCCGATCGAGGCGGCCCAGGTGGCGCCGTCATAGAAGTCCTTGGCGATCGGGTGGTCCAGCCAGCGGGCGGATATCCACCCGCCGATGAACGCGCCCGCGACGCCGATCAGTGTCGTGCCGATGAAGCCGCCCGGATCGCGTCCCGGCAGCAGGAACTTGGCGATGGCCCCGGCCAGCAGCCCCAGAATGATCCAGCTGATGATGCCCATGCCGTGAACCTGCCCCTTCGTGCTGTACCTGTGCTGTGATCTTGCTCGCACCAGGCTGTGGCCGTACCGCTCCCGCGTCTCGTTCTTCTGTTTCGTTCTTCTGTTTCGTTCTTCTGTTTCGTTTTCGTTTTCGGCTTTGCTCTTCTTGCTCGTTACTTCTGTTCGTTTGGTGTTGTTGGGGAAGACGTCGGCGCGACGGCGACCGGTTGCACCGATCAGTAGGGTGCGGCTCATGACACAGTCCGATCCCGGTCGGCCGGGTTCTGCCGGGGCCGGTTCGCCGCAGGGTACGGCCGAGCTGCGGCGGACGCTCGGCGTCGGCGACGCCGTGGTCATCGGCCTCGGCTCGATGATCGGTGCGGGCATCTTCGCCGCGCTGGGGCCCGCGGCGCGCGCCGCGGGATCCGGGCTGCTCCTCGCCCTGGGCGTCGCCGCCGTTGTCGCCTACTGCAACGCGACTGCTTCGGCGCGCCTGGCCGCCCGCTATCCCGCGTCGGGCGGCACGTATGTGTACGGCAGGGAGCGGCTCGGCGAGTTCTGGGGATATCTGGCGGGCTGGTCGTTCGTCGTGGGCAAGACCTCCTCGTGTGCGGCGATGGCGCTCACCGTGGGCACGTACGTCTGGCCGGGGCAGGCGCACGCGGTGGCCGTCGGGGCCGTGGTGGCACTGACCGCGGTGAACTACGGCGGGGTGCAGAAGTCCGCGTGGCTGACGCGGGCGATCGTGGCGGTGGTTCTCGCGGTCCTCGCTTCCGTCGTGGTCGTGTGCCTGACCTCCGAGGGCTCCGCTGCCGAGCGGCTCGACGTGGGCGTCTCCAGGGGCGCGGGCGGGGTGCTTCAGGCAGCCGGTCTGCTGTTCTTCGCCTTCGCCGGGTACGCACGGATCGCCACCCTCGGCGAGGAGGTACGCGATCCGGCGCGCACCATTCCGCGCGCGATCCCGCTCGCGCTGGGCATCGCGCTGGTGGTGTACGCGGGTGTGGCAGTCGCTGTCGTCTCCGTGCTGGGGACGGAGGGACTCGGGCAGGCGACGGCGCCGCTCGCCGACGCGGTGCGTGCCGCCGGGGCGCCGGGGCTCGTCCCTGTCGTACGGGTGGGTGCGGCGGTGGCGGCGCTCGGCTCCCTTCTCGCGCTGATCCTGGGGGTGTCGCGGACGACGCTGGCCATGGCCCGAGACCGGCATCTGCCGGGTGGACTGGCCGCCGTGCATCCGCGTTTCCGGGTGCCCCATCGGGCGGAGCTCGCGGTCGGGGTGGTGGTCGCGGTGCTGGCCGCGACGGTGGATGTGCGGGGTGCGATCGGCTTCTCCTCCTTCGGGGTGCTGGTGTATTACGCGATCGCCAACGCCTCGGCCTGGACACTCGGTTCGGCGGTCATGTCGCGGGTCGTGCCCGCGGTGGGGCTGGTGGGGTGCGTGACGCTGGCTTTCGCCTTGCCATGGGTGTCCGTGGCCGTGGGGGCCGGTGTGCTGGGGTCGGGAGCGGTCGCGTACGGGGTGCGGAGGCGACTGGGCTCGCGCTGATCGCTCGTCGGCGCCGGGGGTCGCGCGCTATGAGGCTCGCGCCGCCCCCGTACGTATGCGGAAGTCTCCCCAGGGCTCCAGGTCCGTGTCGTCGTTGAGTTCGCCGTACCAGCCGGTGCCGTCGAGCCAGGCGTGGAGCCAGGCCGTGAGGGTGGGGGCGTCCACGTACCACGCGTGGTCGGCGTCGTCGGTGTTCGGCTCGAACAGGAGGACCGTGGCGTCCGGGGTGCGGCAGTCCACGCACGCGTACATGCCGCAGCCCCAGTGGGATATCGGCAGGATGCCGTCCGGCCAGGGCCAGTCGGGGTCCTTGCGGCCGCTCTCGCGGTGGGCGAGGTACTGCGTGACGACGGCGGGCTCGCCCGAGGGAGGGCTGTCGAGCAGGGGCAGCAGGCCGTACTCCGGACCAAAACCTCCGTCTCCTATCCGCAGGTAGAGCGCGGCGAGCAGCGGCGGGACGGAGAAGCCGAGGGCGGACTCGGCGCGGGCGAGCGTGGCCGCGTCCACGGGCTCGGGGAGCGAAGGCCAGCCCCACGGCCGGGAGTTGCGCGCCTCCACGGAGACACGTGCCATCAATTGCTCGATCTCGGTCATGCATTCATGATGCAGCGCGCCACTGACAATCGGGCCGGCCTGTGGACAACCCTCAGGCGAGGCGGACGTCGATGCCCTCGTCCACGAGGAGGGCGAGGAGTTCCTCGAACGTCCACGGGCGGTGGTCGGTGCGCGGTACGAGGCCGAGGCAGGTGCGGGCCACCTCGGCGTCGTGCCAGACCAGGGTGAAGGGACGCCGGGCGCCCCGGCGGCCGCAGAGGCAGTCCGCCAGCGCGTCGATGCCCCAGCCGAAGTAGCCGCCCGGTCCGTTGACCGCCTCGCCGAGCGCACAGAAGAAGCCCGGCTCGTCGACGATGTGGCGACCGTCGAGGTGATACGTACCGCCGGGCTCCGCGTCGGGTCGGTGGGCCTCGTGACGGCCCAGCGCCGTGGTCAGCCAGTGGTGGCGTCCCTCCGTCGTGCACCGGGCCCAGAGGCCGGGCTCGGTGGGCCGGCCGCCGTCCCACCGCTCCCAGACCTGCTCGGCCGCGGTCGGCGGCCGGTCCGACCAGGGCTCCAGTGCGAGGTCCACCAGGCCGCGACCGCGCGCCGAGGGGATCCACGCGACGAGTTCGCCCTCTACCGCGGTCTGGACGGCGTGGCCCGCCGTGTCGAGGCGTACCAGCTTGGCGTGTCCGAGATCCTCCTCGCCCGCGTCCAGGGCCGTAAGGAGGGCTCCGCGCGGGGAGCACCCGAGCAGCCGCACGGGTGGTTCGACGAGGTCCGGCCGCCCGTCCGGGACGTGGGCCAGGTCCCGACAGCTGCCCCATGGTTCGTCCTCGGCGCCGAGCAGGCGGTAGCCCGGGGAGAGCGGTGGGCACTGGGGGTAGTCGAACGGGTTGTGCGGGGGCTCGCGCGCCTCGACGGTGATGTCGCGCAGTGACAGGTCGCGTGCGCACGGGCGGTCGCCGAGGACGCGTACGTCCGCCAGGGACCACTCCTCGACCCGCTCGCCGTTCTTGTCGAGGATCTCCAGGGTGAGGATGCCCAGCGGTGCCGAACCGTCGGCACGCGCGCGTGCGAGGGCCTTGTCCAACTCCCCTGCGGGGGCGCAGCCGATCAGTTCGTACGTACCGCGTGGGGGAGCCGGCGGGTCGCCGAAGAGGTTCTCGGCGTCCGCGCACAGGGCCCAGTTGTCGTCGTACTCCGCGTCGGGGTCGTACGCCGTCAGGGCGTACTTGGGCCGCGGCACCCTCGGCGCCGTCCTACCGGGCCGGCGACGTGAACGGCTGGTCCGTGCTCACGATGTCGCGGCCCAGGGGGAACAGGGAGACCGGGATGAGCTTGAAGTTGGCGATGCCCAGAGGGATGCCGATGATCGTCACGCACTGGATGAGGCCCGTGACGATGTGGGCGAGGGCCAGCCACCAGCCGGCGAGGATCAACCACAGGATGTTGACGATGAAGGACGGCGCGCCCGCGTCACGGCGCTCCACCGTCGTGCGGCCGAACGGCCACAGCGCGTAGGCGCCGATACGGAACGCCGCGACGCCGAACGGTATGCCGATGATCGTGACGCACAGCAGTACGCCCGCGAAGACGTAGCCGAGGAACAGCCAGAAGCCGCTGAGGACCAGCCAGATGATGTTGAGGATTGTCTTCACTGCGGGCGACCTGCCATCCGTTCGAGCCGGGAGATGCGCTCCGCCATCGGCGGGTGCGTTGAGAACATTTTGGAGAGTCCCTGGCCAGGGCGGAAGGGGTTGGCGATCATCATGTGGCTCGCGGTCTCGATGCGCGGCTCCGGAGGCAGCGGGAGCTGCTTCGTGCCCGCCTCCAGCTTGCGCAGGGCGCTCGCGAGGGCCAGCGGGTCGCCGGTGAGCTGGGCGCCGGACGCGTCCGCCTCGTACTCCCTGGAGCGGCTGATGGCGAGCTGGATGACGGACGCGGCGAGCGGGCCGAGAATCATGATCATCAGCATGCCGAGGAGGCCGGGGCCGTCGTCGTCGCTGGAGCGGCCGATCGGGATCAGCCAGGCGAAGTTGACCAGGAACATGATGACGGAGGCCAGGGCGCCCGCGACGGACGAGATGAGGATGTCGCGGTTGTAGACGTGGCTCAGTTCGTGGCCGATGACGCCGCGCAGTTCCCGTTCGTTCAGGAGGCGCAGGATGCCCTCGGTGCAGCACACCGCGGCGTTGCGGGGATTACGGCCCGTCGCGAACGCGTTCGGTGCTTCGGTCGGGGAGATGTACAGGCGGGGCATGGGCTGGCGGGCCTGCGTGGACAGCTCACGGACCATCTTGTAGAGGGCCGGGGCCTCGAACTCGCTCACCGGGCGCGCGCGCATCGCGCGTAGAGCCAGTTTGTCGCTGTTCCAGTACGCGTACGCGTTCGTGCCGATCGCGATGAGGAGTGCGACGACGAGGCCCATACGCCCGAAGAAACTGCCGATGACGATGATGAGTGCGGACAGTCCCCCGAGGAGTACGGCTGTCCTGAGCCCGTTGTGCCGGCGGTGCACGGTACGCCCTCCAAATGGTGCGGCAGGGGAACCTCTGCTTGTCGATCTCTGACGTCACTGGTTCCGTGACTCCACGGTCCAGTGGACCCTCCCTCACTGGTCAACGCCAGGCGGAGAGCACTAGTTCCCTTGTGCGCGGGGCGCCGCGCGTCGGCTGTCCGGGTGATATGACAACCGCCCCACGCGCGCGTGGGACTGCTTGCGGATGCTTCAGGAAAGGCGACAGAAGAGGCGTCAGAAGAGGCCGGTGTCCGAGAACCGCAGGATGAGCTGAGGTGCTCCGGAGAGCGCGACGCCCAGGACCGCGGTCAGGGCGATCGCCACGGTGAGGGGGGCCGGGACGCGGTGCGACTCGGGCTCGCCCTCGGGGGCACGGAACAGCAGGGTCGTCCACTGGAGGTAGTAGAAGAGCGCGATCACGACGTTGACGGCCATGACCACGGCGAGCCAGCCGAGGCCCGCGTCGACGGCGGCCGAGAAGACGGTGACCTTCGCGAAGAGGCCGATGATGCCCGGCGGCAGCCCGGCCAGGCAGAGCAGGAAGAAGCCGAGGACGAGCGCGGCGAGGGGGCGCGAGGCGTACAGGCCGCGGTAGTCGCTGATCCGGTTCAGTGGCTTCGTGCGCGCCACCAGGGCGGCCACGGCGAAGGCTCCGAGGTTCACGGCGGCGTACATGAGGGCGTACGCGACGGTGGAGCCGATGGCCTTTTCGGCGTCCTCGGAGTAGGCGGCGGCGGCGATCGGCACCAGGAGGTAGCCGGCCTGTCCCACGGAGGACCAGGCGAGGAGCCGTACCGCGCTGTACGCGCGCGTGGTCCGTTGCCGCAGGGCGCCGACGTTGCCGACCGTCATGGTGAGGGCGGCCAGGGCGGCGAGTGCCGGGCCCCAGACGTCCGCGTACGACGGGAGGGCGATCACGGTGACGAGGATCAGGCCGGAGAAGCCGACCGCCTTGCCGACGACCGACAGGTAGGCGGCGACCGGGAGAGGGGCTCCTACGTAGGTGTCGGGCACCCAGAAGTGGAAGGGCACGGCGGCCGTCTTGAAGGCGAAGCCGACGAGGGTGAGGACGACGCCCGCCTGGGCGAGTGTGTGCAGCTGGCTGTCGACGTCCTCGATCCTGGTGGCGATCTCGGTGAGGTACAGGGTGCCTGTCGACGCGTAGACGAAGCTGATGCCCATCAGGCTCACGGCGGTCGCGGTGACCGAGGACAGGAAGAACTTCAGGGCCGCTTCGGAGGACTTCCGGTCGCCGTGCTTGATGCCGACGAGGGCGAAGGCGGGCAGGGAGGCGACCTCCAGGGCGACGATCAGGGTGGCGAGGTCGCGCGAGGCGGGCAGCAGGGCGGCGCCGGCGGCCGAGGAGAGCAGCAGGAACCAGAACTCCCCTTCGGGGAGTTCCCTGTCGGCGTCCTTCAGGGCGGTCATCGACAGCAGTGCCGCAAGGAGCGCGCCACCGAGGACGAGGAACTGGATGACCAGCGTGAACCGGTCCGCCGTGTAGCTGCACACGTCCGCGTCGCCCGTCAGGCAGAACGTGGAGCGGTCGCCGTCCAGGAGGGGCAGCAGCGCGAGCGCGGCGACAGCGAGCCCCGCGACGGAGACCCAGCCGAGGAGGGCCTTCTTCTTGTCGCCGACGAAGAGGTCGGCGACGAGCACCACGAGGGCGACGACCGCCGCGATGGTGGGCGGCGCGATCGCGAGCCAGTCGACGGACTGGACCAGGGACTGGGCCTGGACCTGGACCTGGGACAGGGACTCGTGCTGGACCTGGGACAGGGACTCGTGCTGGGCCTGGACCAGGGACTGGGCCTGGGGGCTCATCGGGTGCCTCCTGAGAGGAGCTGCTGCACGGCCGGGTCGGTCAGGCCGAGGAGGGCCTTGGGCCAGAGCCCGGCGACGACGGTCAGGACGACGAGCGGGGTCCAGGCGGCGAACTCGTACGTCCGGACGTCGGCGAGTTTCGGGCTCTCCTGCTGCGAGGTGGCACCCATGCAGACGCGGCGGACCACGACGAGCATGTACGCGGCGGTGAGCAGGGTGCCGAACGCGGCGATCGTCATGAACGTCAGGAACGCGGGCCGGCTGAGACCGTCGGCAGGGTCGAACGCGCCGAACAGCGCGAGCATCTCGCCCCAGAACCCGGCGAGGCCCGGCAGTCCGAGCGAGGCGACCGCGGCGAAGGCGAGCAGGCCGCCGAGGCGCGGGGCCCTGCCGTAGAGCGCCGCGCCGGTCTCCTGCGCGAGGGTGTCGAGGTCGGTCGTGCCCGTACGGTCCTTGAGCGCGCCGACGAGGAAGAAGAGCAGGCCGGTGATGAGGCCGTGGGCGATGTTCGCGAACAGCGCGCCGTTCACGCCGGTCGGGGTCATCGACGCGATCCCGAGGAGCACGAAGCCCATGTGGCCGACCGAGGAGTACGCGATGAGCCGCTTGAGGTCGCCCTTCGCGCCCTGCCTGGCGAGCGCCAGACAGGCCAGCGAACCGTAGATGATCCCGACGACCGCGAAGGCCGCGAGGTACGGGGCGAAGGTGCTCATGCCGTCCGGCGTGACGGGCAGCAGGATGCGGACGAACCCGTACGTGCCCATCTTCAGCAGCACGCCGGCCAGCAGGACCGAGCCGACGGTCGGGGCGGCGGTGTGCGCGTCCGGCAGCCAGCTGTGGAGCGGCCACATCGGTGTCTTGACCGCGAGCCCGATCCCGATCGCCAGAACGGCGATGACCTGCACCGATGTGGTCAGCTCGGGGTGATTGTCAGTGGCGAGTGCCACTATGTCGAAGGTGCCGGCCTTGATTCCGATCAGGAGCAGGCCCAGCAGCATGACGACGGAGCCGAGCAGGGTGTAGAGGATGAACTTCCAGGCGGCCCGGGTCCGTTGCTCACCGCCCCAGCGGGCGATGAGGAAGTACATCGGGATGAGCACCGTCTCGAAGGCCAGGAAGAACAGCAGCAGGTCGAGGACGGCGAACGTCGCGAGGGTGCCGGACTCAAGGACGAGGACGAGTGCGACGAAGGCCTTCGGGGTCGGGCCCGCGGGCATCTTGAAGTAGCTGTAGAGCGCGCAGAGGAAGGTCAGGAGCGCGGTAAGGACGAGAAGGGGGAGGGAAATGCCGTCGGTGCCGAGGTGGATCCGCACGTCGAGTGCGGGAATCCAGCTGATGTCCGTCGTGGCCTGCATCCTGGACGGGTGGTCGTGG
The DNA here is from genome assembly GCF_001418335.1 of Streptomyces aurantiacus. Taxonomy (GTDB): domain Bacteria; phylum Actinomycetota; class Actinomycetes; order Streptomycetales; family Streptomycetaceae; genus Streptomyces; species Streptomyces aurantiacus. The sequence continues at coordinate 18,499 of NZ_LIPP01000045.1, read as the reverse complement.
TCGAAGCCGAGCGTGAGGGCGACCGCGGCGATGAGTACGACGCCGGTGACGATCACCCCGTGCCGCAGTACGGCCTGCTCGGGCGACTTCCCCTTCAGCCCGGGCGGCGCCGGCAGGAGAGCCGCGACGGCCCCGATGAGCGGGGCGACGACGATGAACGCGAGAAGAAACTGCATCACGGACTCGTTGATATCGATCACTCCTGCTCACGCTCCCGCGGTGGCGACGAGGAGGGCGGCGACCACCAGGACGACGGTGCCGGCGAGCAGCGCGCTCACATAGGTCTGCACGTTGCCGGTCTGGGCGCGCCGGACGGCCGCGCCGAGCCAGCGGGGTAGGGCACCCGCACCGCGTACGTAGGTGTCGACGACCTCGCGGTCGAGGAACCGGACGAGCGTGGCCGCGGCCTGGACCGGACGGACGAACAGCGCCGCGTACACCGCGTCGAGGTGGAAACCGACGGCCGCGTGGCGGTGCAGCGGGCCGAGCAGCAGGCGGCCGGGATCCGCCGGGTCGGGCGCGGAGGCCACGTTGCCGTACGCGGGTCCGTGGCTGGCGATGGCCTCGGCCTCGACCAGGCCGCCGTCGGCCTCCGGGTGGGCCGCGACCGCGCCCAGGGGGACGCGGCCCGCCATGGCGGTGGTGTGCTGCCACGCGCCGTACGTGACGATGCCGCCGACCAGGGCGACCCCCGTCCCGAGGACGGCGGTGGTGAGGGTCGGGGTCAGGTTCCGTCCGTCGAACCAGTCGGGCAGCAGCCCGGTGGCGAGTCCGAGAGCCAGGGACGGGAGGGCGAGCACCCACAGCACGGAGTTCATGGCGACGGGCTGCTTGCCGTGGTCGGGGGCTTCGGTGCCGTGACCGTGGAAGGCGAGCAGCCACAGGCGCATCGCGTAGGCGGCGGTGAGCAGGGCCGTCACCAGGCCGGCGACGAGGACGATCCAGCCCGCGGCTGAGGGGACGCTCTCGGCGTGGCCGGTGGCGGCGTGCTCGGCGGCTCCGAGAACGGCTTCCTTGGAGAAGAAGCCGCTGAAGGGCGGGATCGCGGCCAGTGCGAGGAGCGCCACGGTCGTCGTCCAGTAGGCGTCGGGGACCCGGGCGCGCAGGTCCTTCATCCGGGACATGGCGGCCAGGGAGTTGGTGCCGGCGGCGTGGATGATCACGCCGGCCGCGAGGAACAGCAGCGCCTTGAAGGCGCCGTGGGTGAGGAGGTGGAAGACGGCGGCCCCGCGGTCGCCGACGGCGAGGGCACCGGTCAGGTAGCCGAGCTGACCGATCGTCGAGTAGGCGAGGACCCGTTTGATGTCGTCCTGGGCGAGCGCGGCGAGGGCCGAGCCGGCCATCGTCACGGCGGCCATCACGGCGAGGACCACCAGTGCGGCCGCGGAGGCGGCGAAGACCGGGAGGAGCCGGGCGACGAAGTAGACACCGGCGGCGACCATCGTCGCGGCGTGGATCAGCGCGGAGACGGGGGTGGGGCCCGCCATCGCGTCGGGGAGCCAGGTGTGGAGCGGGAACTGCGCCGACTTGCCCGCCACTCCGGCGAGGAGCAGCAGGGCGATGAGGGTGGGGTGGTCGAGTCCGCCGCTCGCGACGTTGCCGAGGACTTTTGTGATGCGGAACGAACCGGTGTCGGCGGCGAGCGCGAACAGGCCGATCAGGAAGGGGACATCGCCGAGCTTGGTGACGAGGAAGGCCTTGATGGAGGCGGCGCGTGCTTCCGGGGTCTCCCAGTAGTGGCCCACGAGGAAGTACGAGCAGATGCCCATGATCTCCCAGCCGACCAGCAGCACCATCAGGTCGCCGGAGTAGACGACGAGCAGCATGGCGGAGGTGAAGAGGGAGACGAGAGCGGCGTACGAGGGGTAGCGCGGGTCGTCGCGCAGGTAGCCCGTCGAGTAGATCTGCACGCAGGTCGCGACCAGGGCGACGAGGATCGCGACGAGGGCGGCGAAGCCGTCGATGTGCAGGGCGAGTTCGACGGGGACCGAGCCGGTGGGGGTGAGTTCGGTCGCCACGTCCACCGCCTGTTCGCCGCCCTGGCGTACGGCGACGACCGCGGCGAGTCCGAGGGCGGCGAGGGAGGGCAGGACGGCGAGGGGGCGTACGAATCCGGGGGCGGTGCGGCCCAGGAGCAGGCCGGCCACCGCGCCCAGGAACGGGAGGAGGGGGACGAGGACGGCGAGGGTGGTCGTGGTCACGGGGTGGCCTCAGCCTTCTCGGCCGGCTCGCTCCGGGCGGGCTCGGAGTCGTCGTCGGCGTCGGCGGTCCCGGCGCCGCCGGCATCGTCCGCGCCGTCGGCGTCGGTGTCGGTTTCGGCGGTGTCGCGGAGCCTGTCGATGTCCGCGGTGCCGCGGTTGCGGTGGACGGCGAGGACGATCGCCAGGCCGATGCCGATCTCGGCGGCCGCGACGGCGATGGTGAACAGGGTCAGGGCCTGGCCGGAGTGCAGGGCGTCCTGGGCGGTCTTGCTGAGCCAGACGTCGAAGGCGACGAGATTGAGGTTGACGGCGTTGAGCATCAGCTCGACGGACATCAGGACCAGGATCGCGTTGCGGCGCGCGAGGACTCCGTACAGGCCCGTGCAGAAGAGGAGGGCGGAGAGTACGGCCGGATAGGCGAGGTGCATCAGCGGGCGCCTTCCTTGTCGCTCCGGGGAACGTCGTCGCGCCGAGGGGTGTCGCTCGCGGTGGCCGGCGTCTTCGTCTTGGCCTCTGCCTCTACCTCTGCCTTTGTCTTGGCCTTCGCCTTGCGGGAGAGGACGATCGCGCCGACCAGGGCGGCGAGCAGCAGGACCGAGAGGGCCTCGAAGGGGAGCACCCAGCTCTGGAAGAGGCTCGCGCCGGTGACCGCGGTGGAGCCGGCGGCGGCGCCGTCCAGGTCGATCCAGGTCGTCCGGAAGGCGTCGACGACGACCCAGACGAGGGCGCCGGCCGCGGCGATCGCCACCGTGAGGGCGGCCCAGCGGTTGCCGGAGTCGGCGTCCGGGGAGCGGCCGATGGGGGCCCTGGTGAGCATCAGACCGAAGAGGAGGAGGACGACGACGGAACCGACGTAGATGAGGACCTGCACCCAGGCGATGAACTCGGCCGTGAGGAGGAGGTATTCGACGGCGAGGCCACCGAGGGCGACCACGAGCCACAGGGCGGCGTGCACCAGCTGCTTCGTGGTGACCGTGACGATCGCGGCGCCGAAGGTGACCAGGCCGACGAGGAGGAAGGCGATCTCGACGCCGGTCGGGGAGAGGAAGCCGTGGGTCTCGGCGGCGGTGGTCGTGGCCCGGGCCGCCGAGACGGTGACCGCGGCGGGAGTCACGATGCGCCTCCCCGCGGGTCGGTGGGCGGCTCGGCTTGCGGGTCGCTGGGCCGGGCTTGCGGCTCGGTGGGCTCGGCTTGCGCCCCTGCCTGGGCCTCCGCCTCCGCCTCCGCCTGCGCCTGCGCCTCTGCCTGCGCTTGCGCCTCCGCCGCGGCCAGTTTGTCGGCGGTCTTGCGGGCGGCGGCGATCTCCTTGGGTTCCTCGGCGCCGGGGTCGAGGGCCGGCGGGGCCGGGACGGTCCACATCCAGTCGCGGAGCTTGTCGCGTTCGTGGGTGAGCTCGTGGATGTCGGTCTCGGCGTACTCGAACTCGGGGGACCAGAAGAGGGCGTCGAACGGGCAGACCTCGATGCAGATACCGCAGTACATGCAGAGGGAGAAGTCGATGGCGAAGCGGTCGAGGACGTTGCGGCTGCGCTCACGGCCACCGGGCGCGGCGGCCGGCACCGTCTCCTTGTGGGAGTCGATGTAGATGCACCAGTCCGGGCACTCGCGGGCGCACAGCATGCAGACCGTGCAGTTCTCCTCGAAGAGGCCGATGACTCCGCGGGTGCGGGGCGGGAGTTCGGGCTGGGCGTCCGGGTACTGCGCGGTGACGGTCTTCTTCGTCATCGTGCGCAGGGTGACGGCCAGGCCCTTGGCCAGGCCTGAGCCGGGGAGGGGGGACATGGTTACGCGATCACCACCTTGACGATGCCGGTGAGGGCGATCTGGGCGAGGGAGAGGGGGACGAGGAGGGTCCAGGCGAGTTTCTGGAGCTGGTCCTCACGCAGGCGGGGGTAGGTGACCCGCAGCCAGATGACGACGAAGGCGAGGACGGCCGCCTTCAGCAGGGTCCAGACCCAGCCGAGTCCATCGGCGCCCCACGGACCGTGCCAGCCGCCCAGGAAGAGCACGGTGGTCAGGCCGCACAGGACGACGATTCCGGCGTACTCGGCGAGGAGGAACAGGGCGAAGCGCAGACCCGTGTACTCGGTGTACGCGCCGAAGATGATCTCCGAGTCGGCGACCGGCATGTCGAAGGGCGGGCGCTGGAGTTCGGCGAGGCCCGCCACGAAGAAGACGATCGCGCCGACGATCTGCCAGGGCAGCCACCACCACTCGAAGGCGTCGACGATGCCGGTGAGGGAGACCGTGCCGGCCGCCATGGCGACCGAGGCGGCGGTCAGCAGCATCGGGAGTTCGTACGCGAGGAGTTGCGCGGCGGTGCGCAGACCGCCGAGGAGGGAGAACTTGTTGGCCGAGGCCCAGCCCGCCATGAGCGAGCCGAGGACACTCACGCCCATCACGGCGAGGACGAAGAAGATGCCCGCGTCGACGACCTCGCCGACCGCACCCTCGCCCGGGCCGACCGGGATGACGAGGAGGACCATGAGGTACGGGAGCAGGGCCACGGCGGGGGCGAGCTGGAAGATACGGCGGTCCGCACCCGCCGGGACGATGTCTTCCTTCTGCGCGAACTTCACGCCGTCCGCGACGAGTTGGGCCCAGCCGTGGAAACCGCCCGCGTACATGGGGCCGAGGCGGCCCTGCATGTGGGCCATCACCTTGTGCTCGGCCTGGCCCACGAGCAGGGGGAACGTCAGGAACACGACGAAGACGACGAGGAGTCGCAGGGCGACGTCGAGCGCGTCGTTCACTGCGCGCCTCCTGTGGAGCCGGGGTCACTGGGGTCGCTGGGGTCGCTGGGGTCGTCGGGTTGTGCGTTCGCCGGCGGCTCGGGCTCGCTGAAAGTGGGGCGGGCGTCGTGCCACGGGGCGTCCGAACCGTGCGACGCCTCGGGCGACTTGGGCTCGGGCGTGGGCCTCGGCTCGGTCGTCGTGGGATTCGGCTCGGCGGGTGCCTTTGGCTCAGCCGGGGTGTCGGGCCGCCGGGGCGCCTCCATGGGCGGCGTCGCGGGCGGCGTCGTCGACTGGCTCGCCGAGCCGTCCCCCGCGGTGCGAGCCCGTCGTACCGGACGGTCGCCCGCCGCGCGGGCACCGCCCCGGGCCGGGCGGGCGGGGGCCGGGGGAAGCTGGCCCTTGAGGGGGCCCCATTCGTTCGGGTCGGGGACTCCCGGAGGGAGCATCTGGCGGCGTTTCGGACCGCCGTGCTCCGACTCCCCGGGCTCTTTCGCGCCCGGCCAGGCCTTCGCCACGCGGGCCGCCAGGACGAAGTCCTTGCGGAGGGGGTGGCCCTCGAAGCCCTCGGGGAGGAGAAGCGGGTCCAGACCGGGGTGGCCCTCGAAGGTGACGCCGAACATTTCGTGGGTCTCGCGTTCGTGCCAGGCGGCGCCCGCGTAGACCTCGACGGCGGAGGGGAGTACGGGTGCGGAGTGCGGGACCGTCGTACGGACGAGGAGGCGGCGTACCGGAGCCAGCGCCACGACGTGGGCCGAGACCCGGAAACCCGCGCCGGATTCGCCACCGGGTCCGGATTCGCTGCCGGGTCCGGATTCGCCACCGGGTCCCGCTTCGGCACCGGCTTCCGCGCCGGTACTCGCGCCGGGTTCGTCGACGGCGCTCAGCCAGTCGAAGTAGGTGCAGCCGAGGGTGTCGCGCGCGCTCCGCAGTGAGGCGAGCCAGGACTGAGGCGGCACGTCGACCGTCAGCACCTCGTACGACTCCTCGGCTGTGGCGTCCGGGCCGAAGAGTTCCTCCACGGGAGCGGGGAGCCATCCGGTCATCGGGCGTCCCCCGCGGCGGACTCCGTGGCCGGCGGCGGTACGAGTCCGCTCTGCAGGGCCGCCGCCGAGGGGCGTCCGGCGCCGGAGGACCCGTAGCGCTCCCCCAGTGACTCCCGGGCGATCTTCTCCTGGAGCTTGAGGATGCCCTGGAGCAACGCCTCCGGGCGGGGCGGGCAGCCAGGGACGTACACGTCGACGGGGATGATCTGGTCGACGCCCTTCGTCACGGAGTACGAGTCCCAGTACGGGCCGCCGCAGTTCGAGCAGGCGCCGAAGGAGATGACGTACTTCGGCTCGGGCATCTGCTCGTACAGGCGTTTGACGGCGGGGGCCATCTTGTCCGTCACCGTGCCGGAGACGACCATCAGGTCGGCCTGGCGCGGACCCGGCGCGAACGGGATGACGCCGAGGCGGATGAAGTCGTGCCGGGCCATCGACGCCGCGATGAACTCGATCGCGCAGCAGGCGAGGCCGAAGTTGAAGACCCAGAGCGAGTAGCGGCGGCCCCAGTTCAGGACCACCTTCATCGGCTCGGGGGCCAGGCGTGCGAGCGCGCCCAGCCGCTTGGGCTCCGGCAGGAGGACGGGCTCGGGAGCCGAAGAGGCCGTGGGGGTCACGTCCATGTGAGGACGCCCTTCTTGTATGCGTACAGCAGACCGACGGCCAGGAAGCCGAGGAAGATGAACATCTCCACGAGCGTCGCCGCGCCGTAGCCCGGCGCGGCGAAGACCGTCGCCCAGGGGAAGAGGAAGATCGAGTCGACGGCGAAGATCACGTAGAGGAAGGCGTACACGTAGTAGCGGACCTGGGTGTGGGCCCAGCCCTCACCGACGGGGTCGACTCCGCACTCGTACGTCATGAGCTTCTCGGGTGTGGGGACGACGGGCCGCAGCAGGCGGCCCGCTCCGAAGGCGACGGCGACGAACAGCACGCCGACCACGGCGAGCAGCCCGACGACCGAATAGGACTCGAAGTAGTCCGCCGCGACCACGGTCGGTTCCGGCACGTCCGGCACGTCCGCCCCTCACTCCCTGATCCCGAAGACTTCGTACGACGGGCCTGTACGACGGGCCCGTAGGCCTCGTACGTGCGATGCGCCGCGTTCGACGATCTGTACGCACCGGAGTCTAGGGCCTGCTAAAGAGACCGTAAGCAGCCCGTCACGGGTAGGTATCGTGCGGCGGAAATTCCGGGGCGTGGCCGGACCGGTCCGCGACTGTGGCCGGGAGCGGTACCCGAGGCCCGTCGATGGTGGGGTTTTCCCCCGGGGGCGCAGGCGGTCCACCTCATGGCGCCGCGGGCCGCGGCCCGGCAAGGTGGCGCTATGACCGAACGCATCCTGGCCGCCGACACCCTGGACGGCGGCACCGACCGGCCGCCTCCCGCGCGCTTCGCCTATGACTGGCACACCTGGAAGGAGATCGTGCATCTCCTGGTCAACCTGCCGACCTCCATCATCGGGTTCACCTACGTCGTCACCGTTCTGTTCGTCGGAGCCGGGCTGACCCTGACGGTGATCGGGCTGCCGGTGCTGGCACTCGGGCTGATGGGCGCGCGTCTGCTGGGCAAGGCGGAGCGGGCCCGCGCCAGGGCCCTGCTCGGGGTACGGGTGGACGAGCCGAGCCGGCTGCCGTTCCGCAGGCGGGGCGGGTTCTTCGCGGCGCTGTGGATGGGGTTGAAGGATCCGGTCGGCTGGCGGACGGCCCTTTACGAACTCATACGGCTTCCGTGGAGCATCGTCACCTTCACCGTCACGCTGACCTCGTTGTTCGTGCTGTGGCCCGTGCTGCCGTTCATCGCGCGCGGCCTCGCCAACGCCGACCGGGCGATGGTGCGCGCGCTGCTGTCGCCCTCCGACGGGCTGGAGCGGCGGATCGCCGAGCTGGAGTCGGACCGGGGGGTCGTGGTCGACACGGCCGCGGCCGATCTGCGCCGCATCGAGCGGGACCTGCACGACGGGGCGCAGGCCCGGCTGGTGGCGCTGGCGATGGGCCTCGGCCTGGCGAAGGAGAAGCTGCTGGAGGGTCAGGCCGACGACACCGTCGCCGCCATGGTCGACGAGGCGCACGGCGAGGTGAAACTGGCGTTGCAGGAACTGCGGGACCTGGCGCGTGGCATCCACCCCGCGGTCCTCACCGACCGCGGCCTGGACGCCGCCCTGTCCTCGGTCGCCTCCCGCTGCACCGTGCCGGTGAAGGTGACGGCCGAGCTGCCGTCGCGCCCGGCCGCGGCCATCGAGGGCAGCGCGTACTTCACGGTCTCCGAGCTCCTCCAGAACGTCAGCAAGCACAGCGGTGCGCGGTCCGCCTCGGTCGACGTGTGGCGGTCGGACAACCGCCTGCTCATACAGGTCTGGGACGACGGCCGAGGCGGTGCCTCCCTCGACGGCGGTACGGGGATGGCGGGGCTCGCGGACCGGCTCGGCGCGGTGGACGGCCTGTTCGTCATCGACTCACCGGTCGGCGGACCCACGACGATCACGGCGGAGCTGCCGTGGCGGGACCGGGACCTGACGGACGCCTCCGGCGCAAAGAGGTAGGGAAAACCCCCGCCCCAAGACGCCGACGTGCTCCATGTCGGGGAAGCGCCGTACAGAGCACTGTTGAGTTACACCAGCGGACGAGCAGAAACGGACGGCGGCCATGGCCACGGAGTACGGGCAGGGATACGGGTGGGACGACGGCCCCGGATTCCGGGGGGAGGGCACCGGGGAGCGGTGGAACCGGCTCCCCGCCGCGCTGCGGGCCCCGATCGAGGGCCGCAGCCTGCGTGAGTTCGCCTACCTGATGCTGAACCTGCCGATCAGCATCTTCACCTTCACCTTCGCCGTGACGATGATGTCGCTCGGTGCCGGCCTGCTCATCACGTTCCTCGGCGTCCCGGTGCTCGCCGCGGGGCTCGCGGGCTGCCGCGGTCTCGGCGTGCTGGAGCGAGCGCGGGCCCGCGGTCTGCTGGGCCTCGACGTCGCCGCGCCCGAACCGCTGCGGATGCGCAAGCAGGGCCCGATGAGCTGGATGGGGGCGACGCTGAAGAGCGGCGCGTCCTGGCGGCACTTCCTCTACACGATGCTGCACTTTCCGTGGGCCGTGTTCGCCTTCTCGGTGGCCATCACCCTCTGGACGACCGGCTGGGCGCTGCTGACGTACCCGCTGTGGTTCTGGCTGTACCCGATGTACGGCGGACAGGACGGACTGCAGCTGTACGGGGACGAGACGCACCGGATCTTCCTGGACAACCCCTTCGAGATCACCGTGACCGCGCTGGTGGGGCTGCTGCTCACGATGGCGACGCCGTGGATCGTACGGGCGCTGACCCTGGTCGACCGGGGCCTGGTGGGCGGGCTGCTCGGGCCTTCGCGGCTGGCCACGCGCGTGGTGGAGCTGGAGTCGGACCGCGGTGTCGTGGTCGACACGGCGGCGGCCGACCTGCGGCGTATCGAGCGGGATCTGCACGACGGGGCGCAGGCCCGGCTGGTGGCGCTGGCGATGGATCTGGGGCTGGCGAAGGAGAAGCTCACGGAGGATCCGGAGGAAGCGGCCCGGATGGTGGGCGCGGCGCACGGTGAGGTGAAGACGGCGCTGCAGGAGTTGCGGGATCTGGCGCGTGGCATCCACCCCGCGGTCCTCACCGACCGCGGCCTGGACGCCGCGCTGTCGTCCATCGCCTCTCGCTGCACCGTTCCCGTGCAGGTCGAGGTCGATCTGCCGGCCCGGCCCGCGCCCGCCATCGAGGGCATCGCGTACTTCACCGTGTCCGAGCTGCTGCAGAACATCAGCAAGCACTCGCGGGCCACTCGGGCGTCGGTCGACGTGTGGCGGATCGAGAACCGGCTCATGATCCAGGTCGTCGACAACGGGGTGGGCGGGGCGGATGTCGCCTCCGGCTCGGGGCTCGCGGGGCTTGCCGGGCGGCTCGAAGCGGTGGATGGCATTCTCGTGGTGGATTCGCCTGTGGCGGGGCCGACTCGGGTGACTGCCGAGTTGCCCTGGCGGGCTGCTTGAGGGTTCGTCTCGTTTCGCCTCGTTTCGCCTCGTTTCGCCTCGTGGGGCCGGAGGGCTCCGCGGGGCGAAACGCGTTCTTCTTTCCCCAGCCCCGCCCCTTCCCGAAACTGGGGGCTCCGCCCCCCGGCCCCCCGGCCTGCGGCCCATACCCGGCTGCGGCCCATACCCGGCTGCGGGCCGTCCGTGGCTGAGCGCGCCGTTCCCCGCGCCCCTAAGAAGATTGCGCCCCTAAAAAGATCGCGGTCCCAGTTGGGCAGCCGGGAAACATGCCGCGTTCGGGTTCCAATGCTGGGATGCTGGGGGCTGACGTATGTGCGGGGCGTGGGCTGGGGGGCCGAAAAATCGTGGAGGACAGAGTGCGCGTGGTCATCGCCGAGGATTCAGTGCTGCTGCGGGAGGGCCTGACCCGGTTGCTGACCGACCGCGGGCACGACGTGGTCGCCGGCGTCGGGGACGGGGACGCGCTGATCAAGACGATCACGGAGTTCGCGGCGCAGGACGCGCTGCCGGACGTCGTGGTCGCGGACGTCCGGATGCCGCCGACCCACACCGACGAAGGCGTCAAGGCGGCCGTTCAACTGCGTAAGCAGCACCCGGGCCTCGGTGTCCTGGTGCTGTCGCAGTACGTGGAGGAGCAGTACGCCACCGAACTGCTGGCCGGTTCCACCACCGGCGTCGGCTATCTCCTCAAGGACCGGGTAGCTGAAGTGCGGGAATTCGTGGACGCGGTCGTCCGCGTGGCCCGCGGCGGCACCGCTCTCGACCCGGAGGTCGTCGCACAGCTGCTCGGGCGCAGCCGCAAGCAGGATGTCCTCGCGGGGCTCACACCGCGCGAGCGCGAGGTCCTGGGACTCATGGCCGAGGGGCGGACGAACTCCGCGGTCGCCCGGCAGCTCGTGGTCAGCGACGGCGCGGTCGAGAAGCACGTGAGCAACATCTTCATGAAGCTGGGCCTGTCCCAGAGCGACGGGGACCACCGCCGCGTTCTCGCGGTCCTCACCTATCTGAAGTCCTGACAGCCTGTCAGGAACTTGGCGCGACTTGAGTACGGGCACAGGCACGGGCCCGAGAATCAGCACCAGCACCACAACTAGAACCAGAACCAGAAGACGGTTCTAGAACCAGAACCAGAACCAGTAGACGGTTACAGCGCATCTAAGGATGAGTACGGAGCGTTTCCACAGGTAACGCCGGGGGGCGGAACAATCGTGGCAGAAATCGTGACAGAAGAGGATTTACGGCAGTCCCGAAACGACGTCCATCGTGTGAGCGTCCCGGGGCGGGCGCCCCTTGCCGACGTAGGCTTGGGCCCGGGATGGCCTGCGGGAGGGCCATCCCCGGACAGCCGCCTCGAAGGAGGTTCACTTCAGTGACCAGTCAGGTCAGCAGTCCAGCTGAGCAGGCCGACGGAGCAGTCGTAGGAGAACAGCGCAAACCGGCGAGCGAGAAGGATGTACGCCGACTCGATCGGGTGATCATCCGGTTCGCGGGAGACTCCGGTGACGGTATGCAACTCACCGGAGACCGCTTCACCTCCGAGACGGCATCGTTCGGGAACGACCTTTCGACACTGCCGAACTTCCCCGCCGAGATCCGTGCGCCCGCAGGTACCCTGCCGGGCGTTTCGTCTTTCCAGCTGCATTTCGCGGACCATGACATCCTCACGCCGGGCGACGCGCCCAACGTGCTGGTGGCGATGAACCCGGCCGCGCTGAAGGCGAACATCGCCGACGTGCCGCGCGGCGCGGAGATCATCGTCAACACGGACGAGTTCACCAAACGGGCGATGGCCAAGGTCGGTTACGCCACGAGCCCGCTGGAGGACGGCGCCCTCGACGGGTACAGCGTCCATCCCGTCCCCCTCACCACGCTGACCGTCGAGGCGCTCAAGGAGTTCGACCTCTCCCGCAAGGAGGCGGAGCGCAGCAAGAACATGTTCGCGCTGGGCCTGCTGAGCTGGATGTACCACCGGCCGACCGAGGGCACCGAGAAGTTCCTGGCCACCAAGTTCGCCAGGAAGCCGGAGATCGCGGCGGCCAACATCGCGGCGTTCAGGGCGGGCTGGAACTTCGGTGAGACCACCGAGGACTTCGCCGTCTCGTACGAGATCGCCCCCGCCACGCAGGCCTTCCCGACGGGCACGTACCGGAACATCTCCGGGAACCTGGCGCTCTCGTACGGGCTGATCGCCGCGAGCCGGCAGGCGGACCTGCCGCTCTATCTGGGCTCGTACCCGATCACGCCGGCCTCGGACATCCTGCACGAGCTGAGCAGACACAAGAACTTCGGCGTACGGACCTTCCAGGCCGAGGACGAGATCGCGGGAATCGGCGCCGCCCTGGGCGCGGCCTTCGGCGGTTCGCTGGCCGTGACCACGACCTCGGGGCCCGGAGTGGCTCTCAAGAGCGAGACGATCGGGCTCGCCGTCTCCCTCGAACTGCCGCTGCTGGTCATCGACATCCAGCGCGGCGGCCCCTCGACCGGGCTGCCGACCAAGACCGAGCAGGCCGACCTGCTCCAGGCGATGTACGGGCGCAACGGCGAGGCACCGGTGCCGATCATGGCTCCCCGGACGCCCGCCGACTGTTTCGACGCGGCCCTCGAAGCGGCCCGGATCGCGCTCACGTACCGCACGCCCGTCCTGCTGCTGTCCGACGGCTACCTCGCCAACGGATCGGAGCCGTGGCGGATCCCCGAGATCGACGAACTCCCGGACCTGCGCGTGCAGTTCGCGCAGGGCCCCAACCACACGCTGGACGACGGCAGCGAGGTCTTCTGGCCCTACAAGCGCGACCCCCGGACCCTGGCCCGCCCCTGGGCGATCCCTGGCACGCCGGGGCTCGAACACCGCATCGGCGGTATCGAGAAGCAGGACGGCACGGGCAACATCTCCTACGACCCCGCCAACCACGACTTCATGGTCCGTACGCGGCAGGCGAAGATCGACGGCATCGACGTACCCGACATGGAGGTCGACGACCTCACGGGCAACGCCGACACCCTCGTGCTCGGCTGGGGTTCGACCTACGGGCCGATCACCGCTGCGGTACGACGGCTGCGCGCGGCCGGGGAGAACATCGCGCAGGCGCATCTGCGGCACCTCAACCCGTTCCCGCGGAACCTCGGCACGGTGCTGAAGCGTTACGAGAAAGTGGTCGTCCCCGAGATGAACCTCGGCCAGCTGGCCACGCTGGTCCGGGCGAAGTACCTGGTGGACGCCCAGTCGTACAACCAGGTGAACGGCATGCCCTTCAAGGCTGAGCAACTCGCCACGGCTCTCAAGGAGGCCATCGATGGCTGAGACGACCACGGAAGGTTCGGACACGATCGAGGCGCTCACTCTGGTGCCCAAGGCCGAGGCCAAGCAGTCCATGAAGGACTTCAAGTCCGATCAGGAAGTGCGCTGGTGCCCCGGCTGCGGTGACTACGCGGTCCTCGCCGCCGTGCAGGGCTTCATGCCCCAGCTCGGCCTGGCGAAGGAGAACATCGTCTTCGTCTCGGGCATCGGCTGCTCCTCCCGCTTCCCGTACTACATGAACACGTACGGGATGCACTCCATCCACGGCCGCGCCCCCGCCATCGCGACCGGCCTTGCCTCGTCCCGCCGCGACCTGTCCGTCTGGGTCGTCACGGGCGACGGGGACGCGCTGTCCATCGGCGGCAACCACCTGATCCACGCGCTGCGCCGGAACGTGAACCTGAAGATCCTGCTCTTCAACAACCGGATCTACGGGCTGACCAAGGGTCAGTACTCACCGACGAGCGAGGTCGGCAAGATCACCAAGTCGACGCCGATGGGGTCACTGGACGCGCCCTTCAACCCGGTGTCGCTGGCGATCGGCGCGGAAGCGTCCTTCGTGGCACGGACGGTGGACTCCGACCGCAAGCACCTCACCGAGGTCCTGCGGCAGGCGGCGGCCCACTCGGGCACGGCCCTCGTCGAGATCTACCAGAACTGCAACATCTTCAACGACGGCGCCTTCGAGGTCCTGAAGGACAGGCAGCAGGCCGAGGAAGCGGTGATCCGCCTGGAACACGGGCAGCCGATCCGCTTCGGTACCCCGCTGGCGGACGGTCTCGGCTCAAAAGGCGTCGTGCGAGACACGGTCACCGGCGACCTGAGGGTCGTGGCGGTCACCGAGGAGAACACGTCGCAGATCCTGGTCCACGACGCGCACGCCGCGTCGCCGACCACGGCGTTCGCGCTGTCCCGGCTCGCCGACCCGGACACCCTGCACCACACCCCGATCGGTGTCCTGCGGTCCGTCGACCGCCCGGTCTACGACACGCAGATGGCCGACCAGCTCGACTCCGCCATAGAACAGAACGGCAAGGGCGACCTGTCGGCACTGCTCACGGGCGGGGACGCCTGGACCGTCGTCGGCTGAGCACTCCGTGCTCCGGGCTCCGTGCTCCGGGCTCCGTGCTCCGTCGGGAGTTCGGTGAGGGCCGGAGGTTCGGTGCCGGAGGTTCGGTGCCAGAGGTTCGGTGTCGGTAGTTCAGCGAGGCCCGGTTCGGTTTCTCAGGACCGGGCCTCGTCGTATCCCTGCCGTGCCTTCTCCACGTCGCCCATCCGCTTCTCCGTCCACAGCGCCAGGGCGCGCACCTGTACGGCGGCCTCGCGGCCCAGGTCGGTGAGCGAGTAGTCGACACGCGGCGGGATGACCGGCTTGGCGTCCCGGTGCACGATCCCGTCGCGCTCCAGGGTCTGCAGGGTCTGCGTGAGCATCTTCTCGCTGACCCGGCCGATGGCCCGGCGCAGCTCGCTGAAGCGGTGGGGGCGCTCCATCAGCTCGATCAGGACGAGGACGCCCCAGCGACTGGTGACGTGCTCCAGGACGAGGCGATACGGACACATCGTCTCGCCGGTGTCGTACTTGCTCGGCATGCTCACCACAGAGGTGCGTGCGGTACTTACGGTACTTACGGCCATGTGGGTACCTTACTTCAAAGTGGGTACTTTCCATAAGTTAGCGCAGCTCCTAGGGTGAGTGACGTACCCACCCCACAAGGAGTTGTTTCCACCATGAGCATCGTCGTCACCGGAGCCACCGGACACCTCGGCCAGCACGTCATCGACGGACTGCTGGAGAAGGTCCCGGCCGACCGGATCACCGCGGTCGTCCGCAACAAGGAGAAGGCCGCCGACCACGCCGCTCGCGGAGTGCGGATCGCGGTCGCCGACTACAACGCACCGGAGACCTTCGACAGTGTCTTCTCCGCGGGCGACACGGTGCTGCTCATCTCCGGCAACGAGTTCGACAAGGGCCGTGTCGGCCAGCACAAGGTCGTCCTCGCCGCCGCCAAGGCCGCAGGGGTCGCGCTCTTCGCGTACACCAGCGCGCCCGGCACCCTGAGCGCCGCACTGGCCGACGACCACCGGGAGACCGAGGCCGCGATCCTGGAGTCGGGTCTGCCCTACACCCTGCTGCGCAACGGCTGGTACAACGAGAACTACACCGAGAACCTGGCCCCGGTCCTCGAACACGGCGCCGTCGTCCAGGCCGCCGGCGAGGGCCGGATCTCCTCCGCCTCCCGCGCGGACTACGCGGCCGCCGCCGTGGCCGTGCTGACCGGCGAGGGCCACGAGAACAAGACGTACGAGCTCGGCGGCGACGTCGCGTGGAGCTTCACCGAGTACGCCGCCGAGGTGTCGAAGGCGTCCGGCAAGGAGATCGCGTACAACTCCGTCCCCGTCGAGACGTACAAGGGCATCCTGACCGGTGTCGGGGTACCCGAGCCGATGGCGGCGATCCTGGCCGGCGTGGACGAGTCCATCAAGAAGGGCGAACTGGTCGTCGGCAGCGGTGACCTGTCCCGGCTGAGCGGCCGGCCGACCACGCCGATCGCGGAGTCGGTCGCGGCGGCGCTCAAGGGCTGAACCTCTCCCCTCCTCCCCCTCCTCCTCCCCTTCCTCCTCCCTGGCGGGCCCCGGGCGAGCACCCCGCATGCCGTGCCCGTATGTCATGACCGTATGGCGATACGGGCATGACGTGCGGTGCCGCTTGGCGCTACCGTCTTGGAGGCTGTGCGTGGCTCGGATGCCGCGTGGTCCGCAGCCGGGTGAGAAGGAGGGGCCGTACCGGTGGAGTCCAAGGGCGAACAGCACATGGGTCCGGAGCCCCACATAGGTCCGGAGCCCAAGGGCGAACAGCGGATCGGTCTGCTGAACGGCTTCGCGGCGTACGGAATGTGGGGAATCGTTCCTCTCTTCTGGCCGCTCCTCGAACCCGCGAGCGCCGGCGAGATCCTCGCCCACCGCATGGTCTGGTCGCTCGGCTTCGTGCTGATCGCCCTCATGGTGACGCGTCGCTGGGCCTGGGCCGTCCCTCTGCTGCGGCAGCCGCGCAAGCTGGGCCTGATCACCGTCGCGGCGGCCGTCATCACCGTCAACTGGGGCGTCTACATCTGGGCCGTGAACAGCGGCCACGTGGTGGAGGCGTCGCTCGGTTACTTCATCAACCCGCTCGTCACCATCGCGATGGGCGTCCTGCTCCTGAAGGAGCGGCTGCGCCCCGTTCAGTGGGCGGCGGTCGGCATCGGCTTCGCCGCGGTGCTCGTACTCACCGTCGGATACGGCCAGCCCCCGTGGGTCTCCCTGTGTCTCGCCTTCTCCTTCGCCACGTACGGACTGGTGAAGAAGAAGCTCAACCTCGGCGGCATCGAGTCGCTGGCCGCGGAGACCGCGATCCAGTTCCTGCCCGCGCTCGGCTACCTGGTGTGGCTGTCGGCCCAGGGCGACGCGACCTTCGGCGGCGAGGGCGCCGGGCACGCGGTGCTGCTGGCCGGGACCGGTGTGGTGACCGCCCTGCCGCTCGTGTGCTTCGGCGCGGCGGCGATCCGGGTGCCGCTGTCCACGCTGGGACTGCTGCAGTACCTGGCACCCGTGCTGCAGTTCCTGCTCGGCATCCTGTACTTCCACGAGGCGATGCCCCCCGAGCGGTGGGCCGGGTTCGCCCTGGTGTGGGCCGCGTTGTCGCTGCTGACGTGGGACGCGCTGCGGACCGCCCAGCGGTCCAGGACGGTCCTGCGCAACGCGACGATCGCCGCCGCCTCGGCGCCGGCAGGTGAGTCGTCGTTGAGCCGCCGTCAGTAGTCGGTGTCCTTGCCGAGGAACAGTTCGGCGAAGCCGGCCCCGGCGGCGGGCGAGCCGAGGGTCCGCCGCAGCCGCGCCGTCGCGATGCCCGCGCGGAACGGATCGCCGGACGAGGCACCGTGGTACACCTCGGAGAGCCACTGCGAGAACTCCTGGTACTGCCACACCCGCCGCAGACACGTCCGCGAGTAGCCGCGCAGCCCGCTCTCGTCCCCTTTGCCGTAGTGGGCGACGAGCGCGTCGCCGAGCAGCAGGGAGTCATGGATCGCGAGGTTCATGCCCTTGGCACCGATCGGCGCGAGCAGGTGGGCCGAGTCCCCCGCCAGGTACAGCCGCCCGTACGCCATCGGCTCCACCACGTAGTTGTGCATGGCCAGGACCCGCTTCTCGATCAGCTTGCCCTCGTTGAGCGGCTGGGCCCCGTCCGCCGCGAGCCGTTCGTGGAGCTCGGACCACACGCGTTCGTGCGGCCAGTTGTCCGGGTCGTCGCCGGGTGGGCATTCGAGGTAGTAGCGGGTGACCTGCGCACTGCGGGCCATGTGGCCGGCGAACCCGCGCGGATGGATACCGAAGACGACGCAGTCCGAGGACGGGGGCGCCTCGGCGAGCAGCGCCAGCCAGCCGACACCGAAGTCGTGCCGGGCGATCACGACGTGCTCCGGCGGCAGGCAGCCCCGGGTCACTCCGCGTGCACCGTCACAGCCCGCGACGAAGTCGCAGTCCAGCCGGATGCGTTCACCCGTCTCCGCGTCCGTGTACGTCACCGAGGGCCGGTCCGTGTCGATCCCGGCCGGCTCGACGTCGCGGACCCCGAAGCGGATGTCGCCGCCCCGGACGTCGGCGTACTCACGCACCAGGTCCGTCACCAGGAGCGGCTGCGGATAGACGTAGTGGCACTGGCCCGACACCTCCGCGTACGGAAACCTGTGGCTCTCCCCCGCGAGCCGGAACTCGCACTCGGTGTGCACCACGGTGTTCGCAAGGAGCCGGTCCGCCAGGCCCCGCCCCTCCAGCGCGCGGACCGCCCACTCCTCCAGGAAGCCCGCACGCGGCCGCCGCTCGATGAACTCCCTGCTCTCGTTCTCCAGCACCACGCAGTCCACGGAGCCGGCCCGCAGGATGTTGGCGAGGGTGAGCCCGGCGGGACCGGCGCCCACAACGACGACACGGGTACGCCGGACGGAGGCGGCCGGAGCGGAGAGGGGTATGGCAGAGGGGAGCGGGACGGAGGCGTCTGCGGTCATGTTGACAGTATGGCGAGTCCGGCCGGACGAGTCGTCAACTCACGTCCTGACGCCCGGGGTTGGCGGTCAGGCGCCGCCCTCTCCCCCGTCCTCCCCATCCCCGTCCCCGTCCCTATTCGCATCCGCATCCCCCTCCTCCCCCTCCCTCTCGGCTCGGCGGGCCCGGTGCGTCCGTACCT
>NZ_LIPP01000449.1 GCF_001418335.1 Streptomyces aurantiacus | reverse complement strand
AAGGTCTCGCGGGCGCGGCCGGATCGGTGAGCAGCTCCGCGACGACCTCCTCCGGGCGCACCTTGGGCCACACCGAGTCGACGTACACACCGATCGGCCGCGCCCGCGAGACCTTCTGCAACCAGGCGTTCGTCCGGGGCCCGGTCCGCCGTTCGGCCTGCTCCTGGATATGTCGCACGACCCGTGTCCGTACGCGCTCACGTCCGACGGCGTACGGCGGCTCCTCGGCCCGTACGCCCGCCACGATCCGCGCGAGCGCGCCGGCGGACACCCGCCAGCGGTACGAACCGTCGGGTACGGCGAGGTCGTCGGGCACGGCCTGGCTCACCCGGGCGTACAGGGCGCGCCGCAGCACCTCCGCCATGCGGGCGTCGTGCTTGACGACGGCGGCGCTCTCGTCGTCCTCGCGCCCGACCGGGACCGGATGGCGGCCGATCTCCTGCCCGATCGTGGACTGGCGTACGCCGGTTTCGCCGAGCGCCGGCAGCACCTCCGAGATGTAGGAGAGGAAGGTGGGGTTCGGGCCCAGGATCAGCAGTCCACCACGCCGGATGCGCTGCGGATGGGTGTAGAGCAGGTACGCGGCCCGGTGCAGCCCGACGGCCGTCTTGCCGGTGCCCGGCGCACCCTGCACGCACACGGACACGGCGAGGTCCGCCCGTACGAGATCGTCCTGGTCCGGCTGGATGGTCGCGGCGATGTCACGCATCGGGCCGACCCGGGGCCGCTCGATCTCACTCCTGAGGATGCGGCCCTTCTTTCGAGGCGTCTCGGAGGTCGCGAGGGTCTCGGGGGTCTCGGGGGTCGCGGGCAGACCGGGGACACCGGGGAGACCGGGGATCTCAGGGCGTTCAGCCTCGACTCCCCCGGCGTCCCCTAGGTGTTCGTCCTCCAGCCCCGTGAGGTCGGTCGACTCGCCCCGGCTGCCCGGTGCCCAGCCGAACCGCCGCCGTATCCCCACACCCTGTGGATCGCGGGCACTCGCCTGGTAGAAGGCGCGGGAGACGGGGGCACGCCAGTCGACGACGAGGGGCGGGGCCGCGGGGTGCTCGCTGATGCGGCGTCGCCCGATGTGGTAGCTCTGCCCGGCGTGGTCACCGGCGGTACGGCTCTGCCTCCCGGAGGCCGCCCGCCCGGAGTCCGGTTGCCCAGAGTCTGCCTGCCCAGAGCCCGGCTGCGCGAAGTCCAACCGCCCGAAGAACAGCGGCCCTTCGGGCAGTTCCCGCATCTCCTTCGCCCGGCTGCGGAGCCGGTGACCGAGCACTTCGGCGTCGGCACCGGACGCGGACACGTCCTCTCCGGTGACGACGTGCTCCTGGGCCCCCTCGACCATCGCGGCGAGGGCGGCCCGGCAGATGTCGTGGTAATCGCGTTCGCGGCGCAGGGAGGCGGCGAGCGAGTCATCAAGGGAGGAGGCGTGGGAGACGGCGAGGGAGACGGTATGGGAGGAGACGTGGGAAGGGTCGGCTGACGTCATTCCGGCGAGGATACTCGAATAATTTAACCGAGTTACATAAATTACCGTGTCGCATAGCCCGGGAGCCCCTGCCCCAGCCTCCCGAAAGCGGCCTCCGCGGCGGCGACGGCGTCGCGCTGCACCTTCGCGACGTCCTCGCCCCTCGCGATCCGCCGCCAGTTGTCCATCGCGAGAATCCGCTGCACGGCGACGACCTGCCCGGCGGCGAGCCGTGCCTCCAGGTTCCCGCCGAGCGCGGTGGCGAGCGCGGCCTCGGACCGCTCCAGATACTCGTACAGCCGCGCCACCAGGGACGGAGTCCCGTACAGCAACCGGTGGAAGGCAAGGATGTGGGGATCGCCGTTGACGCCGGTCACGGGGTCGTTCCGCTCGATCCCGGCCAGGAAATGCAGCCGCAGCGCGTCGATCGCGGACTGCCCGGGCGCCCGTTCCCCGACCACCCGCGCGGCCTCGGTCTCGTGGTCGGCGAACCGGTACAGGACCAGGTCCTCCTTGGAGGAGAAGTACCGGAAGAGGGTCGGCTTGGAGATCTCGGCCGCGGCGGCGACCTCCGCGACGGAGACCCTCTCGAACCCCTTCTCCAGAAAGAGCGAGATGGCGATGTCGGAGACGTCCTGGTACATCCGCAGCTTCTTGCGCTCACGCAACCCCATGGCACCCACCACACCGGTCACGGCATCCATCGCGCGCCCGGCGTCCACACCACCCACCGCACCGGTCACGCCATCTACCGAACCGGTCGCGCCGCCTGCCGAACCGGTCGCGTCCGCAGCGTCCCTCGCACCTGTCTGGCCCATGCCCCGGAGCCTACGCACCTTCCGGACTCCCACCCTCCCCTTGCCGGGCCATATCCGCGGTACGACCTCGACGGTGGGGAGGGGTACGGAACGTGTGCCGCGGCGCGC
The DNA here is from genome assembly GCF_001418335.1 of Streptomyces aurantiacus. Lineage (GTDB taxonomy): Bacteria > Actinomycetota > Actinomycetes > Streptomycetales > Streptomycetaceae > Streptomyces > Streptomyces aurantiacus. Next base: position 3,483 of record NZ_LIPP01000449.1, on the reverse strand, counting down.
CTCGGCGAAGAAGCGAGCCAGTGACTGGCGCGCACACCAACTCGTCGTGGTGCGAGCGAGGTTACTGCCAACCGCTGCTGCGGTCGCTCGCGTGGTCGTGATGCCATTGTTTGAGCGCCGACACGATACGGCCGGCGCTCGGCACGGAATCCAGCCCCAACGGCACGGCGGCATCCGCCAGGATTCTCCGCAGTTTCGCTCCCGCGCGTGCGAGCCGTCGCCGGTGGTCGGGCTCGGCGTCCAACGACAGTGCCTCGCGAATGACATCGGTGAAGACGGACTGTGCCCTCTTGTAGTCGAGGAGTCTTGGCAGATCGACTTCCACACCGTTCGAGCTGCCTGGGCGGATCTTCTCCACCGTTGTGCACCACTGTTCCGTCATCCGCCGTTCCTGCCGCAGCGGGTACCGCATCAAGTACAGGTGGGTCGCAAGGTCGTAGAGCGGATCGCCGAACATCGCCAGTTCCCAGTCGATCGTCCAGAGTTTCCGGTCTGAATCGACGATGAAATTCTCGCGGTGCAGGTCGGCATGCAGCAGGCAAAAAGGCCGCTCTTTCATGCCGGAAACATGCTTACGGAGACTCTTGAACGAGTCGCCGTCCACACCGAGCGCCTCGAAGAGAGATTTGAATCTCTCCAGGTTCTGCACGTAGACACGCTGCTCGGCAAATTGGATGAGTCGCTCAAGAAACCCGTCGGTGTCACCGTCGGGAGGGCGATCCTCCAATTTGCACATGCGATCGATCGGGAGGGTTGCAGGGGTCACTCCGGTCAATTCGCCAAACAGACGGACGATCTGATCGAAGAGATCATCGGGCACTTTCTCCGTGGACTTGTGAAGGGACCCGAGAGTTCCCCCTTCGATAAATCTCTGCAGCCCGGTTCCGCTGACCTGAAATATATCCGGGATGCCAGAGATTCGCCCACTCAGGGCTGTCAGCAGCTGCTCCTCCGAAGCAAAACATCGCCGATCGAACCACAGAAGATTGCTGTAGGGCTCCCGGCATTTCCAACGCACCGACTGCCCTGCCCCCACGGCCCCGGGCAGCGGAAATACATAGGTCTCGTGATGGTATCCGCGGAGTGGACCCTCGACCACGTCCGCGTTACCGCTCGCCTCGACCGACCACAGTCGAGCATAGGAATCTGATTCGGGTGACATTGCCCGTCTTTCTCGCCTTGCGCCCTTCCGGAGGATACAGAAGTGGAAGCACGCTACTCCTCTGCTGGCGCGCATCGTGCCAGATCCCGATTACACGTCGAAGTCCGCCCCCGCCGACGACGAACGGGCATATGCGCATGCGGCGACATGCGCATTTATGAGCTGATTGCCCAATTATCTGCGATGCTGGCAGCGTGAACCGCTGTGGTCCACACTGAACGGGTGACCCGGAGGAAGCCCATGAGCGAGACGCTCGACGAGCAGGAAGCACTGCGGCGGCTGCTTGACCGCTCACGCGCCGTGCTGTTCGACTTCGACGGCCCCGTCACCGACCTCTTCGGCGATGCTTCGACCGCTCCCGTTGCGCGCGAGATCAAGGAGGTCGTGCGCAGCGCCTGGGGAACCCTGGATCCCGACGTGGAGGACTGCGACGACTCGCACGACATTCTCCGGCACGTCAGGGACATGTTCGAACGGCCGGCCCTTGTTCCCCGCAGCCGTGCGGCGCTTGAACAGGCGGAAGCCATTGTGACCCAGCACGAATACGTGGCTGTCAAAACTGCCGAGCCGACGCCGCACATCGTCGAACTCGTGGACGTACTGACGGACTTGGGTATACGTCTCGTCATCGTGAGCAACAACTCCGACGGTCCGGTCCTGGCATATGTCAGAAGCCTGGCTCTCCAGTCCAAGTTCGACGCCGTCCTGGGACGCGACCCGCACGAGTTGCGCCACATGAAACCCGACCCGGATTCCGTGAACCGTGCAGTGGACCGTCTGGATCTACCCGCGTCCGTCTGCCTCGTACTCGGAGATCAGCTCACTGACCTGGCGGCCGCACAGGCAGCCGGGACGCGCTTCATCGGCTACACCCAGTCGGCGCAGCGCGCGGCTGAGATGAGGGAGCGCGGTGCCGACTGGGTGGTGTCCTCGCACCAGCCCCTCATCAGCGCCGCCGAGCAGTTGTCGACGGCCAACTGACCTTCTGACGCAGCGGGGTTGGCGGGAGCATGCTGGTGCCCCTCGGGGATCGACAGGCATCGCCGCCGCCATTCCCTGAGTGCATGGCGCCACCTCACACGGCGTCACCTCACAACGCGCCGCCCCGCACCACCCGCAACACCGTGTCCAGTGAGTGCACGATGTTCCACCGGGCCACGCCCGCGGCCAGCAGCAGCTCTGCCTTTCTCGCGTTACGCGCGTAGCCGAGGAAGTGCACGCCGGCGCTCACGGCGGCGGCGTGGTCCGACGGGGTGTCGCCGATCATCAGGGTGGTGTCCGGCGCGGCCCCGAGCGCGCTCAGCGCACGGTTCAGCGTGTACGGGTGGGGCTTGAGGAGGCTCAGGTCCCGGGTGCGGCCGTAGATGTTGGGCGCGAAGTACCCCACGAGGTGCCGGCTCTCCAGGTAGGCCCGGACGGCGCGGCCCGAGTTGTTGGTCACGACGGCGAGCCGTGCCCCGACCGCACCCCAGGTCCGGATGAGTGGATCGGCATACGCCGTCGGCATCGCGCACGCCACCGCCCTCAGCTCCTGCTGGGTGAGCCACTCCTCCAGTTCGACGACCAGATCGCTGTCCGGGTGGCGCCCGGCGACCTCGCTGAGCACCCAGTGCGGGTCACGGCTGCCCCGTTCTCCCTCGGCCAGCACCCCGGCCAGCCCTCGTGCGGCCAGCCATTCCTCCTGGCCTGCGGCGATGTCCTTCGCGGAGCGGCCCGCGAACAACCGACAGATCGGTCCGTCGAAGTCGAACAGCACGCACTTCGCACGCCCGATCAACTCGTTGAACTTCTCGGTCTCGCCCGCCGCCAACTCGAACTGTGTGGTTTCGACTGTCACTCACGCAGTGTCGGCTTCACGACGATCGTTTCCCAGAGGGCGTCCGCCGATTTCTGCCCGTCAGGACGGTCAGGACGGTCAGGACGGTCAAGAAAGTGTGATGTCCGTCGTGATGGTGTCCCACAGCCCGTCGAACCACTTCTGCGACTCCTCCACGAACGCCGCGTCGCGCTGTCCCGACCGGGTCAGGAAGGAGAAGAGGAGCGACTCGGAGCCGAGCGCGTCGTACATCTCCAGGGTCTGGCTCTCGTACGGCTCCTCCCGGCGGGTGAGGACGTAGTAACCGATCAGCGCCTCCTGCCCGTTGAGCAGATAGAGCTTCACCGGTGGGGTGAACGGCAGGGCCCGGAAGGTGACGTTGACGTCGATGCCGTGCGAGGAGCGCAGGGACCGGAGGTTGTGCCGCAGGACGTGACCCTGGGCGTTGCGCATGTCCAGCCAGCGCTGGTGGACCGGATCGTCGTCGCCTTCCCCGTCTCCGTCG
>NZ_LIPP01000448.1 GCF_001418335.1 Streptomyces aurantiacus | reverse complement strand
CCCCCACCCACCCGCACCCGCAGAACGGCCTTCGCGTTCCTCAGAGCCGGTCCAGCAGCCCGGCCAGGGCCCCGTTGAACTCCTCCGGCTGCTCCAGGTTCGGCAGGTGTGCCGCGGCTCGCACGACATGGAGCGCCGAGCCCGGGATCGCCTCGTGCATCGCCTTCGCCTGCTCCACCGGGGTGTACTCGTCGTCCTCGCCGACCACCACCAGGGTGGGCACGTCGATCCGGGTCAGGAGCTCGCGGTAGTCGGGCCGCTCCGCCCGCCCGCGCAGGGCCGCCGCGGCCCCCTCGGCGGGCGTCCCCGTCATCATGCGGCGCACGTGGGCCGCCACCTCCGGGCGGGCGTACGGGGCGACCATCTTGAACAGGACCTCGTCGGCGTACCCGGCCATCCCCTCGCGGAGCAGCCGGTCGGCCATCGCGTTGCGGGACTTCCTTCCGGCCGGTGTCTCCGCCGCCGGGAACGTGTCCGCCAGGAGCAGGCCCCGGACGCGCCCGGGGAACAGGCGGTAGCACTCCATGACGATCTGGCCGCCCATCGAAAGGCCGCCGAGGACGAATTCGGGTACCCGCAGATCGTCGAGGAGGGCCGCGACGTCCTCGGCGAAGACGGAGAGCGGGGTGATTCCCGGGACCACCGGCGAGGCGCCGTAGCCGCGCAGGTCCGGGACGATGACCCGGCGGCCCGGGGAGAAGGCCGCCACCTGAGGAGCCCACATCGTGTGGTCGAAGGGGTGGCCGTGGATCAGGACAAGGGGCAGAGCGGTGGAAGCATGCGTGCCTTTGTCCTCGTATGCGAGGAAGGGAGCCATGGAAGGGACCCTAGGCGCCGTCAACTCCTCGGTGCAATAGAATCTTTGCTCTCGGTGCAATGTGCGCAATGCGGAATGTGTGCTCAGGTGGAACGTGGACGCAGGCGAAACGTGGGCGCAGGCGGAGCGTGGGCGATGTGGAAAGGGGTGGGTGTGGAGGACTATCGGCGCATCGCCGACCGGCTGGCCGAGGAGATCTACTCGGGGCGGCTGAAGGCCGGTGAACGGCTGCCGCCGCAGCGGGTGTTCGCCCGCCGGCAGCACATAGCGGGGTCCACGGCGGGCCGGGTGTACGCGGAGCTGGTGCGGCGCGGGCTCGTCGTCGGCGAGGTCGGGCGAGGCACCTTCGTACGGGCCGCGCCGGTGCCGTCGGGCCGGGCCCTCGCCGAGGCCACGCACGACGGGTCCTCCCATGTGACCGTCAACCTGGAGCTCAACTACCCGTCCGTGGCCGGGCAGTCGGAGCTGCTGGCGGTCGGGCTCGCGCCGCTGCTGCGGCCCGACGTGCTGGGCGAGGCCACCCGTACCGTCCCGGCCACCGGCACCGCCGCCGCGCGCGAGGCCGTCGCGGGGCTGCTGGCCGGGCCCGGCTGGCGGCCCCGCCCGGAGCAGCTCCTCTTCGCGGGGAACGCGCGTCAGGCCATCGCGGGCGTCCTCGCCTCGCTGGTACGCCCCGGCGGCCGGGTCGGCGTGGAAGCGCTGACGTACCCGCTGGTCAAGGAGATCGCCGCGCGGCTCGGCTGCCCGCTCGTGCCGCTCGCCACGGACGAGGAGGGGCTGCGGCCCGACGCCGTCGTCGCCGCCCATCGCGCCGCCCCTCTCTCCGCCCTGTACGTCCAGCCGACGCTGCACAACCCCACCTCCGCGACCGCCACGGACGCGCGCAAGCGTGAACTGGCCGCTGTGGTACGCGACTTGGACCTGCCCGTGGTGGAGGACCGGGTCTGGTCCTTCCTCCACGAGGAAGGCGTGCCGCTCGCCGCCCACGCACCCGAGCGCGTCCATGTCGTCGACGGCCTGTCGAAGCGGGTCGCGCCCGGCCTGACCGCCGGTTTCCTCGTCGTGCCCGAGGAACGGGTCGGTGCGGTGGCCGGTGCGCTGCGGTCGGGCGGGTGGACGGCGGGGCGGTTCGCGCTGGAGGCGGGCACGCGGTGGATCGTGGACGGGACCGTCGAACGGCTCGTCGCGCGGAAGCGGGCGGACGCGGCCCGGCGGCAGCACGTCGTCGCGGAACTGCTCGCCGCGTTCACCGTACGGGCCGATCCGTACGCGTACTACGCCTGGTGGGAGCTGCCCGCGCCCTGGCGGGCCGACACCTTCACGGCTGCCGCCGCCGAGCGCGGTATCGCGGTCACGCCGGGGCCCGCCTTCGCGGTGGGACCGCAGGTCGCGCCGGACGCCGTCAGGCTCGGGCTCGCTTCCGTTCCTGTTCCGGTGCTGGGGCAGGCGCTGCGGGTGCTGCGCGACGTCGCGCGCGATGGTCCGTGAACCAGGTCGCCAGGGCCACCGTGAGACCGAGGGCGAGGATGAACCAGGTGGCCGTGCGCAGGGTCGAGGTGAGGGCGTCGTAGACCGCGCCCGCCGCCGCCCGGGAGACGTGCTCGGGCAGGCCGGCGAGGGTCAGGGCCCGTCCGACGACCGTGGCGAGGGCCAGCAGGGCGGCGCCCAGGGCCGTGCCGAGCGCGGTGGCCGTGACGGCACGGCGGCGGTGCACGGCCAGCAGGATGCCGCCGACGGCCAGGGCGACCGCCGCCAGGGGCAGCCAGAAGCCCGCGATCTCCAGCACGTGGAACCCCTTCCGCAGGGAGCTCAGCTCCTTGGCCCGCAGGACCGTGACCTCGGTGTGTTCGACGGGGATACGGCCGGCCAACGGCACGCTGTCGTCGGCCAGTTGAGCCTTGAGGCGGGCGGTGACCGGGGCCAGGTCGAGGGTGACGGCGCCCTGGCTGTCGCTGCGCAGGGCCCGCAGGACGGCGTGGTGCGCGGTCCGGTTCGCGGTGTTCCAGGCCGCGCGGAAGGCCGCCGTGCCGGTGAAGGACCGCACCGCCCGGTGGACGTACGCGCGGACCTCCCCCTCCAGCGGCCCCACCTCGACCTCGCTCATGATGCCGTCGGTGACCGTGTCCGCGATCGCGCCCTGTACGTCGGGTCCGGCGGCGAGCGGTGCCATCGTGTCGACGTACCGCCCGGTGTCGCCGACCTCGTACTTCGCCCACGCCGACAGGCCGCCCAGCGGTACGAGGACGCAGGCGAGCACGATCAGCAGCGCCGAGAGGACTTTCCGCACCCCTCAAGGAAGAACCCCGGCCGTGCCCGTTGCCGTCAGGGCACGGCCGGGGTGACTGCATCCGGACGCGGATTGCGTCCTTCCGGGGGATCCCCGCCGGGCACGTCGGGGACGCGCCGGGTCTTTCCGGACGGCCGGGTCACTTGCGGTTGTAGAGCCGCATCGTGACCGGGCCGAAGACCGCGACCAGCAGTCCGGCCCAGCCGAGCGACCACGCGATCTCGGCGCTCGGCCAGGAGCCGTCCATCAGGCCGCGCACCGCCGAGGAGACATGCGTGACGGGGTTGTTGTTGACGAAGGCCTGGAGCCAGCCCGGCATCGTCTCGGGGCGGACGAAGATGTCGCTGAGGAAGGTCAGAGGGAACAGGATCATCATGCTCACGCCCATCACCGACTTCTCCGTGCGCAGCAGCAGACCGAACATCGTCCACACCCAGGAGAAGGCGAACGAGAACACGATGAGCAGGACGACGCCCGCCACCACTCCCTGGACGCCGCCGTCCGGGCGGAAGCCCATGATCAGCCCCACCGACAGCATCACGACCGACGCGATCGTGTAGCGCAGGGCGTCCCCGAGCAGATAGCCGACGAGCGTCGACGGGCGCCAGATGGGCAGCGAGCGGAAGCGGTCGAAGACGCCCTTCTCGATGTCGATGTTGACCGAGAGGCCCGTGTACATCGTGATCATCACGACCGACATCACGAGGATGCCGGGGAGCAGGTACTGGATGTACTCCCGCGGGGAACCGGCGAGCGCGCCCCCGAACAGGTACGTGTACATCAGCACCAGCATGATCGGGAACGCGGTCACGTCGAAGAGCTGCTCGGGAACGTGCTTGATCTTGAGGATCGCCCGCCAGCCGAAGGTGAGGGACGTCCGCAGGGCGTTCGGGCGCGGTGGCCGGGCGCCGGAGACGAGGACCGCGGCGAGGCTCTCGGCGCGGACCGGCGCGAGGTCCGCGCTGTCGGTGGTGCCGGTGGTGCCGCTGGACTGGGTCGCGGTACTCATGCCGTGGCCTCTTTCTTCTGCTGCGTCTCGGGCTGTGTCCCGTGCTGCGTTCCGGGTGGGGTCCGGGTCTGCTCCGGCTTTCCGGTCAGGGCGAGGAACACCTCGTCCAGACTCGGCTGCCCCAGCGAGAAGTTGTCGACGGTGATGCCCGCGCGGGCCAGCTCGGCGAGGGCCAGGGAAGCCTTCTCGGCGGCCCTGCTCCCTCCCCCGGAGCCGTCCCCGACCCGGGCCGTCAGGGCCACCGGGTCCGGCTCCAGCTGGATGTCCGTGCCCAGGGCCTGCCGGAGCAGCCGCTCGGCGTCCGGGCGCCGGTCCGCGTCCCGCAGCCGTACGTGCACGGCTCCCGCGCCCACCGACGCCTTCAGCTCGCCCTTGGTGCCCTCGGCGATCACCTTGCCCTTGTCGATGACGGCGATCCGGGACGCCAACTGGTCGGCCTCGTCCAGGTACTGGGTCGTCAGCAGGACCGTCGTGCCCTGGGCGACGACCGCCCGCACGATCTCCCAGACCTGGTTGCGGCTGCGCGGGTCGAGGCCCGTCGTCGGCTCGTCGAGGAACAGCAGGTCCGGGGTGTTGAGGATGGACGCGGCGATGTCGATACGGCGCCGCATGCCGCCGGAGTAGTTCTTCACCTGGCGCCCTGCGGCCTCCGACAGGCCGAAGGCGTCCAGGAGTTGGGCCGCGCGGTCGTACGAGGCCTTCTTGCCGTGACCCGTCAGGCGGGCCAGCAGTACGAGGTTCTCGGTGCCGGTCAGGTCCTCGTCCACCGAGGCGTACTGGCCGGTGAGGCTCACCCGGCTGCGTACCGCGTCCGCCTCCCGTACGACGTCGTGGCCGAAGACGTGGGCCTGGCCGTCGTCGGGGCGCAGCAGGGTCGCCAGCATGCGTACGGTCGTGGTCTTGCCCGCGCCGTTCGGGCCGAGCAGGCCGTAGACCGTGCCCGCCTCGATGCGGAGGTCCACTCCGTCGACCGCGCGGGTGTCGCCGAAGGTCTTCACCAGACCCGCGGTCTCGATGGCCGGCCCGGCCCAGTGGCCGGTGCGGTTGCTGCTCGTCATGTCGGTCCGCCTGTCCGCGTCGGTCGTCTTCCGTGAGAGGTAGACCCCCGGGGCCGCGGAAACTCATCGGCGGCACGCGTATGCAGCGGCGGTGGCGGGGCGGGGCGGTCAGTTCTCGCGGGTGCAGTAGTGGTAGAACACGGCCGCGAAGACGCTCGCCGCGATCACCAGGGACAGGCCCGCGGACTTGAGGACGCTGGTGTCCGCGAGGCTGTGGAGGAAGCCGAACGAGATGCCTGCGAAGGCCGCCCACGTGAGGGCGCGCAGCTCGCGCGGGAGGCGGGGCGCGATGGCGTGGATGGCATACGCCAGCCCGGCGAACGCGAGGGCCGACACGACGCCCAGGAGGACGTTCCAGCCGGTGATCGGGCCTGCGTGGCGGTCGATGCCTGATGTCCAGAGGCCGTAGACGACGGCTCCGAGCGCGGGCAGCACGAGCTTCGCTGCGCTGGCCGGGTGCGTTGGTTTTGCCGGGTGCCTTGTGGTCGGGCCGGGTGTCGCTGGTGCCGTATGCGCCATGACAGCAGCACTCCTCTCATCCTCGCCCCTGCCTTCCAGGGCACACCTGGGGAGTACGAACGGCAAGTCGTGACGGCTTGTGCGGTGCGGTGCGGGTGGGTGGGGGCCGGCCGCGCAGTTCCCCGCGCCCCTAAAAAGCGGGGCTGCGCCCCGGCTTTTGTCCTTCAGGGGCGCGGGGAACTGCGCGCTCAGCCCCCACCCACCC
>NZ_LIPP01000447.1 GCF_001418335.1 Streptomyces aurantiacus | reverse complement strand
GTTGCTTGTGGCTGAGCGCGCCGTTCCCCGCGCCCCTGAAAAACACCGCTATCGGCCGGCCGCCGGGTGCCGGTGGCCTGTGGCCGAGCGCGCCGTTCTCCGTGCCCCTAGGAACGCCGGCCCGCACCGTACGCGGTGCGGGCCGTGGCGTACTCGGTGCGGTGGAGGTGCTCGCCCGGGGCCTCCGTCAGTGAGCGGAAGAAGTACGCGGTGAGGGTGCCGACGAATCCGATGGTCAGCAGGCCGCGGAGGGCGGACTGGGTGTCCGGGGCCTGGCGTTCCGTAAAGCCCGTCCAGGTCTGGCGGAACGCGAGCGCGCTGCAGATGGCGAACATCGCCACCACCAGCACCGTGACGAAGCCGCCCACGGCCGCGATCTCCAGTCCCTCGTACGCGAAGCGGAGGACCAGGCAACTGGCCACGATCGCGACGAGCGAGCCGACTGCCACGGCCGCACGGCGGGCCGCGTAACCGCCGTCGTGGTCCACCCAGGTCGTTCCGAAGAAGCGGATCGGTTCGGGGCGGGGGCCTGCGGCGGTGTTGAGTGTGTCCGGGGCTTCGCTCACTGCTTGATTATCGCCGTCGGGGCGTCGCGCCGGCTCAGGCGCAGCGCGGTGCCACGTAACCGTCGCTGCCCGTGTGGACGTACGCGTCCGAGACGTACTGGCCGTTCGCGATGTTGTCCCAGAGGTTCGTCGTGCCGTAGGTGCCGGTCACCCACTCCCCGGGCTTCTGGCAGTTGATCGGCACGTTGGCGCCGAGCGGCAGCACCTTGATGAGCTGGTACTGGGTGCCGGGGCCGCTGCGGACCTTCAGGCGTACGCCGGGGGCCACCGGGTAGCGGACCGCCAGCGTCGTCGCTGCCTCCGCTGTCTCCGCCGTCTCTTCGGATCTTCCTTCGACTGTGCTTGTGCCTTCCTCAACTGCCATTGCTACTCCCCGTGTTGGTGTTTTCCTGCTCAGTGTTCCGGTACTTTCGCGGCTTTCACACGCGACCCGCGCAGGCTAGCAAGCCCGTCCGACATCGCACGCACCATCGACTAGGCTCCGTGCGTCGCGCTGTGCGGACACAGACACGGGGGTGGGCCATGGCCCCGCTGCGGAGTTTCGGAGCCGGACAAGAAGCGGAACACCCGGACTATGCCGGGCAGTACCGCCTTGAGTCCTGCCTGGGCGCGGGCGGCATGGGTGTGGTGCATCTCGCGACGTCCGCCTCCGGACTGCGTCTCGCGATCAAGGTCGTCCATGCCCAGTACGCGGCGGATCCCGAGTTCAGGGCACGCTTCCGGCAGGAGGTGAGCGCCGCCCGGCGGGTGAGCGGGGCCTTCACCGCCCCTGTCGTGGACGCCGATCCGAACGCCGAACTGCCGTGGATGGCAACCCTGTTCATCCCCGGCCCCACCCTCGCCGAGCAGGTGAAGCGGAACGGCGCCATGGAGGCCGCCGAGGTGCGCAGGCTCGGGGCCGGCCTGGCCGAGGCGCTGCGTGACATTCACCGGGCCGGAGTGGTCCACCGCGATCTCAAGCCGAGCAATGTCCTTCTCGCGCCCGACGGCCCCAAGGTCATCGACTTCGGCATCTCGCGTCCGACGGACAGCGATGTGCGCACGGAGACCGGCAAGTTGATCGGCTCGCCGCCCTTCATGGCGCCCGAGCAGTTCCAGCGGCCGAGGGAGGTCGGGCCGGCCGCCGATGTGTTCGCGATGGGTGCGGTGCTCGCCCACGCGGCGACGGGCCGCGGCCCCTTCGACTCCAACAGTCCGTACATCGTCGCGTACCAAGTGGTGCACAACGAACCGGATCTGGCGGGCGTCCCGGACGACCTGGTGCCGTTGATCCTGCGCTGCCTCGCGAAGGACCCGGCCGAACGGCCCCTGCCGGCCGAGGTGATGGACGCCCTGCGGCAGCCGGTGCCCGCACCCGTTTCCGCATCCACGTCCGCGTCCCCGCCTCGCATACCCGCTCAGCGGCGTCCTCCGGGTCCTCCGACGGACACGCACTTCGCCGCCGCGCCGCGACAGGAGCCGGAGCCGGTCGCTCCGCCGCGCTCGCGCCGCCGTCTCAGACGCGTCGTCACGGTCGGGGGCGTGGCCGGCGCCGTACTCGCGCTGGTCGCCGCGGGCGCCTTCGGCATACGGGAGTGGGTGTCGTCCGAAGCCGAGACGCCTTCGGCCGGCCCTGCCAAGGCGGGCCTTGAGGACTTCCGGCCGTGGAGTACCGCCCTCGACAGTTCCCCCGCCGCCCGGGAACAGGCCACGCCTCCGGTCTGCACTTCGGGTGGGGGCGCCCTCTACTGCTCGGCTCCGGGGGTTCCGGCGGCGCGGCTCGATCCCGCGAGCGGCCGGATCATGTGGTCGTACGAGGCCGAGGACGCGCCCGAGGACGCACGCGAGGACGCGACCGACAGCGGTGACGGTTCGGCGGGAGCGAAAACGCCGCCCGAGTTGTCGGGCGGTCTGCTGCACCTCACGAGCGGCGACCGGCTTCAAGCCGTCGATCCCCGGTCTGGGAAACAGCGCTGGGACGTGGACATCTCCGCGTACGCGTCCGTCGTGCACGGGGTGGACACCACGCTCCTCGTCGGTGAGCGCGGCGCCGTGCGGGCGCTGGACAGCGCGACCGGCAAGGAGCGCTGGGGCAAGCAGATCGGCGGCCTCGGCACCCAGTGGATCGGCGGCCCGGCCGAGTCGGGGGTCTTCTACGCGGTGACACCCTCCGACGCCGGGACCGCCACCGAGGTGAGCGCGGTGTCCGCGGAGCGGGGCGCCGTGCTGTGGACGAGGTCGGCGGCCGGGAACCTGAGCCCGTTCGCCGCGCCGGACGGGGCCCTGTACCTCCTGTCGACGAACGCCGACCAACTGGTCGACGCCATCGTCCGGTTCGACAGCGGGAAGCGGAGCGCCCGCCGGGTGGCCCTGCCGACCCCGCTCGACCGGGCCTCCGCCGCAGAGCGCGGTGGCGTCGTGTACCTCAGCGATGTGGGCGGCTCACTCGTGGCCGTCGACACGCGCCGGACCGGAGAGGCCACCGATGGGAACGGCGCCGGTGGGAAGGGGGCTGAGCTGTGGCGTCTGGAGACATCCGTGAGCCGTCCGTCGCGGCCGGTGGTGTCGGGCGGCCATGTGTACGTCTCCGCCCCCGACGGCCGCCTCCTCGCCACGGACGCCCGCGACGGTGACCCGCTGGGCCAGACCCGCCCCCGGCTCGGCGGTGACACGGCACGGGTCGTGGCCGAACTGCCCGTGCCGGTGGTCATGGACGGCAGGATCTTCGCCGGCGCGCCCGACGGCAACGTCTTCGCCCTGGCCGCCCACGAGCCCGCCGACTGGTGACCCCCTAAGGGGCGCGGGGAACTGCGCGACCAGCCCCCACCGGCCCGCGGACGAATCCGCACAACCAGCGGAGCACCTCGCGTTCAGCCGAGCTTCGAGACGTCGCGCACCGCGCCCCTGTCCGCACTGGTCGCCATCGCCGCGTAGGCGCGCAACGCGGCCGAGACCTTGCGCTCGCGGGCCACCGGCGCGTACACGCCCCCGAGAGCCTCGCGGCGCTCGGCCAGTTCCTCGTCGGAGACCAGGAGCTCGATGCTGCGGCCCGGGATGTCGATGCGGATGCGGTCGCCGTCCCGGACGAGGGCGATCGTGCCGCCGGACGCCGCCTCGGGCGAGGCGTGCCCGATGGACAGGCCCGAGGTGCCGCCGGAGAAGCGGCCGTCGGTGACCAGGGCGCAGGTCTTGCCCAGGCCGCGGCCCTTCAGGAAGGAGGTCGGGTAGAGCATCTCCTGCATGCCGGGGCCGCCCTTGGGGCCCTCGTAGCGGATGACGACGACGTCGCCGTGCGTGATCTCCTTCTTGAGGATCTTGTCGACGGCCTCCTCCTGCGACTCGCAGACGACCGCCGGGCCCTCGAAGGTCCAGATCGACTCGTCCACGCCGGCCGTCTTCACGACACAGCCGTCGACGGCGAGGTTGCCCTTCAGGACCGCGAGGCCGCCGTCCTTGGAGTACGCGTGCTCCGCCGAGCGGATGCAGCCGCCCTCCGCGTCCTCGTCGAGGGCCGCCCAGCGCTCGGACTGGGAGAAGGCCTCGGACGAGCGGACGCCGCCGGGCGCCGCGTACCACAGCTCCACGGCCTCCGGGGAGGGGGAGCCGGCGCGGATGTCCCAGGTCTTGAGCCAGTCCGAGAGGGACGGGCTGTGCACCGCGTGGACGTCCTCGTTCAGGAGGCCGGCGCGGTGGAGTTCGCCGAGCAGAGCGGGGATGCCGCCGGCCCGGTGCACGTCCTCCATGTAGTACGTACGGTCCTTCGCCACGTTCGGGGCGACCTTGGCGAGGCAGGGCACGCGGCGCGAGACCGCGTTGATCTCGTCCAGGCCGAACGGGACGCCCCCCTCCTCGGCGGCGGCCAGCAGGTGCAGGATCGTGTTGGTCGAGCCGCCCATGGCGATGTCGAGGGCCATGGCGTTCTCGAAGGCCGCGATGGTGGCGACGTTGCGCGGCAGGACCGACTCGTCGTCCTGCTCGTAGTAGCGCAGGGTGATGTCCATGACCGTGCGCGCCGCGTCCTCGTACAGGCCTTTGCGGGCCGTGTGCGTGGCGAGGACCGAGCCGTTGCCGGGGAGGGAGAGGCCGATGGCCTCGGTCAGGCAGTTCATGGAGTTGGCGGTGAACATGCCGGAACACGAACCGCAGGTCGGGCAGGCGTTCTCCTCGATACGGAGGATGTCCTCGTCCGAGATCTTCTCGTTCGCCGCTTCGGACATCGCGTCGACCAGGTCGAGCGTGCGGACCGTGCCGTCGACCAGCGTGGCGCGGCCGGACTCCATGGGGCCGCCGGAGACGAAGACCGTCGGGATGTTCAGGCGCAGAGCGGCCATGAGCATGCCGGGGGTGATCTTGTCGCAGTTCGAGATGCAGATCAGGGCGTCGGCGCAGTGGGCCTCCACCATGTACTCCACGCTGTCCGCGATCAGGTCGCGGGACGGCAGGGAGTAGAGCATTCCGCCGTGGCCCATCGCGATGCCGTCGTCGACGGCGATCGTGTTGAACTCGCGCGGGATGCCGCCCGCGGCCGTGATGGCCTCGCTCACGATCCGGCCGACCGGCTGGAGGTGGGTGTGGCCGGGCACGAACTCCGTGAAGGAGTTGGCGACCGCGATGATCGGCTTGCGGCCGATGTCCGCACTCGGTACACCGGAGGCGCGCATAAGGGCGCGTGCGCCCGCCATGTTGCGTCCGTGGGTGACTGTGCGGGACCTCAGCTCGGGCATCGTCGCTCGCTCCTTCGGAGAGTGTTGACTGCCGTCGAGCGTACGCCGGTCATCCAGGGTTCGGACAGGATGTCCGGTATGCGGGACGGTTGTCTCGGGTTTCGGGTTTCGGGTGAGCGGAGTGCGGGCGCCGGGGGTGCCGTACCGGTTGTGTGTGGCTGGGCGCGCAGTTCCCCGCGCCCCTTACGGGGCCGTCAGGTGGGTCTGGATCACCGGGGACACTCGCTCGATGATCTGTTCCGGGGTCGCGGAGGCCAGGGGTTCCACCCTGATCACGTACCGCAGCATCGCGATGCCCACGAGTTGGGCGGCGGCCAGTTCCGCGCGCAGTTCGGCGTCGGGGCGGTCCAGCCGGTCGGCGATGCGGCGCAGCAGCTGGGCGGAGATCAGGCGGCGGAAGACTCCGGCCGCGACCTCGTTGTTCACGGCGGAGCGGACGATCGCGAGCAGGGCCTTGCGGGTGGCCGGGTTCTCCCAGACTCCGAAGAAGAAGCGGGCCAGTCGCTCGCCGACGCCGTCGAGGGGGCCCTCGGTGATCGAGCCGGGGGCGCTCAGGAGGGGCCCGATGGCGACCTCGATGGACGCCTCGAAGACCTGTTCCTTGGTGCCGTAGTAGTGGTGCACGAGCGCCGAGTCGACGCCCGCCGTCTTGGCGATTCCGCGCACGGACGTCTTCTCGTAACCGCGCTCCGAGAACTCCTCGCGGGCCGCCGTCAGGATGCGGTCGCGGGCCGCGGGGAGGTCCGCGGAGTCCGTACGGGAGGGGCGTCCCCGGCGGCGCGGGGCGGCGGCGGTCATGAACGCGGGACCCGGGCCGCCGAGGCCAGGTGGAGGCGGGTGAAGGCGAGGGCCTCCGCCAGGTCGGCCTCGCGCTCGGCGCTCGACATGGCCCGGCGGGTGTTGACCTCGATGACGACATGGCCGTCGTAGCCGGACAGGGCGAGCCGTTCGAGCAGCTCGGCGCAGGGCTGCGTCCCGCGTCCTGGGACCAGGTGCTCGTCCTTGATGGAACCGCTGCCGTCGGCGAGGTGGACGTGACCGAGGCGGTCGCTCATGCGGTCGATCATCTGGAGCGCGTCCGTGCGGGCCGTCGCGGTGTGGCTCAGGTCGATCGTGAAGTGCCGGTAGTCGTCCTTCGTCACGTCCCAGTCGGGTGCGTACGCGAGCATCTCGCGGTCGCGGTAGCGCCAGGGGTACATGTTCTCGACGGCGAACCGTACGTCCGTCTCGTTCGCCATCCGCCAGATCCCGGTGACGAAGTCGCGGGCGTACTGGCGTTGCCAGCGGAACGGGGGGTGTACGACGACCGTGCTGGCCCCGAGCTTCTCGGCGGCGGCGCGGGCGCGCTGCAGCTTGGTCCACGGGTCGGTGGACCAGACGCGCTGGGTGATGAGCAGGCAGGGGGCGTGCACGGCGAGGATCGGGACGCGGTGGTAGTCGCTGAGGCGGCGCAGGGCCTCGATGTCCTGGCTGACCGGGTCGGTCCACACCATGACCTCGACGCCGTCGTAGCCGAGGCGCGCGGCGATCTCGAAGGCCGTCGCCGTCGACTCCGGGTAGACGGAGGCCGTGGAGAGCGCGACCTTCGCATCCGGGATGCGCACGACTGGTTCTGCCACGGGGACAGGTTACGGGGTTGCTCCGCGGGGCCGCTCCGCGGTGTGCGTGTGGGGGGGGAGCGGGACTGATCCGCCGGGGGGCGAGTGCGGGTGGTGTGTGGCTGGG
>NZ_LIPP01000446.1 GCF_001418335.1 Streptomyces aurantiacus | reverse complement strand
GGCCGGGGCCCTGAGGGGCGTACGGCTGCTGGCGGCGGGGGCTCGGCGCGGAGGGGAAGTTGTACCGGTTCGGCGAGCCGTCGCCGCCCTGGCCATGGCCGGGGCCATAGGACCAGTTGCCCGAAGACGAACCGCCTGGGGGTGTTGCCACGTTCTCCTCCTCCGAATGTGCCGGGCCCATCGATGTGGAGCCGCGTCCCGAAACCTTACGGCCACGGGACGGCAAAACGCATTGCTTGTCTGTTAGTTGAGAAGGCTCCCCTGGAGCTCGGCACGCAGATCCGGCGTGAGGACGGTACCGGCACGGTCGACCAGAAGGGCCATCTCGTACCCAACGAGACCGATGTCCGCTTCCGGATGTGCGAGAACCGCGAGCGAGGAACCGTCAGAAATGGACATGATGAAGAGGAATCCTCGCTCCATCTCCACAACGGTCTGATTCACGCTCCCGCCCTCGAAGATGCGGGACGCGCCCGCGGTCAGGGAGGTCAGGCCCGACGCGACGGCCGCCAGTTGGTCGGCACGGTCACGCGGGAAGCCTTCGGACATCGCCAGAAGGAGTNNGTGTGGGACACCCCGGGGGTGTTGTCCACGAAGTTGGTGATCAACCAGTTCAGGTTCTGTGCCGCCTGGCTCATCGGGCTCACACTAACGCTCCTGGTTGTAGGTGCCGTCAGAGCCGAAACCCTGACCATTCGTATCGCTTCCTGCATCACGTCCCCGCTGCACGCCCCGGCGCAGGTTGCTCAACCTGCCCCGGACGTCCTCGGGAGCGCGGGAGACCTGGGGGCCGCCCTGTGGGGTCGATTCCGCGGTGCCCTCGACCAGATTGGCCTTGGGCACGCGCCGCGGCAGACCGGAGGGGGTGACTCCGCCTGCCTTGGGCTCCTTCAGCTGCTCGGCGCGGTGCCACATCTGGTCGTTGTTCGACCGCCAGTCGCCCTTGCCCGTGCCGTTGCTGCTGTTGGTGCCGCTTCCGTTGCTGTCGTTGTTCGCGAAGGGTGCCGGCGACGACGCCTGGCCCACGCTCCCCGGTCCGCCCGCGGTGGCTCCGCGGCGGGGAAGCCCGGCGTCGGTGGCTCCTCCGCGGCGCGGAAGGCCGGCGTCGGTCAGCTCGTGGGCGTTCGACGTGCCCGGACCCTTGGGTTCGAAGCCTACGCGGTCCTGTTCGGCCACGTCAGGGCCCTGCACGGATTCCGCTTCGGGAGCGTACCCGGCGGGATAGCTGTTCTGGTACGTGTCCTGCTGCGGCCAGTCGTCCTGGTAGGGCTGCTCCCCGAAGGCGGGGAACGCGTCAGGACCGGCGGCCTGGACCGGCTGCTGCTCGCCCGGGACCGGCTCCGTATAGGTGGGCTCCGGGTACTCGCCGGCCGGCGGGAAGTACGTCTCCTCGTACGACGTCTGCTGCGGCTCTTCGTACGGCGTCTGCTGGTCGTACGCGGGCGCCTCGGTGTACGCGGCCGGAGCGGCGTTGGTGGCGTCGGCGGCGTTGCCGAACGGGGCCTGGCCGTTCTCGAAGGCCTGCCCGCCGTTGTCGTAGGCCTGCTGCGGGTCGAACTCGCCCTGGAAGGACGGGGCCTCGCCCTCGGGTCCCTGGGTCTGGGCCTCCAGGGCCGCGCGGCGCTCGTCCCGCATGAGGGAGCGGCCCACCGGGTCCAGCTCCCGTATGTCGTCCGGGACCTCGGGGTTGTAGCGGCTGTCGTCGAAGCCCAGCTCGGCGGCCGTGCGCAGGGGCGGCTGGATGCTCTGGAACTGCTCGCCGCCCTGGAAGGGCTGCTGCTGCTCGGGCTCCGGGATGATCTGCGAGACCGTGAAGTCGTCGCGCTGCACCTGGTCGCCGCCGCCACCGTGGGTGATCGCGTCGGGGAGCATGACGAGCGAGGTCGTGCCGGCCTGCTCGCCCGAGGGGCGCAGCTGGACGCGGATGCCGTGCCGGTCGGAAAGCCGGCCGACCACGAACAGGCCCATGCGCTGCGAGATCGCGGCGTCCACGGTCGGCGGGTTGGCCAGCTTGTGGTTGATGTCCGCGAAGTCCTCGGCGGTGAGGCCGATGCCCTTGTCGTGGATCTCGACCATGATGCGGCCGTCCGGCAGCCGGGTCGCGGTGACGCGGACCTTGGTCTGCGGGGAGGAGAACGTGGTGGCGTTCTCCAGGAGCTCGGCGAGCAGGTGCACGAGGTCGGTCACGGCGCGGCCGTGGATCTCGGCCTCCGGAACACCGGAGAGCTCGATGCGCTCGTACTGCTCCACCTCGGAGGAGGCGGCCCGCAGCACGTCGACCAGCGGGACCGGCTGGTCCCAGCGGCGACCCGGCTCCTCGCCGGCGAGGACCAGGAGGTTCTCGCCGTTGCGGCGCATACGGGTCGCGAGGTGGTCGAGCCGGAAGAGGCTCTCCAGCTGGTCCGGGTCGGCCTCGTTGTTCTCCAGCTCGGTGATCAGGGTCAGCTGGCCCTCGATCAGCGACTGGTTGCGGCGCGACAGGTTGGTGAAGATCGCGTTGATGTTGCCCCGCAGCATGGCCTGCTCGGCGGCGAGACGTACGGCCTCACGGTGGACCTGGTCGAAGGCGCGCGCGACCTCGCCGATCTCGTCCGTGGTGGTGATCGGGATGGGCTGGACGCGGGTGTCCACCCGGCCCGGGTCGGTGCGCGAGAGCTGGTCGACCAGCATCGGCAGGCGCTGCTCGGCGACACCGAAGGCCGCGTTGCGCAGCTGGCGCATCGCGCGGCTCATCTGGCGGGCCACCATGCCGGCCAGGATGAACGCGGCGAGCAGGGCGATGACGACGGCGGCACCGGTGATGAAGGCGTCCCGCTTGGCGTCGGAGGCGATGGTCGAGGCCTCGGCCACGGCCTTGTCCCCGAGGTCGGCCTCGATCGTGCGGTAGGCGTTGTACTTGGCGGTGTTGACCGCCCACCAGTTCTGGGCCGTGATGCCCTTGTCGGCGAGCGCGACCCGGGCACTGGCGTCGGTCGACGGCAGGGTGCCGAGACCGCTGACCATGTCGGTGGGGTCGGACGGCGGCGGGACATAGGTACGGCCCGCGGCCTGGGCGGCCTCCGCGGCCTCCTTGGCCTGGGCCGCGCCGTCGGTCTGGATCTGCTTGGTGGCCTGCTCCAGCTTGGCGGCGTCACTGTTCGTACCGCCACCGATGTACTCCTCGATGGCGATGCCTTCGAGGTACGCGTACGAGGTGAGGGCGACGCGCTGCTTGGCCAGGCTCTCGTCGGACGGGCCCGGCTTGATCAGCATGTGCATGCCGATGGAGCGCTGGAGCGAGAGGGCGGCCTTGGAGAGGGAGATCGCGTAGACCGTACGGCCGTAGCTGGTGATGTTTCCGGTGCCGAGACCGAGTTCGTTGGCGAACTCCATCAGCGGGTGCTGGATCTCGACGTAGCCCTCTTCGGTCTGCACGCCGGTGAGCTTCGAGGTGTACGCCGCCTTGCGCAGGGTGCCGAGCTTGGGCTCCTGCTTGCGGAAGATGCCGAGGCGGCGTTCCAGGCCGGGCTTGGCCGGCATGGTCTTGGCGGCCTCGTTGAAGGCGACCGCGGCGGCGTCCGTCTCGGAGCGGGCCTTCACGACGGTCGCGTCCTTCTCGCCGTCGCCCTGCAGCAGCGGAGCGGCGGTGATGTCGCGCTCGGAGTACAGCTTGTCGCCGTAGGTCAGCGCGGCCCGCACGAGGCGCGCGGTGTTCTCCGCGTCCTCGGCCTCCTGCCAGGTGTCGATCGAACTGCGCACCTGGAAGCCGCCCATGACGAGGCCGACCAGCACGGGTATGAGCAGGATCGCGTTCAGTCTGGTCGGTACCCGCCAGTTGCGCGGAGAGAGACGGCCGCCGCTGGGCGGGGGCGGAGCCGTCGGCTCCGAGCCGGGCACATGTGCGGGTGCCGCTCCGCGCGGCGGCGGGGTGAAGTTGCCCCGTGCCGACGGCTCGGGACCGTTCTTGCTTCGCCTCACTCGACCAACAACCTCTCGGCTCTGCACCTTCGTCGTGCCGCGTGTGTCTTTCCGGCCCTTGCTACTGGGCAGTTCTTCGCATTCCAGCACGTCACTGTGTGCTCGTCCAAACACTCGGAACCGTAGATTCCGGGTGAGGTAAGGCCCAGATAAAACGGTCATAAAGAACGAGCCCCGTCAAAAGACGGGGCTTTTGTGAGCACAGCGGCATCAGGCGACCGCGACGCGTGTCGGCACCACTCGCTATCTCTTCCGAAACGTTATGAACACTGAGGCCGACCGTGTCAAACGACACAGCCGGCTCCAATGCGTCTACGACAACCTCTGTAGGGCGTTGCCGACTTGATGCCCGGCTTGCCAGGACGCCGTTCCCCGGGCGGACGCCTACCGTAGGCGCGCCATCAGGGCGTGCTCGACCAGCGTGATCAACGCGCTCTTGGCGTCGGAACGGTGGCGGGCGTCCGTCGTGATGATCGGGGCGTCGGGCCCGATCTGCAGGGCCTCGCGGACCTCTTCGGGGGTGTAGGGCTGGTGCCCGTCGAAGCCGTTGAGGGCGATGACGAACGGCAGGCCGCTGTTCTCGAAGTAGTCGACCGCGGGGAAGCAGTCGGCGAGGCGGCGGGTGTCGACGAGGACGACGGCCCCGATGGCGCCCCGTACCAGGTCGTCCCACATGAACCAGAAGCGGTCCTGGCCCGGTGTACCGAAGAGGTACAGGATCAGGTCCTGGTCCAGGGTGATGCGGCCGAAGTCCATGGCGACGGTGGTCGTCGTCTTGTCCCCGGTGTGGGTGAGGTCGTCGATGCCCGCCGAGGCGGACGTCATCACGGCCTCCGTGCGCAGCGGGTTGATCTCGGAGACGGCACCCACGAACGTGGTCTTGCCGACGCCGAAGCCACCCGCCACCACGATCTTCGCGGAGGTGGTCGCCCGCCCTCCGTCAGAGCTTGCGAAGTCCACTGAGCACCCTTTCGAGCAGTGTCACGGCGGGGGCGCCGCCATTGCTCTCGTCGCCACCCGGCTGGTGGATGGCGACGAGTCCGGCCTCCGCGAGGTCCGCGACAAGAATCCGTGCCACGCCCAGAGGCATGGACAGCAGGGCCGACACCTCGGCCACCGACTTCACCTCACGGCAGAGGTGGCAGATCCGCTGGTGCTCGGGGAGCAGTCCCATGAGCGCTGCCGGATCGGCCGTGGTGCTGATCAGTGCCTCGATGGCGAGCTGGTAGCGCGGCCGCGTCCGCCCGCCGGTCATCGCGTACGGACGTACCAGCGGCTGGTCGCCCTCATCCTCGTACGAATGTGCGTACGGATCATGAGAAGCGGTGGGCGGGGTCATGTGGGTCCTCCGGGCGGGACAGCAAGTCGGTGAGTCGAGCCGTCTGACGGGGCCGGTGGGGGGAGGGCGGCCGGACGGGTTTTCCTACATTCGGTAAGTAAAACCTTGCTAGTGGAGCAGGCTGCCCTGGAGCTCCGCCCGCAGATCCGGTGTGAGCACTGCGCCCGCACGGTCCACAAGCAGAGCCATCTCGTATCCGACGAGGCCGATGTCGCAGTCCGGGTGGGAGAGGACCGCGAGGGACGACCCATCCGAAATGGACATCAGGAACAGGAAACCGCGTTCCATCTCGACGACCGTCTGGGCCACCGTGCCGCCCTCGAAGATGCGCGAGGCGCCGGCGGTCAGGGACGTGAGTCCGGAGGCGACGGCCGCGAGCTGGTCGGCGCGGTCGCGCGGGAAGCCCTCGGACATCGCCAGAAGGAGTCCGTCGGCGGATACGACGACGGTGTGGGACACCCCGGGGGTGTTGTCAACGAAGTTGGTGATCAACCAGTTGAGGTTCTGTGCCGCCTGGCTCATCTGGCTCAACTAACGCTCCTGCTGGTGAGTGGGGCTGGGGAAGCTGCCGGTCTGGCCGGTACCGGCCTGGCGGCCCTGCTGAATGCCCCTACGAAGATTGGTCAGCCGGCCACGTACGTCATCAGGCGCACGCGAGACCTGCGGACCGCTTTGGTGCTGTTGCTGCTGCGCCGTTCCCGCGACGAGGTTCGCGCGGGGGACCCGGCGCGGCAGACCCGAGACGGTCACGCCACCCGCGGAGGGCTGGCGTACCCGCTCGGCCTGGCGGCCGAGTTCGTCATTGGGAGTGGTCCGCCACGAGGAGGCGGAAGCGCCGGCGGGTGCCGGACGCTGCGGGGCCGCGGAAGCCTGTGCGGGCTGCTGCTGCGGTGTCTGCTCGTTCTGGGCGCCGTCGCCGCCCTGAGCCTGGTTGAACCAGTTGGTTTCCAGAGTGTCGTACAGCGGTGTACGTCCGTCGCCGGGACCCGTCGCGGGCGGCAGCTCCCAGCCCTCGTTCGGCCCACGGACCTCGTCGGGCCGCTGACCTGCGCCCCTGGAGTCCGGCTCCGGGGGGAGCGAGGGCCGCCGGCGCGACTGGGGGCGCTGCTGCGGAGGCTGCGGAGGACGGTTGCCGTTGGCGGGCCGCTCGAACTGCCCGGTGCCACCGCCGCCCTGCTGCCGCTCGCCGTAGCCCTGCGCCGGGAACTGGCCGGTGTCCTGCTGGGCCTCGCGGCCCTGCGGCGGGTACTGGCCGTTGGAACCGTTGTCGTAGCCCGAGCCGTTGTCGTAGCCGGGTCCGCTGTCGTAGCCGGAACCGGAACCGGCGTTGGAGCCGTTGTCGTAACCGGCCGGGGAGTACTGGGCCGGGTCCTGGCGGTTGTACTGGCCGCCCGCACGGGGGTTGTGCTGCCCGCCGCCGGAAGGATTCGGTGAGCCGAACACGTCCGGGCGGACGAACTGCCCGTTGCCCTGCGGCGCGTTCGTGCCGGGGCCGTTCGTGCCGGGGCGCGGAGCGTCGTAGTCGGGCCGCTGGAACTCGGCGGTGGACGCGGGCCCCGCGTGCCGGTCGTCGATCCGCGGCATCTGCGAGGTGGCGTCCGGCTCCTCGTGCCCGCGCGGTGCGTCCGGCGCGGAACGCGGCACCGGCGGCTGCGCGTTGTCGTCGCTCCAGCTGGGCACGCGCTGCTGCGGGTTGCCGCCCGGCAGTTCGGCGCGCGGACCGCCGAGGGGCGGCAGCTGCGGCGACTGCTGTGAGTGCTGCGGGGAGCGACGGCCCTGCTCGGCGTTGCCCGCGGGCCGCTGCTGACCGGACCCGGGGCCGCGGTTGCCGCCCATGGTGTCCTGGCGTCCGCCGCCGAACATGTCCTGCCGGCCGGAGTCGTTGGAGAAGCCGTTGAAGCCCTGCGGAGCACCGGCGCCCGCGGGTGCCGGCCTGCCCTGCGGGGGCTGCTGCGGCTGCTGGGGACGCGCCCCACCGGGCGCACCCGGTCCGCCCGGACGGCCGCCACCGGCGTCCGGCCTGGGCAGCGCGGCTCGCGGCGCGGTACCGGCTCCGACCTGTCCGCGCTGCGGCGGAGCGTTCAGCCGGCCGCCGTTGCCACCGTTCGGAGCGCCCGCGCCGAGGGCGGGACCGCCACCGGCACCGCCCCGGCGGGCCGCCGCGACACCGGCCGCGGCCTGCGCCGCCGCGGGACCGCCGACGGTGGGAGCGCCCTGGCCCTGCTTGTTGCCCGGCACCTTCTTGCCGCCCTGGGCGACATCGACGGGGAGCATGACCAGCGCGGTCGTACCACCGGAGTCGGACGGGCGGAGCTGGATGCGGATGCCGTGCCGCTGCGACAGACGGCCGACCACGAACAGGCCCATGCGGCGGGAGACGGAGACGTCCACGGTGGGCGGCGAGGCGAGCCGCTCGTTGATGGCCGCGAGGTCCTCGGGCGAGAGGCCGATGCCGGTGTCGTGGATCTCGATCAGTACGCGGCCGTCGGGCAGCGCGTGCCCGGTGACCTTGACCTTGGTCTGCGGGGAGGAGAACGAGGTGGCGTTCTCAAGGAGCTCGGCGAGCAGGTGCACGAGGTCGTTGACCACGCGGCCCGCGACCTCGGTGGTGGGCACGGACGAGAGCTCGATGCGCTCGTACTGCTCCACCTCGGAGGCGGCGGCGCGGAGCACGTCGACCAGCGGGACCGGGCGGGTCCAGCGGCGGCCGGGCTCCTCACCGGCGAGGACCAGGAGGTTCTCGCCGTTACGGCGCATGCGGGTCGCGAGGTGGTCGAGCTTGAACAGCGAGGACAGCTGGTCCGGGTCGGCCTCGCGGGACTCCAGTTCGGAGATGAGCGAGAGCTGGCGCTGGATGAGGCCCTGGGAGCGGCGCGAGAGGTTGGTGAACATCGCGTTGACGTTGCCTCGCAGGAGGGCCTGCTCGGCGGCCAGTCGTACGGCCTCGCGGTGCACGTCGTCGAAGGCCGCGGCGACCTGGCCGATCTCGTCCCGGGAGTGCACACCGACCGACTCGACGGACGTGTCGACATCCTGCGGGTCGGACTCGGAGAGCTGCTTGACCAGCTCGGGCAGCCGGTCCTGGGCGACCTTCGTCGCGGTGTCCTGCAGCCGGCGCAGCGAGCGGATCATCGAGCGGGCCACCACGAAGGCGCCGACCAGCGAGACGCCGAGCACCAGCAGGATCAGCGCACCGGAGATGATCGCTTCCTGCTCGGAGTCGTTGCGCAGCTCGCGGGCCTTCTGCTCCATCTGGTTGAGGAGCGTCAGCTCGATCTTCGACATCTCCTGGTACCTGGCGGAGTCGGCGTCCACCCAGTCCAGGTACGAGCGCTTGGCCTGCAGCTGCAGACCGTTGCTGCGCTGGAGCACACGCTGCAGATAGCCGTCCGCGTCCTTGATGGTCGGGCTCGGCTCGTCGAGGGGCTTGGTGAGCGAGGTCGTGCTGCCCTCGTAGATGGAGGCGAAACTGGTGAGCTCGAACCGCTGGTTCTCGAAGGCGGAGAGGCCGTACTGCCGGTCGTTCGGGGAGAGTTCACCGAACGTCTTGTCCGTGGCGGGCAGGGCCGCGGCGATGACGGCGCGCTGCATCGACGCGAACTCCTTGGCGGTGGAGAACGCCGCCAGGGCGCGGGTGCGCTGGATCATCTCCGGGTTGCTGGTCGCCTCGGCCATGTCCTGGGAGAGGCCGAGCAGCTGCTCGATGAGCCGGTGGTAGGCCTCGACCGACTGGGAGGAGTTGTCCTCCTCCTGGAAGGCGCTGTTGCGGACCTTGCTCAGGGTGTTCAGCTGGGTGGCGATGGCCACCACGTTGTCCCGGACACCGTCGAGGTTCTCGTTGTTGTCCGCGTCGTCGAGCTCGTGGGTGCCCTCAAGGAAGGCGGAACGAGCGCGGTCGGTCTTGTCGCGGAGTCCCTTGATCGAGACGTCGCCGGCCTTGGTGCCGTTGGCGAGCGGGCCCGCCGACTTGTCGCGCTCCTCCTGGAGCGCCGTGGCGAGCTCGGTCGCCTGCTTCGTCATGTCGGTCAGCAGCTTCATGTTCTCAAGCTGCTGGATCTCGTCCATGGTGTCGCTGATGCGCAGTGCGCCCAGCGAGGTGGCGGCGACCACCGGCAGCGCGAGCAGCGACACCAGACGCGTGGAGATGCGCCAGTTGCGCAGGGCTACGCGTGACCCGGGGCCGCTGGGGCCCTTCGCCTTCGGCGGCGCGGCGGGGGCGGTGCCGGGAGCACCGTTCGCCGCGTTCGGACCGCCCTTGCCCTGGGCGCCCTTGGGCGCGCCGGGCCGCGAGGAGCGGTCACCACTGTTGCCGGCCTGCGCCGGTCCCGGGTTCTGGGCGTGCTGGGGCGAGGAGCCGACTGCCCTGGGGCCAGTCCCGCCTTGCGGCTCCGGCTCCGCCGAAGCGCTGCCATCCCTCTTGAAACGTCCCTGCACTAGCGTCGCAACCTCTGGACCAGGCGCCTCTCCGCGTGAACGGCGAGACGGTGTCGGCGTCTTGGAAGCACCCTGAAAGTGCTCCCATGGTGGTCGTGAGTGACCGGCGCAGGCTCCCCTTTCCCGCCGCCACTCGGCGCTGCGTTGCGCCCCTGCGCGCCGGTTCGTTCCTGCGGCGGTCCGTGGAATTCCAGCACAGTGGGGGATCTCCAACAAGGCCCACAGACCATGCTGTGACCTCCGTGACGCCTTGTGAGTGCGGGGTCACGAGCCGTAGAGAGTGACCTCGTCCATAAGGGACACATCAGGACGAGACCTTCAGGGGTAAGCGGTGTCCCAGTCGAGATGATCAGGAGAGGAATGATGTCTTCAGGGACGCAATGTCCGTTTCGGGGTGGAGGGTTGAGGGTCCGAATTGGCTGATTTGCCCACTGGTAAGTGAGGAAACTCACACGACGATCACGGTGTCTTCACGGCTTCGACAGGGAACCGCGTGTTTAGCCTGACGTTTTACAGGGATGGCACATCCGACAACCCGCGCCCGCGCGACGGTTCCCGAACCCGCCGGCGCCTCTATCGAACAGGGCCTGTAACCCCAGATGAAGACGACGATGATGTTCCGCAACATAGCCAACCCGCGACGCACCACACTGGCGCACCTCGAAGACGCCGAGGAGCTGCGTACGCCGGAGGAGTCGGAGCAGCCCGTCGAGTTCGCCGAACTTCCCGCGCAGACCGCGAACCCCCGCCGCACCATCCTGATGGACGTACCGGCCGCGGCGACGATCACGGAGTAACCCTCCCACGCCGCCGGCCCTGTCCGGCGGGCCCCGTCCGGCCGGTCTTCGCGGGCCCACGAAGACCGGCACGGCGCCGCGGGCCGATCCACGAAGATCGACCGGACCGGGCCGGGCCGGACCTGGCCGCGCCCCGGGATATGCGCGAGGCGGCAGCCCCGTGCCGCGTTAGCCTGGAGCGTCAGACTCCGGCCAGCTCAGTGAGGGGCGCAAGGACACCGTGCGCATCGCCAGGTTCTCCATCGACGGCAACGTCGCGTTCGGTGCGGTCGAGGGCGAGAGCCCTCCTGGATCGACCGACGGCCTCGTGCTCGACATCATCAAGGGCATCCCGTTCGCGGACTTCGAGCTCTCCGGGACCAAGGTCCCGCTGAGCAAGGTCCGCCTCCTGCCGCCCGTGCTCCCGAACAAGGTCGTGGCCTTCGGCCGCAACTACGCGGAGCACGCCAAGGAGATGGGCGGCGAGGCGCCCGACGCCCCGTTCGCCTTCTTCAAGCCGTCCACCTCGGTGATCGGTTCCGGCGACGCCATCGCGTACCCCTCCTTCTCCCAGGAGCTGCACCACGAGGCCGAGCTGGCCGTGGTCATCGGCCGGATGTGCCGCGAGGTCCCGCGCGAACGCGTCAAGGACGTGATCCTCGGCTACACCTGCGCGAACGACGTCACCGCACGCGACGTCCAGCGGCGCGAGAAGCAGTGGGCGCGGGCCAAGGGCTTCGACTCGTCCTGCCCGCTGGGCCCCTGGGTGGAGACGGACCTCGACCCGTCCGACCTCACCATCCAGTGCACGGTCAACGGACAGCAGCGCCAGCTGGGCCGCACCAGCGAAATGGTCCACTCCATCGAGGACCTGATCGTCAACATCACCGAGGCCATGACGCTGCTCCCCGGCGACGTGATCCTCACGGGCACTCCGGCAGGGGTGGGCCCGCTCAGTGTCGGCGACGAGGTCGCCGTCACCATCGAAGGCATCGGCACTCTCACCAACAAGGTGATCAAGCGTGGCTAACGCACATGTCCGGGTACGTTTCTGTCCGTCCCCGACCGGCAACCCCCACGTGGGCCTGGTCCGCACGGCCCTGTTCAACTGGGCGTACGCCCGCCACACCGGCGGCACGTTCGTCTTCCGCATCGAGGACACCGACGCGGCCCGCGACTCCGAGGAGTCGTACGAGCAGCTCCTGGACTCGCTGCGCTGGCTGGGCTTCGACTGGGACGAGGGCCCCGAGATCGGCGGCCCCCACGCGCCGTACCGTCAGTCTCAGCGCATGGACATCTACCGCGACGTCGCCCAGAAGCTCCTCGACGCCGGCCGCGCCTACCCCTGCTACTGCTCGACACAGGAGCTGGACGACCGCCGGGCCGCCGCCCGCGCCGCGGGCAAGCCGTCCGGCTACGACGGCCACTGCCGCGACCTGACCGCCGAGCAGAAGAGCGCGTACCAGGCCGAGGGCCGTACCTCCGTCGTCCGCTTCCGCATGCCCGACGAGCCGATCACCTTCACGGACCTGGTCCGCGGCGAGATCACCTACCTCCCGGAGAACGTGCCGGACTTCGGCATCGTCCGCGCCAACGGCGCCCCGCTCTACACGCTGGTCAACCCGGTCGACGACGCCCTGATGGAGATCACCCACGTCCTGCGCGGCGAGGACCTGCTCTCCTCCACCCCGCGCCAGATCGCCCTGTACGGGGCGCTCATCGAGCTGGGTCTCGCCAAGTCCGTCCCCGCCTTCGGCCACCTCCCGTACGTGATGGGTGAGGGCAACAAGAAGCTCTCCAAGCGGGACCCGGAGTCCTCCCTGAACCTCTACCGGGAGCGCGGCTTCCTCCCGGAGGGCCTGCTGAACTACCTGTCCCTGCTGGGCTGGTCGCTCTCGGCGGACCGCGACATCTTCACCGTCGAGGAGATGGTCGCCGCCTTCGACGTCTCGGACGTCAACCCCAACCCGGCGCGCTTCGACCTCAAGAAGGCCGAGGCCATCAACGCCGACCACATCAGGCTCCTCGACGTGAAGGAGTTCGCCGAGCGCTGCGCCCCCTGGCTGAAGGCCCCCTTCGCCTCCTGGGCGCCGGAGGACTTCGACGCGGCCAAGTGGGACGCGATCGCCCCGCACGCCCAGACCCGCCTCAAGGTCCTCTCCGAGATCACCGACAACGTCGACTTCCTGTTCCTGCCGGAGCCCGTCGCCGACGAGGCGTCCTGGACGAAGGCGATGAAGGACGGCTCGGACGCCCTGCTCGCGACGGCCCGCGAGAAGCTGGAGTCCGCGGACTGGACCTCCGCCGAGTCCCTCAAGGAGGCCGTGCTGGCCGCGGGCGAGGCCCATGGCCTCAAGCTGGGCAAGGCACAGGCCCCGGTCCGCGTCGCCGTCACCGGCCGCACGGTCGGCCTGCCCCTCTTCGAGTCCCTGGAGATCCTGGGCAAGGAGAAGTCGCTGGCACGCATCGACGCGGCGCTGACGAAGCTGAAACTGACCGCGTAGGCGTCATACACGCATACAGGGGAGGGGAACGTTGATCCGTTCACGAAGACTGCGTTCAGGAAGACTGATGGGGCTCGCTCTGGGCGGGGCGATGGCCTTGTCGGGGGTCGTGCCGGCCGCACCGGCCGAGGCCGCGCCGAGCGCCGACAGCCCGGTCGCCACCACACAGCTGAACCGCGTCACACCGCTTGAGGTCCGCTACCAGTGGGCGGGGGCATCCGGATTCCAGTTCCAGCTGGGCGTCGTGAACCCCCAGTGGGCCGACTTCCCGGGCGTCACCCCGCCGCAGCACGCGGGCCCGGAGGACCTGACCACCGGCACCGATGTGATCGTCACCGGCACATCGGGCGCCGTCATCGGCCAGAAGCACCGCTCCACCGGCGCGACCGCCACGGTCACGGTCCCGCAGGGGCAGACCTACAAGGCCGCGTCCGGCTGGAGCGTGCTCACCCAGGACGCCGACGGAGCCCCGCACGTGCTGCGCGCCACCGCCGACGGCACCACCCGCGACCTGCCGGTGACCGGACTCCCGGCCGGCGCGCGGCCCACCGGCACCTACGAGACCGGCGGCTCGGTCCGCCGCCTCGCCCTCGCCTACACGGTGGACGGCACCACCTCGGTGGGCCTCGTCGACCTCGCGGACGGCACCTTCCGTACGTACGTCACGGGCGTCGCCGGCACCACCCCGCAGATCCTCTTCAACGACCGCTGGCTCGTGGTGAACAAGAAGGCGGTCCGGGTGGACTCCGCGCCCGGCACCGAGCCGGCCCCGGTCGACATCCCCGTCCCCTTCAAGGCCCTCGGGGTCGTGGGTGACCACATCCTCAGCGGTGACCCGTCCTTCATCTCCTCGGACGCCGACCTGGCGCTCACCGCCGTGTCCCTCGTCACCGGCGCCCGGCACACGGTCCTCGACAAGGCGGACGGCCAGTACCGGGTGACCCCCGACGGCGGTCTGCTCGCCGACGCAGGGCCGAGCAGCGACCGGCACGTCCACCGCGTCCTGCCCACCGCCGACGGCGACGTCGCGGCCGAGCCGGTCTTCACCGTGCCGCCGGTCCGCGCCACGGTGGACGGCCTGATGATCGCCGGCGGCGAACTGCTGATGTACGGCAACGCGACCGCCAACAGCGGCGGGGACGCCGTGTACGCGGTCCCGCTGGACACCGACGGAAAGCCCACCGGCATCCAGAACCCCAGGAGCTCGTTCGTCACCTCCTCGCCGTGCCTCGGCGGCGACGCGGCCTGCCCGCAGCTGGAGGCGCTCGGCGACGGCCGCTTCGCCTACCTGTCAACCGGTACGGACGGCAAGGAGTCCGTGCACGTCGCGGGGCTCGGCACCACCACGTCCACCGAACCCACCGGGGACTCCGCAGGACGCATCGGCGCCGGCACCGGCCGGTACGTCCTCTACAACGGCGGCCCGGCCGGCGTGCAGAAGGTCGCGGACTTCCCGAGCGGCGCCGACGGCCAGACCGCGCTGAACCGCACCCGCAGCGCCGCCGCGGTCTGGGGCCAGCGCCTGTGGACCCCCGGCACCACCCAGGGCAGCGTCGTCGGGTACGACCTCAAGTCGAAGACGAACGCGGCCACCGTCGCGACGGGCGCACCCTGCACCCCCAGCGAGCTCCAGGCCGTCAACACCTGGCTGTACTGGACCTGCGGCACCGCGGGACCCGCCGGCGTCCACGACCGCGCCACGGGCCGGAACATCACGGTCCCGGCAGGACCGTCCCGCCTCGCCGACGGCTACCTGGTCCGTGAGAACCGCACCAGCCACGAACTGCTGCTCACGGACTTCCACACCGGTACGGCGACGACCCGGACCGTGGCCGTGCTGCCCACCGCGGACCAGAACACCGGCGGCCACACCGGCCGCTGGGCCGTCGACCGCTTCGGCGGCAATGTCGCGTACCTCACCGAGAACGGCCGGGTGGCGATCGTCACCGCGAACGTCCCGACCTCGCCGCTCGCCCGGATGGAGGCCCAGACCGACCCGCAGCCCGGCCCGACCATCGCGGACCCGTGGCGTCCCGTGTGGCAGCTCAGCAAGCCGTCGGCCTGGACCCTGACCCTGAGCAACAGCTCCGGCACCACCGTCCGCACCCTCACCGGCGCCTCGACGGCCGCCGCGGTCCGCCCGTCCTGGAACGCCACGACGGACACCGGTACGCGAGTGCCCCGAGGCACCTACACCTGGCAGCTCACCGCCGAGCCGCGCGACGGCCAGGGAGCCGCCCTCACGCAGACCGGCACGACAACCGTCGACTGACGCGACTGACGCGACTGACGCACCCGGACACCGCGTTGCCGGGACAGCGCTGCCGGGAGCGGTCCGGCGGCACCGTCGGCGTACGACCGTCGAAGTCGTGCGCCGGCGGGGCCGCGCAGGGTCGCCTGCGTCGGGGACCACCCGGACACCGGTGGGCGGTCCGCCGGCCCGATACCCGTTTTGGAGCGCCGTCCACCTTCGGGTAATGTTCTTCCTGCGTCGCCGGACAGTGGGCCGAAAGGCCGCAGGCCGGAGGCGCAAGCTAAAACAAAATCCCCACCGGGGTTGAGTTTCAGTGGCCTATGGTGTAATTGGCAGCACGACGGTTTCTGGTTCCGTTAGTCTAGGTTCGAGTCCTGGTAGGCCAGCTCGCAGAGCTTATCTGCATCGCAGAGGCCAACTCTGCAAGGCCCCCGTTGTGTAGCGGCCTAGCACGCCGCCCTCTCAAGGCGGTAGCGCCGGTTCGAATCCGG
>NZ_LIPP01000445.1 GCF_001418335.1 Streptomyces aurantiacus | reverse complement strand
AGCGTAAGATGTGTATAAGAGACGCCTCGCCCCGGACCCCGGCCCTCCGCAGGGCCCCCGGTCGAGGAGGTGGCTGCTGGGGTTCTGGGCCGTGGTCCTCGTGCTGTTCCTGGCGGTGGACCCGGGCCGGCAGACCTTCGACACGAAGCTCGGTGTCGCGCTCGCCCCCCGCCAATTCGTGTCCGACCTGGGCCAGTTGTGGCACGACCAGGGCGGCTTCGGCGGCATCGCGGACCAGTACGTCGGCTACGCCTTCCCGATGCTGCCCTACTACTGGCTGACGGATCTGATCAGCCTGCCGGTGTGGCTGGCCGAGCGGCTGTGGATGTCGCTCATCGTCGCGGTCGCCTTCTGGGGCGCGCTGCGGCTCGCGGAGCGGCTGGACGTCGGCAGTTCCGCGTCCCGGCTCCTCGGCGCGGTGGTGTACGCGCTGTGGCCGGTGTTCACCGTCGTCGTCGGCTCGACCTCGGCCGCCGCGCTGCCCGGTGCCTTCCTGCCGTGGGTGCTGCTGCCGCTGACGGACGACCGCTACAGCGCCCGGGTCGCCGCCATGCGCTCGGCGCTGGTCATCCCCTTCATGGGCGGCGTCAACGCGGCCTCGACCCTGGCTTCCCTGCTGCCGGTCGGTCTCTACCTCCTGTCGCGCCCGCGCGGCCCACGCCGACGCAAGCTGATCACCTGGTGGGTGCCGGGCGTGCTCCTGGCGACGGCCTGGTGGGTCGTGCCGCTGCTGGTCCTTGGCATCTACGGCGAGAACTTCCTTCCGTACGTGGAGAGTTCCCAGACGACCACGGACACCATGTCGGCGACGGAGGCGCTGCGCGGCGCCGGGAACTGGGTCGCGTATCTGCACTTCGGCGAGGCCTGGCTGCCCGCGGGCTGGACCGTGGCGGCCTCGGCCGTCGTCATCATCTCCTCGGCCCTCGCGGCCGGGCTCGGCCTGGCCGGGCTGGCCCGGCGGGACCTGCCCGAGCGGCGGTGGCTGGTGCTGACCGTGCTGTCGGTCGCGCTCATCACCCTGGCCGGCTACGGCGGTTCGTTCGGCGCGCCCTTCCACGGGGTGGTCCAGGACTGGCTGAACGGCGGCCTCGTCCCCTTCCGCAACATCTACAAATTCCAGACGGGGCTCGCGCTCGCGCTGGTCCTCGGGCTGACGCACCTGGTCGGCGTCGCCGCCCGGACCCGGGGCGCCCGTCCGGTACGCGGACGCCGGTACGCGCCACTTGTCGCGGCGGTCCTCGTACTGCCCGGCCTCGCCTGGCCGTACCTCAACGGATCGATCCTGGCGCCGGGTTCGTTCCAGGAGCTGCCGAAGTACTGGGGGACCACGGCGGACTGGCTGGAGAAGTACTCGCCGGACTCCCGCGCCCTCGTGGTGCCCGCCACCGCGCACGGCATCTACACCTGGGGCTCTCCCATCGACCAGCCCCTCGACGTGCTCGCCGACTCCCGCTGGGCCCAGCGGGACTACGTACCGTTCGGCACCCCGGGCAACCGGCGCACGATGGACGCGGTCGAGCAATCCCTGCTGACGGGCGGCGAAGTCCCGGGCCTGGCCGACTACTTGAGCCGGGCCGGCGTCCACTACGTCGTCGTGCGCAACGATCTCGACCCGGACCAGCTCGGCTACGTACCGACCACGACCGTGAAGCGGACCCTGGAGGAGTCGGGCTACCGGCGCACGACCGGCTTCGGCCCGCTGATGACGGGCGGGCGCATCGCGGAGAACACCCCCATCCAGATAGAGGGCCTGTATCCGCGGCAGCGGGCCGTCGAGATCTACGAGCCGGCCGCCGACGTGCCACGCCCCGGCCAGGCCGGGCTGAAGGCCGTCGCCGACACGGCCGTGGTGTCGGGCGGGCCCGAGGCGCTGCTGCCGCTGGCCGCGGACCCGACGCTGCGGGACCGGGCGACCGTACTGACCGGCGACAACCATCCCGGTCTCGGCTCCCCCGCACTCCAGGTGGTGGGTGACGGGCTGCGGCGCGCCGACACCCGGTTCGGCCTGGTCAACGCCAACACCTCGTACACGTACACCCGTGACGAACGCAATCATTCCGGCAGCTTCCAGGACGCCGGTCAGAAGCCGCACCAGATCCTGCCGACGGACGGGATACGGCACCAGACGGTGGCCGAGCTGCGCGGGGCGCACTCGGTGACCGCGTCGTCGAGCGGCAACTGGCTGTTCCATCTCCCGCAGTACGACCCGGTCAACGCCTTCGACGGCAACCCGGACACGGCGTGGGCCGAGGGCGCGGCGGGCTCGGCGGACGGGCAGTGGCTGCGGATCGGCTTCACGGACGAGACGGAGATCCCGTCGTCGATCCGGGTCACGCCGCTGCCGCAGGACAGTGTGCGCTCGGCGCCGACCCGGGTGCGCGTGGAGACGGAGCGCGGCTCGCAGACGAGCACGCTCCGCGCCGACGGCTCCCGGCAGCGCATCAAGTCCCCTGAGGGCCCGTCAAGTTGGCTGAAGGTCACGGTGGTCGACTCTGTGGCCCGGCATGTGGGCCTGTCCGGCGCGGGCTTCTCCGAGATCAGCGTCCCGGACGTCCAGGTGACCCGCATGCTGCGGCTCCCGACGGACGCCGGGAACGCTGAGAACGCCGACGCGACCGCCGAGACGATCTCCCTGCACCGGGCGTCCGACCCGGGCGGCTTCTCTCCGACGGGCACGGAGGCCGGGCTGCACCGCCGCTGGACCTCCCCGGCCTCGGGCACGTACGCGGTGAAGGCGAGCGCGGTCCCCGTACCGGGTGACGCGCTCGACGCGCTGCTGTACGACGTCGCGCCCGAGCAGCGCGACCGGATCACCGCCACGGCCGGCTCGACGGCCCGGCTCGGCACCGGTCTGTCGCCGCGCAACCTCACAGACGGCGACCTGACCACCGCGTGGATCGCCGGGGACGACCCGACCATCCACCTGCGCTGGCCGGACGAGCAGGAGGTGGGCGAGATCGTCCTCGCCCCGGCCGGCGGCCTCTCCACCCGGCCGACCGAGGTGAACATCAGCTCCCCGACCGGTTCGACGATCGCCGGCGTCGACGAGAACGGCGCCGTCCGCTTCGACCCGATCACCACGGACCGGCTCGACATCACCGTCACCGAGACGGCCCCGATGACGGTCCACAACCCGCTCGCCGACGAGGACCTGCAACTGCCGGTCGGCCTGACCGAGGCGTACATCCCCGCCCTGGACGACCGCTACCGCACCCCGAAGGCCCTCTCCTCCCGCACCTTCGACCTGCCCTGCGGCAAGGGCCCGACCCTCGCCGTCGACGACGAGCTGTACGAGACGAGCGCCAAGGGCACGGTGGGCGACCTCGTGGAACGGCGCCCGATCGAGCTCACGCTCTGCCAGGAGGGGCGCGCGGACGCCGAACTGTCACTCGACTCGGGCGCCCACCGGGTCGAGGCGGGCGACGCAGGACCACTGGCCGTCACCGATGTGACCCTGACCCGCGGCACGGTCACCACGCCCACCGCGGTCGACCGCGAACTGGGCATACGGGACTGGCTCGGCGACCGCCGCGAGGTGACCGTCGGCTCGGGCGCGGCCTCGTACCTGACGACGTACGAGAACTTCAACGACGGCTGGAAGGCCACGCTCAACGGCCGCGAACTCAACCCGGTACGCCTCGACGGCTGGCAGCAGGGCTGGCGGATACCGGCGGGCGAGGGCGGCACGGTGAAGCTCTCGTACGAGCCGTCCACGGTGTACGAGGCCGGGCTGATCGGCGGCGGGATCGGGGTGCTCGTACTCGCGGGCCTGGTCCTCTTCCGGCGGCGCTCACCCAACCCGGACGTGTCCGACCCGAACGCGTCCGCCCCCGACGCGCCCTCGTCGGTGCCGCCTCCGCCCGGACTGATCCTGGGCACGGTCGCGCTCACCCTCGTCGGGATCGCGATCGCCGGGTTCCTCGCGCTGCTGGTGCCGGTGCTGGCGCTGCTCGCCAGACGACGGCACGCATTGCTGGTGCCCCTCGCGTTCCTCGCGCTCGCGGGGGCCGGGATCGCCGCCGCGACGGGGGCCGGGGAGCCCGTCCCCGAGGGTGCCGGAGCGTTCGGGCGTACGGCCCAACTGCTTGCGTTGATCGGCCTGTTCGCGGGGCTGGTGTCGGTCGGCGAGGCGTCGTACGGCACCCGGGGGCGTGGAGGCCGGGGCGATGGCGGCCGGGGTGGCGGAGGCCAGGGCGGCGGAGGCCAGGACACCCGTCTGCCGGACACGAGAGTTCTGCCGCCGCTACCTCCGCTGCCGGGGCACGAGGCTCCGACGCAGCCCCTGCCGCAGCGGCGGCGGGGCGGGAACGCGGGCCCCGGGGCGACCGCCGCGTCCGCGGCCCCGGGGGCGCCGGGTGCGCCTGGTGCGCCGCCACCGCCCTTCGCGCCGACGGAGCCGCCGCGGACCGAGTCCGGCCCGACGCTGTCGGCCCGCGGACCGGGGAACACAGGGCACACGGGGCGCACGCAGGACACCGGGGAGGGTGAACCCACATGACCACGCTGGACCATCCGGCCCGTGACGGTACGGGCGGGCCCGTGGAGCCGCCCGCCCGCGTCCCGTTCCCCGTGGTGGACGAGGTCGCCCGCCACTGCCTCCAGGAGGAGGAGCCGGAGACCGTCCACATCGAGGTCCACCTCCCGGGCCGCCTCGACCCGGATCGCCTGCGCAGCGCCTTCGCCGGGGCCCTGCACCGCCATCCCCGCATCCTGATGCGCGAGGCGGCGCGCCCCTGGTACGGGCGACGGTACGAGTGGGAACTCACCCCCGAAGCCGATGTGGAGGCCGTCCTCTTCCCGGCGCCGGACCGGGACGCGCTGAAGCACGCCAGGGACCGGGCGTTGCGCGACGCCCCGCCGCTCTCGGCCTCACCACCGATCCGGCTGGAGGTGGTCCGCGTGCCGGAGACCGACAGCACTGAGGGCATCGGCAGGACCGGCGGTTCGGAGAGCTCGGAGAGCACGGTCCTGTTCCTCACCATCAACCACACCGCCCTCGACGGCCCGGCCTGCCTGCGGGTCCTGGCGACCGCGGCGGAGCTGTACGGCGGCCGGGACAACTCCCCGGCGGCGCCGCCGACCCGCACGACGACCGCCGAGACGCCGCGCGCGCCCGACACCCCCTCCACCTGGGCCTCCGCCTGGGCGCCGCCGGCCCGGGTGGCGCGGGGGACTCCCGAGCCTCCCCTGCCCCACGGCAACGGCATGCTCGTCACCGAGCTGAGCGTCCCGCGCCGGCCCAAGGGCTCCCCGTACACCGTGAACGACCAGCTCATGGCCGCCACCGCCCTGATGCTCACGCACTGGAACCGGGAGCACGGGGCCCGTCCGCGTCCGCTGCGCATCACGATGCCGGTGGACGACCGCTCGCGCGCCGCGGACATGCCGATCGGCAACGGCACCCGGCTGGTCGAGGTGCCGTTCGCCCCCGAGGAGCTGGACGCCTCGGACATGGCCGCGCTGCTGCGCCGTACGGCGGACCGCACCCGCGCCCTCAAGGCCCAGCCGCGACCCCAACTCGGCCACGGCGCTGCGCTGTTGACGGCTCCGGTGGTCCCCGTCGCCTGGCGGGCCGCGTTCACCAGAGGGCTGCGGAAGGCCGCCGGGCCCTGGACGTCGACCACGCTGCTGAGCAACATCGGCCGCGTCCCGTACGCCCTCGACTTCGGCGAGGAGGCCGGGCGGGCGGGCGCCGTCTGGTTCTCGGCGCCCGCCCGTATGCCGCGCGGCCTGACGGTGACGACGGCCTCCACGGCGGGCCGCCTGCACGTGGCGCTCCGCTGGTCCCGCGCCCTGCTGAGCCACGGCGACGGGCACCACCTCCGCGACCTCTTCGAGCACTACCTCCACGCGACGGAACAGACGACGGGGAGCGCCCCATGACCACGGCCCCACCTCGCGGAACTCCGCACGGACCCCGGGACCACGGACTACGGGACTTCTACGAGGACCCGGCCGTCCCGGTCGCCTCCGGCACGCCCCGCAGCCTGCGCCAGGCCCGGATGCTCGCCGCCGCGCTGGGCCCGGCCGCGTCCGGCCCGCGCACGGTCATCGACATCGGCTGCGGCGACGGCACCGCCGCCGCGACGGCCGCACCGCTCCTCGCCGGCCACCACGTCGTCGGCGTCGACTGGTCCCAGGACGCCCTCAGACGCGCCCACACCCGACTCCCGTACGCGGTGCGCGGCGAACTCACCGACGGCGGGCTGCCGTTCAGGGCAGCCTGTGCCGACGCCGTCCTGTTCAGCGAGGTCGTGGAGCACCTCGTCGACCCGGACGCGGCGCTCGACGAGATCCACCGGATTCTGCGCCCGGGAGGTCATCTCATGCTCTCCACACCGAACCTGGCCGCCTGGTACAACCGCGCACTGCTCCTCGCCGGTGTCCAGCCCGTCTTCTCGGAGGTGAGCCTGCGCGCGATCCACGGCCGCCCCGGCTCGGAGGTGGTGGGGCATCTGCGGCTCTGCACGGCCCGCGCGCTGCGGGAGTTCGTGACCGCGTCGGGCTTCGAGGTCGTACGGCTACGGGGTGCGCCCTTCCACGGCGTACCGAGGCCGTTGCGCCCGCTGGACCGGCTGGCGTGCCGTGCCCCGTCACTGGCCTCGATCCTGCTGCTGCACGCGCGAAGGACGTAGCCCGTGTGGTGGGGAGTGGCCGCGGCCCTGCTGGCGAACCTGCTCTACAGCGCCGGATTCGTCCTGGAGAAGCGGGCGTTGGCGGCGCTGCCCGAGGTGAGCGTCCGCCGGCCGACCCGGCTCCTGCGGCTGGTTCTCGGCAGTCCGCTGTGGATCGGCGGGTCCCTCGCCCTGGCGTCGGGCTTCGGCGCGCAGCTCGTCGTCTACCGCACCCTGCCGATCGCCGCCGCGCAGGGCATTTTCGTCTCCGGCCTCGTCATCCTCGTACTGCTCTCCTCGGTGCTGCTCGGCGAGGAGACCTCGGGCCGCGAGCGGTACGCGCTCGGTGCGATCCTCCTCGCGCTCCTCATGGTGGTGCTCTCCCTGAAGGAGGGCTCCGACACGGTCAGCCGCGGCGCCCCCGCCCCGCTGATCCTGCTGCTCTGCGTACCGTCGCTCGCGCTGGGCGTCTGGCTGTACGGGTCCGCCGAGCGCCGCGCCCGCCACCGGCACCGCATGCCGACGACGGGCGTCGAGTACGGCGTGGCGGTGGGCCTGCTGTACGGGGTGAGTTCGCTGGCCATCAAGGGGGTGTCGAGCCACCTCGGCGTCC
Organism: Streptomyces aurantiacus; assembly: GCF_001418335.1. GTDB lineage: Bacteria > Actinomycetota > Actinomycetes > Streptomycetales > Streptomycetaceae > Streptomyces > Streptomyces aurantiacus. Next base: position 8,846 of record NZ_LIPP01000445.1, on the reverse strand, counting down.
TCGGAGCGAGCGGGTTCGGCGGCGCGGCGCTCGGTCTGCTGCGCTCCCCGTACCCGTATCTCCTGCTCTTCACCGGGGCGTTCGGCCTGGTCATGTCGCAGGCGGCGTTGCAGCGCTGCCGGGCCTCGCTGATCGTGCCGGTCTGCACGACGGTGACCTGCCTGTTCACGGCGGTGCTCGGCACGCTGGCGTTCGGCGAGACGCTGCCCGAGGACCCGTTGCGCCTGTCACTGCGGATCGGCGGTACGGCGCTGGCGGTCTCCGTACTGCTGGTGATGCCCAAGCACGACCCACCGCGCCCATCGCACCCATCACCCCCCGTTCCAAGGGAGTTGACGAGTAATCATGAACCCCGACGACCCGCTGCTGAGGATTCTGGCGTGCCCGCTGGACAAGGGGCCGCTGCATCTCCTGGAAAAGGAGCCGGAGGGCACTGAGGACGCTCTCTACAACCCGCGTCTGCGCCGCCGCTACCCGATCGTGGACGGCATCCCGCAACTCCTCCCGTCCTCCGGCGAACAGGTGACGGACGAGGAGCACGAACAGCTGCTGCGACGCATCAGCGGAGGTTCCGCGGGCTCCGCCCCGCTCCCGGGGACGATGACCCCATGACCCTGGCAGCCCGTCTGGTCCCCTACGTGCCGGTGCGGCTGGTCGCCGCTGCCGCCAGGTCCGTCTATCCGCGCTTCGAGCCCGAACTGGCCCGGCTCGGCGACCTCTGCCCGCGCGGCTGCGGCACCGCCGTGGACGTGGGTGGCTGGTACGGCCCCTGGACCCGCCGTCTCGCGAACCAAGCACACCGCGTGGTGACGGTCGAGCCGGTCCCGCACCTGGCCCGGCTGCTCACCACCGTGACCCCCGGGAACGTCCGGGTCGTCCGCGCCGCCGCGAGCGACAGGGCCGGCACGGCACGCCTCTGGCTGCCGCCCGGCGATCAGGGCGACCGGGGTGTCTCGTCCCTCGTCCGGCGGGACATCCACGCCCGCGCCCTGGACGTCCCCTGCCTCACCCTGGACAGCCTTAACCTCCGCGACGTCGGCTTCATCAAGATCGACGTGGACGGTGGCGAACTCGCGGTGCTGCGCGGCGCGAGCAACCTCCTCACCCGGGACCGCCCGGCCCTGTTCATCGAGCTGGAGGCCCGTATCCAGCCCGTCGACACGGTCGTCTCCCACCTCGCCGATCGGGGTTACGCGGGCTGGGTGCTGCCCGGCGACACCTGGCTGCCGCTGTCCTCCTTCGACCTGGAGGCCCACCAGGCACGCACCGCGCACGTGGTCGCCCACGGCCTGCTGCGCAGAGTGCTGCCGTTCCGGGGCCGGGGGTACGTCCGGTACGTGAACTCGGTGCTCTTCCTCCCGGACGGCCGGCGCCCGGGCGAGCGGCGCGCACGGCACGTACGACACGATGGGACGCATGCCTCCCGCCAAGCGACCGGCTAGCCCGCTCACGCCGTTCACCCCGCTCGACTTCCAGCTCGTCCTGCTGCGCCGCATGGCCGACCACAACGCGGACCTCGTGGAGGACGCCCGCCACGCGCTGGGCGCCTCGATCGCGGAGATGCGCGAGGCCAACCGCCGTTGGCAGGCGATGCGGCACGCGCCCCGAAGCCGGGGTTCGGTGGCGCGCTACCGCTCAATCCTGGGCGAGCCCGAGTCGGTGACACTCCGGCGGATCGGCGACCTGTCCTGCGAGGCGTTCCTGTGGCCGGTCCCTCTCTGGCCGGACCTCCGCTTCGAGGTGCTGGTGGCCCCGGGCGGCGTGGCCTGGAACGAGTGGCTGGTCCGTGCCCCGGGCGCCCCCTCCCCCGAGCTGCGCGCACTGGACGACCTGACGCCCTGGTCCTGCACGGTCGACGAGGCCGCCCGCGCCTTCGCACCGGCCCGGCCGCTGGAGGGGTCGGCGCCGACGCGGTGGGGGCTGGCGTTCACGGCGCCGGACGGCTCGGGCGTACGGCGGGACTGTGCGGCGGAGTTCACCTGGGGACTGCTTCAGCGGGTGGCGGTCACCGGTCCGTGATCCGGGACCGACCCGTCACCGGAGGGCGGCCCTGCCGGCCGCCTCGGCGACGACGGCCTCGGCGACGACCGGTACGGAGGCCTCGTGCAGGAAGAGGAAGAGGTTGGGCTCGACGAGTTCCAGTTCCATGACGCGGGGTGTCCCGTCGTCGCCGTCCACCAGGTCCACGCGGGCGTAGAGCAGCTCCGGGGCGCCGGGCACGGCGGCCAGCGCCCGCTCGGCGACGGCGAGTTCGGCGGGGCTCGGCTGCCAGGTCCGCAGGTTCGGGTGCGGCACCTTGTCGTCGTCGAACGCGGTGCCGGGTTCGAGGACGGCACCCTTGCGGATGGCGTGCAGGAAACGCCCGCCGAAGAACACCAGGGCCCGTTCGCCCGCCGTGTCGATGCTCCGTACGTACGGCTGCACCATCGCGGTCAGCCCTTCGGCGTGCATCCGCTCCAGGTGCCGTACGGCGGTCCCGTGCTCCTCGGGCGTGTAGCGGGCCGCGTACCGGGCTCCGGCTCCGGAGGTCGGCTTGACGACGAACTCGCGGTCGGTGGGCAGCCCCGCCGGGTCCGCCGGGTCGCCCGGGGCGAGGTAGCGGGTGTCGACGACGGGCACGCCGGCGGCGGCCAGGTCGCCCAGGTACCGCTTGTCGGCGTTCCACCGCACGACCTCCGGCGGGTTGGCCAGAGCCGTGGCGGCCCCGCACCGGTCGGCCCACGCCAGGAACTCGGCGGGCCGCCAGCTGTAGTCCCAGGTGGAGCGGATCAGGGCGAGGTCGAAGCCGCCCCACTCGACGTCGGGATCGTCCCAGGAGACGACGGCGACGTCCGCCCCCGCGCCCCCCGCCTTCGCCTTCCGCACCGCGTCCGCGAGAACGGGCAGGTCACGGTCGTACCCCGACTCCCGTATCTCCTGGCAGGTGACCAGTGCGACGCGGGGCGTGCTGCGTGTCACGGCGGGCTCCTCATGGGTGTGTCGGCTCGACTCCGCTGGTACCGGTTCGTACCGCTCGCAGGCTAACAACCGCCCCGGGAACCGGTACGGGCCGCTTGACCTTCCCCTTCGGTGAGGCCACAGCATCGGTGGCAGGACGAGGAAGGGCACAAGGAAGGGGCGCACAGGGAGATGATGACGATCGGGGCTTTCTCGAAGGCCTGCCGGCTGTCGCCGAAGGCGCTTCGGCTGTACGACGAGCTGGAGCTGCTGCGTCCCGCGCGGGTGGACTCGGAGACGGGCTACCGCTACTACGCGCCCGAGCAGCTGGAGCAGGCGCGCCTGGTGGCGTGGCTGCGCCGGCTCGGTATGCCGCTGGCCGAGATCCGTGAGGTCCGCGCGCTCGGACCGGCGGACGCGGCGCGGGAGATCCGCGCGTTCTGGTCACGGGTCGAGGCGGAGACGGCATCCCGCCGCGACCTGGCGTCCTTCCTCGTCGACCACCTCACAAGACCCCTCGCGGGGCCTTGTCAGAGCGATTCAAGCACTTCAAGTGATCCGAGCAAGGAGACCACCATGCTGGAACTGCGCTGTGCCACCCTCTCCGACACCGGCCGCGTCCGCCCCGCCAACCAGGACACGGCGTATGCGGGGGCTCGCGTCCTGGCCGTCGCGGACGGCTTCGGTTCCGGGGGCGCGCCCGCGAGCGGGGCCGCGGTAGAGGCCTTCAAGTTTCTCGACGACGAACCGCTCCCCGCCGGGAGCGTCCTCAACCTGCTGGAGGACGCGGTCCAGGGGGCCACGGAGGCGGTCCGGGAGGTGGCGGGGCCGACGGACGAGGTCGGCACCACCCTCACGGCGATGGTGTGGACCGGCTCCCAGCTGGCCCTGGTCCACATCGGCGACTCCCGCGCCTATCTGCTGCGCGACGGCGGCCTCTTCCGGATCACCCACGACCACACGGTGGTCCAGTCGATGCTCGACGAGGGCCGCCTGACCCCGGAGGAGGCCACGGTCCATCCGCAGCGGGCTCTGCTCCTGAAGGCGCTGACGGGCGGCCGGCCCGCCTCGCCTCCGGCCCCCGCCCCGGCCCCGGACGTGCGTCTGCACGACGCCCGCGCCGGCGACCGCTATCTGCTGTGCTCGGACGGGCTGTCGGCGGTCGTCTCCGAGGACACCCTCAAGGAGACACTGACGACGGCCCCCGAACCGGCCGAGGCGGTACGAACCCTGGTCGCGGGAGCGAACGCCTCCGGCGGCCCGGACAACGTGAGCTGCGTGGTGGCGGACGTGGTGAGTACCACGGCCCGCTAGAGTCGTTCATTCGCCCGTGAACTCGTACTGCAATGCGTATCGGAGGGTGCGCAGTCGCTGGAAACGCTGGGCCTTGCGGTCACAGCCGACGGCAGCGCATTCCGGCAACGACGCACCGTCCACGAAGCCCCAGGCCGATGGGGGCGGGGCCTGGGGCTTCGTTCATGCGGGGAAAGCGGCTGTGTCGCGGGTCAGCGGTTGAGGACTTCTTCGATCTTGGTGGTCACGTGCTTGGCCTGGATGTCACGGCCCTTCTCGTTGGGGTGTGCGTACCACGGGAGCGGCTGGCCGAAGATGTCGAGCTTGGAGGTCTCCAGCAGGCCGCCGATGCCCCGGTCGGCGCCGTCGCACGCCGTGTTGTTCCCGGTGCGGTCGTAGAGGTCCACGAAGTCGGCACCGTCATCCGCGGCGGCCTTCTTCATGACGTCGTCCAGCTGCTTCTGGATCTGGTCCAGGAGCGGCAGCGCGTCTTTGGGAGTGTCGGCGAACGGCGGTTCCGTCTGGCCGGGGGCCGGGGTCAGGCACTTGGTGGTGTCCTCGGGTACGAGCCTGGGGTAGCCGACCAGCACACGCTCGGCGCCCGGGGAGAAGTAGCTCACGCGCTGGAGCAGCTGCTCCAGGTCCCATTCGACCTGCTGGAGCCGGTCGTCCAGCCATGCCTTTCCGTCGTCGGAGGCGAAGAAGTCCCGGCACTCGCCGGCCGGCTGGTCCGGGTCCACCGGCTCTCCGGGCAGCAGAGGGTGCTTGCGGAGCTCGTCGGAGCACTGCTTGAGGATGCTGGTGAAGCCCAGCGTGTTGCCGCCCATGCCGCCCACGACCAGCTTGGTGTCTTCCTTGAGTGCGTCCTGCTGCGCCGGGACCCTCCCGGCGCCGAAGGGCAGTTGCTGCTCGGTCCAGAAGTGTTCGACGAGCGCGCCTCCGCAGGAGACGTCCGACTGGACATCGAGGGTGATGCCCTTGCCGGCCAGGCTTCGGGTGGCGACGGCGGGATAGTTCTGCGTGGCCTGGAAACACCAGCCCCTCTCGTTGTCCTGGTTGTTCACGGGAGCGATGCCGTAGTTGGCGGTGTAGGAGTCGCCGAAGAACACGGTCGGTACCGGGTCGGCGGGCGCCGCGCCGGCGGTTCCTGTCGGAACGGCGAGTGCCAGGCAGCCACCGAGCGCGACGGCCGCGACGGCCAGCCGCCGCATCCTGGAAGTGGTCGTCGTCTTACGCATGGCCGAAAACATGGCTGTGCCCTTTCGTCGGGTTCCACGAGAAGAGGGAACCGAGAAGAAGATGTAACGCCATGCATTCATCCATGGACGGACCGTGATGATCCAGTGGAGGTGAAGCGCAACCGTGCGATCCTGGCCAGCCGTTTCACGCCGGTTCATCTCACCTGCTCAGCGGGAGTTTCGAAGACGAGTGGCTGCCGATATCGAGAACGATCACAACCCGAACGGGGAGGACCGGTGCGACCGCCGTGCGAGCCGGACAGCGGGCCCGCCTGCTGACGGGGCGACGGGACTCGGCACACGGCCGTTCCTGCCGCACGCGTGAACGACCATCGCGGACACGTGCAGGAGCCGACGCGGCCATGTGTCTCGAACCGGCCGGAATTCCGCCGCGACGGGCCACAGGCCACCTCGCCCCTGAGCGCCGGAGAGGGGCGCCGGAACCTCATCACAACCACTGGCGGATCGCCGCACCATGGATCGCAGCCTCGAAACCGACCCATGAGGGCCTGATCGGTCGGCCGCACTCCTTCGGCGGCGTCCAACGACACCGATGGCGGTCAGCGAGGTCGGCTCTGTGACCTTGTCCGCCTCAGCCCCTACCAGGCGCAAGCGTCAAGGTATGTCACTTTTCGCGAGCCTCATTCTTATAGGGGCCTTTTGGCATGAGTTGGGAGGATCGAGTCCAGGATTCCCCCGTCCTGTCCGGCGAGTGCCGGACAGCGCTACGAGGAGGACACATGCGCAAACGCCTCTCCGCGACGGCGGTTCTCGCCGCCGCCCTGCTGGCGGTCGGGTCCGGCTCGGCCGTCGCAGCCGACCCCCCGAAGGCGATCGCTCCATACGCGCAGGCCGCGGCATCGGTAGCCGCCAACGGCGATGTACTGCTCGCCAAGAACGTCGACGAGGTCACCAACCCGTCCGCAGGTCGCTACTGCGTCCACATCTCCGACCCGGACATCGACCTCGCCCGCAGCATCCCGACCGGGACCCTGAACGGGTACGAGGCCAGGGGCGGGTCCGTGCGGGTGTTCACCAAGCCGGTGGGCGTCTGCAACAGCGACCCGGATACGGCCTACGTGAGCGTCTTCAACAAGGACGGCGACTTCACGAACGCCGCGTTCTTCTTCACCATCCAGTAGACGCCGCTGCCAGTGCGACGCGGGGCCCGGCACTGCCGGGCCCCGCGTTCCTGGCGGCTACGGCCCGAGCGCCGCCGGCCCACGGTAGACCCGAACTCTATACACAGCATGTATACATGCTGTGTATAGTGGCGTCGCATGACGGACGTATACCTGCTGCCGATCCGTACGGCCTCCGTGATCTTCCCGGGGCTCGCCCTCCTGATGTTCGTGCCGACGGCGGTCGTCATCTACCGGCGGCACGGTGTCATGACGCGCTGGCGCGTGCTCTCGCTCTACGCGGGCGTGTACTACGCCCTCACCGCCCTGTGCCTGACGATCGTGCCGCTTCCGTCCCCGTCGGTGGACGTCTGCGCCAAGTACCCGTCCTTCGCCGATCCCCAGTTCATGCCGGGCACCGCGTTCGCGGACATATGGAAGGAGGCGCACCACCGCGTCACCTTCAACGCTCTGGTGCTGGAGAACTCCGCTGTCTGGCAGACCGTGTTCAACCTCCTCCTGCTCCTCCCGCTGGGAGCCTTCGTACGGATCCACTTCCGCAGGGGGCCGATGGCCGCCACCGCGGCGGGATTCGCCGGATCGCTCCTCTTCGAGCTCACCCAGTACACGGGACTGTGGGGCCTGTACGCGTGCCCGTACCGTCTCTTCTGCGTGGACGATCTCATCGTCAACACCGCGGGAGCGGCGCTCGGCTGGGCGGCGGCCGGCCCGCTGGCCCGCGTGGTGCCCGACCTGGCCACCCTGGACGACCGCGCGCTCGATCTCCACCGGGTCCCCTTCGGGCGGCGCCTGCTGGCCCTGCTGCTGGACATGACGGGTGCCGCGCTGCTGACCGGAGCCGTCGGCGGTCTCGTCCTCCTCGGTCTGGGGACCGACGCCGTGCTGTGGGTCCCGCCCGCGGTCTGGCTGCTGTGGTTCGTGCTGGTGCCGCGGTGGAGCGGCGCGACTCCGGGCAAGCACGTCCTGCTGGTGAAGCTCGTGACGAGGAGCGGCGGCGGGCCGGGGCACGGTCCGCTCGCGGTGCGTGCGGCGGTGCTCGGTCTGCCCTTCGCCGGCGTGTGGTTCATAGCGGGAGCGACTCTGCCGGCCGCCGGCGCCGATCCCTCCACCCTGATCGAGGTCGCGGGCGGGGTCGGCTATCGGGAGGTGGCCTACGCGCTGGCGGCCGACCCGACCACCGGGCTCGCCCTGCTGCTCGCCCCGGTCGCCGGCCTGGCCGTCGTCGTCTGGTGCGTACGGGCGGTCCGCAGGCACCCGGAGGGCCTCGGTCTGCACGAGATCCTCTCCGGAGTGCGGAACGAGGCACTGCCGCACGCCACGGCCCGGCGAGGCGGGGGCCCGGACGGACCGGCCGGGACCGAGAGCGAAACCGAGAGCGGGACCGAGAGCGAGAGCGGGACCGAGAAGCAGTCGCTCCCGGGCGCGGACCACGAGCGGGCCTTGGCACGTCCTTAGGGGGTCCCTTGGCAGTAGGTCCCTCAGCCGGCCCTTCGCAACTGTCTCGGCTCCAGGCGTTCCTCGGTGGCCGTGTCGCCGTCCCGGGTCACGATGTACGCGCCCTTGCCCGGGATCTCGGTGACGGCTTCGGCCAGTTCCGTGCCGCGGTAGACCAGGCCCACTCCGTCGTCGGTGCAGTGGGTGGTGGGCAGGGTGCCGTTCGCCACGAGGTCGTGGACCAACGGGCGGCGTCCCGGGTCGGTGTCGTAGTGGACGCCGTTGCCGTAGGGGAGGAAGCCCAACGCGTCCGTCACGGGCCGGAGTTCGGGGCCGAACGAGTCCGTCGTACCGCCCTGGAACCAGCAGATCGAACCCGCGCTGACACCACTGAGGACCACGCCCGAACGCCAAGCCCCGCGGAAGATGCCGTCGAGGCCGTGCACCCGCCAGACCGCGAGGAGGTTGGCCACCGAGCCGCCCATGACCCAGACGACGTCCTGGTCGAGGACGGTGCCTTCGACGTCGTCGAGGTTGGGCATCGGGAAGAGCCGCAGAGGGGTGAGGTCGAACCCGGCCACGCGGGCGGCCTCGGTCATGCGTGCCGTGAAGTGCTCGGCGTCGCCGATGGCCGTGCCGACGTACATCACGCGGGGGCGGCGGCCGTGGGCGCCCGACAGTTCGACCGCGTGGTGCACCAGCGCGTCGAACTCCAGCATGGTCCGGCCGCCCCCGGCCCGGTGACCGCCGGAGGTGGCGAGGATGGTGGGCGGCCTGCCGGACGGCGAGGGCGGGGTCGGCG
>NZ_LIPP01000444.1 GCF_001418335.1 Streptomyces aurantiacus | reverse complement strand
AAGCGGCCCTTGGGTATCGGGGTCGCGGGTGTCGTCGCGGCGGCCGTCGTCATCGTTCCGCTGATCGTGCTCGGCAGTTCGGGAAACGGCGACGACCAGAGCGGAGCTTCCGACTCGTCCAAGGCCAAGGACAAGGCCCCGTCGACAACGCTGGATCCTTCGCCGACCGACTCCCCGCCCGACGTGCTGCCAGAGCAACCGCCTTCGGCCTCGACATCGGTTGTGCCGAAACCGAAGGAACCGGAGAAGCCGACGGCGGAGCCGACGGAACCGAAGGCGCCAACCCTCCCGGAAACCGGGGGCGATTCCGACATCCCCATCGGCGAGGTGCTGATCAAGAACAAGAAGTACGGCTTCTGCCTGGACCTTCCCAGCACAGGCAAAGGCGCGTTCGACACCCCTGTCCAGGACGGCGCCTGCCGTCCGTCGAGCAGCGACAACCAGGAGTGGGCCCTGGATCTGGCCGCCAAGGGCGGCGGCACTCGCGGGGCCGACCTGTACCTGATCCAGAACATCAAGTCCGGCCTCTGCCTGGACCTGGGCGGTTACGGCCCCGCCGGGTTCGCGGCACCGGTGGGCCTGTTCGACTGCAACTCCAGCAACGAGGAGGACAACCAGCTCTGGTGGCTGGACGAGCGTCCCAACGGCACGCACTGGATCCGCAACCAGCGGAGCGGGGACATGTGCCTCGATGTGAACCGGTCGGACAAGAAGGCCGCCCACGCCGGCACCACGGTCGTCGGCTGCAGCGACCTCGACGACCACGAGTGGAGCTTCCGGAAGAGCTGAGCGCCGGGAACGCGACGGTCGAGGGCAACGCATCAATCCAGGTACGGGCGCGACAGCCGTTTGCAGGCCACCGTTGGTGGCCTGCATTCTTGTGCTCGTCGGCGGGTTCTTCGTCCGCACCTTCGAGCGGGCGCCCCGGACATCGCCACGTGCCGCAGACAGCGTGAAGGCCTGGCATCCGGACAGAGCCAGGATGCCAGGCCTCGCGATGGTGCGAACGATCAGTCTGGACGAGGAGTCCAGTCCCCGTTACTAGGCCCCACCCCCACCCCCCGGTCCGCGCCGCCGCTGCTGCTGTTGCTGTGCACCGCCGCGCTGCTGTGCGTAATACGCGGCCACATCGCTACTGTTCCCGGGCTGGCCAGTATTCCCGTACTGCCCTGCATGCCCGTACTGCCCCGGAGGCGCGTATTCGCGGGCGTTGACACGCTGAAGAGG
>NZ_LIPP01000443.1 GCF_001418335.1 Streptomyces aurantiacus | reverse complement strand
CTTCAGCTCCTCGGCGCGGGCGACTCCTTCGGCGCCGTCGGACGCCTCTCCCACGACCTCGATGTCGTCCTGTACCTCCAGGAAGGTCCGCAGTCCCCGGCGGACCACCTGGTGGTCGTCGACGAGCAGCACCTTGATTGCGTCAGCCACCGGGGACCTCCATCTCGATCGTGGTGCCCTTCCCGGGCGCCGACTCCACCGCGAGCCTGCCGCCGACGCCGTTCGTCCGGTCGCGCATGGACACCAGGCCGAGGTGGCGGCCCGCGCGGCGGGTCGCCCTGGGCTCGAAGCCGCCGCCGTCGTCACTGACGCGCAGGACGGCACCCGGGCCGCGCCGTTCCAGCGTGACGTCGACACGGGCCGCGCCCGAGTGCCGCAGCGCGTTGTGCAGCGCCTCCTGGGCGACCCGCAGCATGGCTTCCTCCTGAGCGGCGGGCAGCGCGCGGACGCCGCGGCCCTCGAAGGTCACGCGCGCGGAGTGGGCCCGGTCGAGGACCTGTATCTGGGTGCGCAACGTGGCCACCAGGCCGTCCTCGTCGAGAACGCTGGGACGCAGTTCGACGACGGCGGCGCGCAGTTCGTCGGCGGCCTCGGCGGCGAGGGCGGCCACCTGCTGGAGCTCACCTTTGGCGCGGTCCGGGTCGCGGTCCACCAGGGTCGCGGCGGCCTGGGCGGTGAGGCGCAGGGAGAACAGCTTCTGGCTGACGGCGTCGTGCAGTTCGTGAGCGAGGCGGGAGCGCTCCTCGGCGATGGTGAGTTCGCGGCTGCGCTCGTACAGGCGGGCGTTCGTGAGGGCGATCGCGGCGTGCTGGGCGAGGATCCCCAGGAGTTCCTCGTCGTCCTCGGTGAAGCCGCAGCCGCCCTCCGCCTTCGGACTCGGAGGGTGTGCGGGGTCGTCCCCCACCGGACGCAGCTTGTTGGCCAGGAAGAGGGCGCCGATGACCTCGTCGCCGTCGCGGATGGGCAGGCCCAGGAAGTCGGACATGTCGGGGTGGGCGGCGGGCCAGCCCTCGAAGCGCGGGTCCTCGCGCACGTCGGCGAGGCGCTCCGGGTGGGCCTGGTGCAGCATCGCGGCGAGGATGCCGTGCTGGCGCGGGAGCGGGCCGATGGCCTTCCACTGGGCATCGCTGACGCCGTCGACGACGAACTGCGCGAAGCCTCCGTGGTCGTCGGGGACCCCCAGAGCCGCGTACTGCGCGTCGAGCAGCTCGCGGGCCGAGGCGACGATCGTCTTGAGGACGTCGCGCACCTCCAGGTGCCTGCTCATGGCCAGCAGCGCGGTGCTCACCGCGAGCAGGCCCGACCGGGGTCCATGACTCATGACCTCACGGTACCGGCGGGGTGTGACAGCGCGTATCGGACCTGTGGCGGCCCCGGCCCGGTCCCCTGGACCTAGGTCCTGTGGCGGGATTCCGGGCGTCGGGCGGCTCTTGGACCTAGGACGAAGGGCCCCGGCGCTCTGCGGCCCGCGCACGAGGCGGTGCCGGCCTCCGGGTTCCTACGTTGAGGGCAGCCGCCGGGAGCGGCGGCCACGGAGCGAAGGGGACGGATCATGCCGGTAGCGATCATCACGGGGGCTTCGAAGGGGCTGGGGCGTGCGCTCGCCGAGGCGCTGGCGGCGCGCGGCTGGGATCTGGTGCTCGACGCCAGAACGGCCGGGCCGCTCCAGGAGACGGCCGCGGCCGTCGGTACGTACGGGGCACGGGTGCGGGCGCTGCCCGGGGACGTCACGGACGGTGTGCACCGTGCCGCCCTGGTGGCGGCGGCCCGGGAGCTCGGAGGTGTCGATCTTTTGGTGAACAACGCGAGCGCGCTGGGCGCCGAACCGCTCGTACGTCTCGACGCGCTGGCCCTGGACGGGTTGCGGCGCGCGCTGGAGGTCAATGTGGTGGCGGCGCTCGGGCTGGTCCAGGAGGCGCTGCCGCTGTTGCGGGAGTCTCCGGCGGGCGCGGTGATCGACGTCAGCTCGGACGCGGCAGCGGAGGCGTACGAGACCTGGGGCGGCTACGGGGCCTCGAAGGCGGCGCTCGACCATCTCTCGGCGGTGCTCGGGGAGGAGGAGCCGGGGCTGCGGGTCTGGGCGGTCGACCCTGGTGACATGGGTACGGACCTGTACGCGGCGGCGGTACCGGACGACGACGATCCGCGGCCCGACCCTGCGAGTGTCGTACCGGCCTTCCTGCGGCTGCTCGACAAGCGTCCGGACAGCGGCCGGTATGCCGCGCCGGCCCTGCTGGAGCGGCGATGACGACCGCCATGGGAGTGCCGCCGGCCGGCCGCGGCCCGGCGAGGAGGGCGGTCCCGGAGGAGCTGTCCGCCCGTGCACCGGCCGAACAGCGGGGGCCCGGCCTCGACCGCGACGCCGTGCGGCTGCTCGTCTCACGCGGGACACAGGTGTCGCATCACGCGTTCGTGGAGCTGCCGGGACGTCTGCGGGCCGGGGACCTGCTCGTGGTGAACACGTCCGTGACGCTGGCGGCCGCGGTGGACGGGAGCGTCGGGCACGCACGCGTGGTGGTGCATTTCTCCACCCGGGGCGACGACGGACGCTGGGCGGTGGAGCTGCGGGACCCCGACGGACGGGGCACCACGCGCGCGCGTGCGGGCGGACCCAGGGGGACGGAGGTGCGGCTCCCGGGGGACGTACGGCTCGTACTGGAGGCACCGCTCGCGGGGCGGAGTGCGCGGCTGTGGTGGGGGCGGGTCTCGGAGCCCGACGTCCTGGGGTTCCTGCGGCGGCACGGGAGGCCCATTCGCTACTCCTATACGGACAGGGACCAGCCGCTGTCCGCGTACCAGACCGTGTTCGCGCTGCCGTCCGCCGACGGGGCGGGGAGCGCGGAGATGCCGAGTGCGGCGCGGCCCTTCACCGCGCGGATGGTGGCGGAGCTGGTGAGCCGGGGCGTGCAGTTCGCGCCCGTCACCCTGCACACCGGGGTCGCTTCGGCCGAGGCGCACGAGCCGCCGTACCCGGAGCGCTTCCTGGTGCCGGAGGCCTCGGCGCGGCTGGTGAACGCGGCGAAGGCCGGTGACGGCAGGGTCATCGGGGTCGGCACCACGGCCGTACGCGCGGTGGAGTCGGCGGCCGGTTCCGACGGGGTGGTGCGCGCCGCGGAGGGCTGGACGGGTCTGGTGGTGACTCCGGAGCGCGGGGTGCGGGTCGTGGACGGGCTGCTCACCGGGCTGCACGAGCCGGAGGCCTCGCATCTGCTGATGCTGGAGGCGATCGCCGGGCGGGCGGCCGTCGACCGCGGGTACGAGGAGGCGCTGCGCGGGCGCTATCTGTGGCACGAGTTCGGCGACGTACACCTCATCCTGCCGCCGGACGAGAACCCTCACGCAGAGCGTTGCTCCAGCAACTATTGGTGAGACGGGAGCGTGGCCGGTGTGAGCCCGCACATAGGGCGCACATCACGTACGAACGGACATAGGAGATAAAGGGACTCCCCTTGAGCGGGACAGACGTCAGGTCTGTCCCGTTTTGTCACTTGGGGCCCACTATCCAGGGTCGTACGTCACACCTTTGCCAGCGAAAATTCGGGCCGCTAACAATGGCCGACGTCGCCCGACATCGCAGGTTGCTACCCGCGGTGTTTGGTCCGGAAACATCATTCGTCCCCACCGGACCGCAGAGCGACCTCCGCGCTATTCGAAGAGGTCCCACAGCATGCTCAAGCAGCACACCACTCCCGGTACCGCTCCCCGTCCCGCTCTGACCAAGGCTCGAAAACTCACGCTCGCGGGTGTCGCCACCCTCGGCGCCACCGCCGTGGCGCTCTCGCTCGCTCCGTCCGGCACGGACGGCGGCTCCGAGTCGGTCTCCGCCGCTCCGGCCGCGCTCTCCTCGCAGCACCTCCAGGTCAAGACCGTCGGTCTCAGCGGTCAGCTGGCCGACGCCCAGGCCGCGGCCGCGAAGAAGACCGCCGAAGCCGCCACCGCGAAGAAGGCCGCCGAGGCCACCGCGGCGAAGAAGGCGGAGGACGCCCGCAAGGCGAAGGAGGCCGCGAGCCGGTCCGCCAAGCGTGCCGCGATCAAGCCTGCCGCCGCGAAGACCTACACGAACAACCTCGACGGCTGGATCCGCCAGTCGCTGGACATCATGAAGAAGCACAACATCCCGGGCACCTACGAGGGCCTGCACCGCAACATCATGCGGGAGTCCTCGGGCAACCCGAACGCGATCAACGGCTGGGACATCAACGCCATCAACGGCGTCCCGTCGATCGGTCTGCTGCAGGTCATCAAGCCGACCTTCGACACGTACCACGTCGCCGGCACGGCCAAGAGCCAGTACAACCCGGTCGCCAACATCACCGCCGCCGCCAACTACGCGGCGGACCGGTACGGCTCGATAGACAACGTCGACAGCGCGTACTAAAGGTCTGCGCGGACCTCTGAGTCATACGCCGAAAGGGCGGCACCCCACCGGGGTGCCGCCCTTCACGTGTCCTCGGACCACTCGGCCGCTAACCACTCGAACCACTCGGCCGCGCGGGCTCTGGTGCTAGTTGCGCATGACCTCCGGCTCGTGGCGGCGCAGGAAGCGGGCGACCAGGACGCCGCAGATCACGGCGAGCGTGATCAGCGCGGCCATGTCGAGGGTCCAGGCGGCGACCGTGTTCTCCCACAGCGGGTCCGTGTTCGACGGATCGTCCTGGTCCGGGAAGATCTTGTTGAAGTCGAGCGTCGCGCCCGCGGCGGCGACGGCCCAGCGCGACGGGAACAGATACGAGACCTGGTTGACCCCGATGGCGCCGTTCAGGATGAGCAGGCACCCGGTGAAGGGCAGCTGGGCGACCGCGAACATCACCAGCAGCGGCATCGTCTTCTCGGCCGTCTTCACCAGCGCGGAGATGACGAGCCCGAACATCATGGCGGCGAAGCCGAGCGCCATGATCGGCAGCGCGAGTTCGACCAGCACCGAGCTGCCGAGGACCAGCCCCTCCTTCGGGAGCTCACGCGTGCCGAACCCGATCGCGCCCATCATCGCGCCCTGCAGCATCGTGATCACACCGAGCACGATCACCTTGGACATCAGATACGCGGACCGGGACAGGCCGGTGGCGCGCTCCCGCTCGTAGATCACCCGTTCCTTGATCAGCTCGCGGACGGAGTTGGCGGCGCCGGAGAAGCAGGCGCCGACCGCGAGGATCAGCAGGACGGTGGTGGTGGTGCCGTTGGGCTGGATCACGCCGTTGGCCCGCGGTGGGTTGGCCGTCAGCGCCTGGCCCGGCTCGATGAGCAGGCTCACCGCGCCGAGCACCGCCGGCAGGAGCACGCTCAGTGCCAGGAAGCCCTTGTCCGACACGATCACCGCCACGTACCGGCGGACCAACGTGGTCAGCTGGGAGATCCAGCTCTGCGGCTTCTGCGGCCGCATCGACTGGGCGGTCGGCATGCCTACGGACTGCGGAGCCACCGCGTCGATGTCCGCGGCGTACATCTGGTAGTGCTGCGAGCCCTTCCAGCGTCCCGCCCAGTCGTAGTCGCGGTAGTTCTCGAAGGCGGAGAAGACATCGGCCCATGTGTCGTAGCCGAAGAAGTTCAGCGCCTCCTCGGGCGGGCCGAAGTAGGCCACCGAGCCGCCGGGCGCCATGACCAGAAGCTTGTCGCAGATGGCCAGCTCGGCCACGGAGTGCGTGACGACGAGGACCGTGCGGCCGTCGTCGGCGAGGCCGCGCAGCAGCTGCATGACGTCGCGGTCCATGCCCGGGTCGAGGCCGGAGGTCGGCTCGTCCAGGAAGATCAGCGACGGCTTGGTGAGCAGCTCCAGAGCCACCGAGACGCGCTTGCGCTGGCCACCGGAGAGAGAGGTGATCTTCTTCTCTTTGTGGATGTCGAGCTTGAGCTCGCGCAGCACCTCGTCGATGCGGGTCGAGCGCTCGGCCTGCGTGGTGTCCGCGGGGAAGCGCAGCTTGGCCGCGTACTTGAGGGCCTTCTTGACGGTCAGTTCCTTGTGCAGGATGTCGTCCTGCGGGACCAGACCGATGCGCTGGCGCAGCTCTGCGAACTGCTTGTACAGGTTTCGGTTGTCGTAGAGGACGTCGCCCTCGTTGGCGGGGCGGTAGCCGGTGAGCGCCTTCAGGAGCGTCGACTTGCCGGAGCCGGAGGGGCCGATGACCGCGATGAGCGACTTCTCCGGTACGCCGAAGGAGACGTCCTTGAGGATCTGCTTGCCGCCGTCGACCGTCACCGTCAGGTGGCGGGCCGAGAAGGAGACCTCGCCGGTGTCGACGAACTCTTCGAGGCGGTCGCCCACCAGGCGGAACGTCGAGTGGCCGACGCCGACGATGTCGTTCGCGCCGAGCAGCGCAGAGCCGCCCTTGGCTATCGGCAGACCGTTGACGTACGTGCCGTTGTGCGAGCCGAGGTCGCGGATCTCGTAGCGCCCGTCGGGCGTCGCGTGGAACTCGGCGTGGTGCCGCGAGACCTGCAGGTCGGAGACGACCAGCTCGTTCTCCAGCGCACGGCCGATGCGCATCACGCGGCCGAGGGACATCTGGTGGAACGTGGTCGGGCTGCGGTCGCCGTAGACCGGTGGCGCCCCCGCGCCACCACCGGGGCCCTGCTGCTGCGGGATGTGCCCGCCCTGCGGTGCCTGCTGCTGGGACGGCGGCTGCGGCGCCTGCTGCTGTTGCGGCGGCGCCTGCTGGGCCCAGCCGGCCGCGGGTGCCCCCTGTGCGGCGTAAGGCTGCTGCTGGGGCTGTGCCTGCGGTGCGCCGCCCCCGGCGCTGCCTGCGCCCGCGAGGCTCAGGCGTGGTCCGTCGGTCGCGTTGCCGAAGTGCACGGCCGAGCCGGGGCCGACCTCCATCTGATGAATCCGCTGCCCCTGCACGAATGTGCCGTTGGTGCTGCCGTGGTCCTCGATGACCCAACTGCGGCCGCCCCAGCTGATCGTGGCGTGACGCCAGGACACCCTGGCGTCGTCGAGCACGATGTCCCCCTGCGGATCACGTCCGAGGGTGTATGGCCTGGACGCGTCGAGCGTCCAGGTCCGTCCGTTCAATTCCAGTACGAGTTCCGGCACTCCATGCCCCACTGTGTTGTCCCCCGGTTTATCCCCAGCACAGGGAGTCTAGGGATGTCGAACATCGGGGGGAACTATTTCAGTAGGAGCCCCTTGACCGAAAGTCGGGCCTCGTGAAGACAGCGTACGGGCGGCTTGTCCGTTTCCGTTGACGGGGTTGAAACCGGCCCGGAGAGTGGTAATCCCACGCGAGGGGGACGCCGCGGCAACAGCGTCGCGGTGCGACAGTCGGGGGGCTGACGATGAGCGACCGGTCCGTGGGACACGACAGGCGCATACCGGTGGGTGAGGTGCTGCTGTCCTCGGTCGCCGCCGTGAGCTGGGCGTTGATCGGCATGGCGGGCGTGGGGGCCCTGGGGCTCCATCTGCTCGACGCGGACGCGACGGCGTCGCTCGGGCCGATGACCGCGGCGGTCGTGGCGCTCGGGGCCGGTGGTTCGGTGACTCCCTCGGGCGACATGTCGGCGTTCGGGCTGGAGGGCGCGCAGGCCGATACCGCCCTCCAGATCACGCCGCTCGGGGTGAGCCTGGTGGGCGCGCTGCTGCTGTCCTGGTTCTTCCTGCGCTCCCTGCGCGGGGCGGGCGCGGTGATCTCGCCCGCCGAACTGCTGGCGCGGGCGGGCACGGTGGCCGCCCTCTTCGTAGCGATGCTGGGCGGTCTCGCCTGGGCGGGACACGACATCATCACCATCGACGGCGGTTCGCTCGGGCTCGACAAGCTGCCGGGCGGCGGGCTGCCCGACGACGTGGAGGTGCCCGGACTCGGCGACCTCGGCGGCCTGCTGCCGGACCGGCTCGGGGACCTCGCGGACGCGAACGCCAAGGTGGGCTTCACCGTCGACACCGTGCCGACACTCCTCGGCGGCCTGGGCTGGGTACTCGGCGTCCTGGTGATCGCGCTCCTCGCCTCCCGCAGGACCCCGCTGCCGCGCCGCTGGCAGGCGGTGCACCGTCTGGTGCGGCCCGCGGTGTCCGCGCTGGTCACGGTGTTACTGGTGGCGGTCCTGGCGGGGTTCGCGGCAGCGGCGTACGCGGCGATCGGCGACGACAATCCCCGAAGGATCGCCGGCGCCGCCCTGGTCGGGGCGCCCAACGGGGTGTGGCTCGGCATCCCGCTCGGGCTCTTCGTGCCGTGGGACGGGAAGGCGACGGGCCCGTTCCTGCAGTTTCTGCCCGATCCCCTGGACGACCTGCTCAAGTTCTCCACCGACCAGCCCGTCACGCTGGGCAGGCTGGCCGAGCTGGACGGCCGGGTCTGGCTGCTGGGTGTCGCGGCGGCGCTGTCGATGCTGTTCGCGGGTGTCCTGACCGCGGCGCGCACTCCGTTCGTACGGGGACTCGTACGGGGACGGGGCGTCCTCGGTTTCGCCGGTCGCTGCGCGCTGCGGCTGGCGATCGTGACCGCGCTCGCGCTGCCGTTGCTGGGCTGGCTGACGGAGGTGTCCGTGAACGCCTCGCTGTCCGTGCTCGGCATCGACGCGTTCGACTCGGGGATCGAGCTGCACGGGCAGCTCGGCATGGCCCTGCTGCTCGGTGCGCTGTGGGGCGCGGGTGCGGGGGCGGCGGGCGCGCTCCTCGCGTGCGCCACGGGGGCCGCCGGCAGGCAGGCCGCGCCACTGGCACGGAGTGACCTGGACTTCCCGGAAAACGTCGCCCTGTACGCGGAGGGCGCCGGGGCGGCCGGACCCTACCGTCCCGGAACGCCGTTCCGGCCGGCGAACCCCGAGACGAACCCCTATCTGCGGCTGCCCGACGAGCTGCGCGAGCCCGGACCGGGACGGCGCCCCGGTTCCCGATCCCGCGGCGGCCCCCAGTCTTCCGGCGGCTCCCGGGGCCCTGGTGGGGAGCCCCACGAGCCTCATGAGCCCGGTGCGCCATCACGGCCACGCGAAGGGCAGCCCCGGTCTCCCGGTGAGTGGGCTCCGGGTAGGCAGCCGCCGGGCGCCCGGC
>NZ_LIPP01000442.1:696-15970 GCF_001418335.1 Streptomyces aurantiacus | reverse complement strand
GCTCAGGGATATCCCTGAGCCTGTTCGCGGATTCTGTCGGTCAACTGCGGTGGCATCGGCTCGTGGCGGGCGTAGCCACGGTCGAAACGCGCGGTGCCGTGCGAGAGGGAGCGCAGATCGACCGCGTACCGCCCGATCTCGATCTCGGGCACCTCGGCCCGTATGAGGGTCCGGTCGCCGGCCGACTGCTCGGTGCCGACGACCCGCCCGCGCCGGCCCGACAGGTCGCTCATCACGGCGCCCACGTACTCGTCGCCCACCAGGACCGTCACCTCGGCGACCGGTTCCAGGAGATGGATCCGCGCGTCGGTCGCGGCGTCCCGCAGGGCGAGCGCGCCGGCGGTCTGGAACGCCGCGTCCGAGGAGTCCACGGAGTGCGCCTTGCCGTCGAGCAGCGTGATCCGCACGTCGATGAGCGGGTAGCCCGCGGCCACCCCTCGGGCGGCCTGGGTGCGCACCCCCTTCTCGACGGACGGGATGAACTGCCGGGGTACGGCGCCGCCCACCACCTTGTCGACGAACTCGATGCCGGAGCCGCCGGGC
The DNA here is from genome assembly GCF_001418335.1 of Streptomyces aurantiacus. Taxonomy (GTDB): domain Bacteria; phylum Actinomycetota; class Actinomycetes; order Streptomycetales; family Streptomycetaceae; genus Streptomyces; species Streptomyces aurantiacus. Next base: position 15,427 of record NZ_LIPP01000442.1, on the reverse strand, counting down.
AGCGGTTCCACCTCGATCTCGCAGATCGCGTACTGACCGTGTCCTCCGGACTGCTTCACATGACGGCCGCGCCCGGCCGACCTGGCGGCGAACGTCTCGCGCAGGGACACCTTGTGCGGTACGACGTCGACCTGGACGCCGTACCGGCTGCGCAGCCGCTCAAGCGCGACGTCCGCGTGGGCCTCGCCCAGGCACCACAGGACGACCTGGTGGGTGCTCTGGTTCTGTTCCAGGCGCATCGTCGGGTCCTCGGCGACCAGCCGGTTCAGGCCCTGCGAGAGCTTGTCCTCGTCGGCCTTGCTGTGTGCCTGGATGGCGAGCGGCAGCAGCGGGTCGGGCATCTCCCACGGCTCCATGAGGAGCGGGTCGTCCTTGGCCGAGAGCGTGTCGCCGGTCTCGGCGCGGTGCAGTTTGGCCACACAGGCCAGATCGCCCGCGATGGCGTGCGTGAGGATCCGCTGCTGCTTGCCGAAGGGCGCCGACAGGGCGCCGACGCGTTCGTCCGCCTCGTGGAGCGCACGGTCCTCGTGGCCGCGGTCGGTGAGCCCGTGCCCGGAGACGTGCACCGTCTCGTCGGGGCGCAGCGTCCCGGAGAACACCCGCACCATCGAGACGCGGCCCACGTACGGGTCGGAGGCGGTCTTCACGACTTCGGCGACCAGCGGCCCGTCCGGGTCGCAGGCCTTGACCCGGCGGGTCCGGCCGTCCGGGGTGGTGACCGCCGGGGCCTCGCGCTCCAGCGGGGTCGGGAAGCCGCCCGTGATCAGTTCGAGGAGCTCCACCGTCCCCAGCCCCTGCCGGGCGCCCTCCGCGGCGGGCGCGGCGGCCAGCACCGGGTGGAAGGCCCCGCGCGCGACGGCCCGCTCCAGGTCCTGCACGAGTGTCCGGAAATCGATCTCCTCGCCGCCGAGATAGCGGTCCATGAGGGTCTCGTCCTCGCTCTCCGAGATGATCCCCTCGATCAGCCGGTTGCGGGCCGCCTCGATGAGCGGCAGCTGCTCGGGACCCGGCTCGGACTCCTTGCGCTCCCCGGAGGAGTAGTCGAACAGTTGCTGCGAGAGGAGCCCGATCAGTCCCGTCACCGGCGCGTGCCCGTCGGGCCCCTCAGGGCCGTGCAGCGGCAGGTACAGGGGCAGCACGGCGTCGGGGTCGTCCGCGCCGAAGGCCTCCGCGCAGATCCGTGTCATGTCGTCGAAGTCGGCGCGGGCCGACTCCAGGTGCGTCACCACGATGGCCCGCGGCATGCCGACCGCCGCGCACTCCTCCCAGACCATGCGGGTCGAGCCGTCCACGCCGTCCGAGGCCGAGACGACGAAGAGGGCCGCGTCCGCCGCTCGCAGACCGGCCCTCAACTCGCCGACGAAATCGGCGTATCCGGGAGTGTCCAGCACATTGATCTTGTACCCGTCCCAGTCGACCGGTACGAGGGAGAGCTGCACCGAGCGCTGCTGCCGGTGCTCGATCTCGTCGTAGTCGGAGACGGTGCCGCCGTCCTCCACACGGCCCGCCCTGTTCACCGCTCCCGCCGTCAGCGCGAGAGCCTCCACCAGAGTCGTCTTGCCCGATCCGCTGTGGCCGACCAGCACCACATTCCGTACGGACGCGGGGTGGTCGGCCGCCGTAGCCCTGCCGGCGGCTCCGGGATGTGCGTTCGCCTTGTCGCCCATGGACTTGCCTCCCGTGCACGGTGAGGTCACTGTGGGCGCGGGCATGCGGATCCGCGGAGGGCGGCTCCGATGACGCCCGCGGTGTCTTCGAGCTTTGCACTGGTGTCACGGTGCGTCCATACGGCGGACACGATCGTGCCGTCCGCCGTCTCCCGGATGTCACCAGGACGTGACCCGGGGCGCGGGTGCCCGACCGTCGCACACGCGCACGCGTGACTACGATGGGCCAGCCGGTGGCCAGCAGGGGCCGCGCGGCCACACCGACCGTCGGGAAGGCCATGCTGAACAAGTACGCGCGTGCATTCTTCACGCGTGTCCTCACACCGTTCGCCGCGTTTCTGATCCGCCGGGGGGTGAGCCCCGACACGGTCACCATCCTGGGCACGGCCGGAGTGATGGCGGGCGCGCTGGTCTTCTTCCCCCGGGGAGAGCTCTTCTGGGGCACGATCGTCATCACGCTGTTCGTGTTCTCGGACATGGTCGACGGCAATATGGCGCGCCAGCTGGGCCGCTCCAGCCGCTGGGGCGCCTTCCTCGATTCGACGCTCGACCGGGTCGCCGACAGCGCGATCTTCGGCGGTTTCGCCCTCTGGTACGCGGGCGACGGTGACAACAACGTCCTGTGTGCCGTCTCGATCTTCTGCCTGGCCAGTGGCCAGGTCGTGTCGTACACCAAGGCCAGGGGCGAGTCGATCGGGCTGCCCGTCGCCGTCAACGGCCTCGTCGAGCGCGCCGAACGCCTGGTGATCTCGCTGGTCGCGGCCGGTCTCGCGGGCTTCCACGAGACCTTCGGCGTGCCCGGCATCCAGGTGCTGCTGCCCATCGCGCTGTGGATCGTCGCCGTGGGCAGCGTCGTCACGCTGGTCCAACGCGTCGTCACGGTCCGCCGGGAGGCGGCCGAGGCCGACGCGGCGGCCGACACCGGCACCTCACCGCGGAGCACCTCACCGCGGAGCACGTCACCGGAGAGCAACTCGTCGGAGAACACCTCGCACAGCAGCGAGGCCTCCTCGTGAGCGGTCTGCGGGACCAGCTGACATACGGTGCGTACGCCGCGGGCTGGGGAGCCGTCAAGAAGCTCCCCGAGCCCGTGGCCGTACGCCTGGGCCGGACCATCGCGGACATCGCCTGGAAGCGGCGCGGCAAGGGCGTACGGCGCCTTGAGTCGAACTACGCGCGCGTGCTGCCGGGCGCGTCCCCGGAGCGGCTCGCGGAGCTCTCCCGGGCGGGCATGCGCTCGTACCTGCGCTACTGGATGGAGTCGTTCCGGCTGCCTGCCTGGAGCGAGGAGCGCATCAGGAACGGTTTCGAGCCGAAGGACCTCCACCATCTGACCGAGGCGCTCGCGTCGGACCGGGGCGTCATCCTCGCGCTGCCGCACCTGGGCAACTGGGACCTCGCGGGCGCCTGGGTCACCACGAGGCTCGGGACGCCGTTCACGACGGTCGCCGAGCGGCTCAAGCCCGAGAAGCTGTACGACCGGTTCGTGTCGTACCGCGAAGGCCTCGGCATGGAGGTGCTTCCGCACAGCGGCGGCACCGCGTTCGGCACGCTGGCCCGGCGGCTGCGCGACGGCGGCCTGGTCTGCCTGGTCGCCGAGCGCGACCTGTCCGCCTCCGGAGTCGAGGTCAGCTTCTTCGGGGACGCGACCCGGATGCCCGCGGGCCCTGCGCTGCTCGCCCAGCAGACCGGCGCGCTGCTGCTGCCGGTGACGCTCTGGTACGACGACTCACCCGTGATGCGTGGCCGGATCCATCCGCCCGTCGAGGTCCCCGAGTCAGGCAACCGGGCCGAGAAGACGTCTGTCATGACGCAGGCGCTGGCCGATGCCTTCGCCTCGGGGATCGCCGACCACCCGGAGGACTGGCACATGCTGCAACGCCTGTGGCTCGCCGACCTGGAGCCCCGCCCCGGGCCGGCCGCCGGAGAGCCCCGTACGGAGCCGTCGGACAGAGAGGCGGCCGAGGGCGAGGCGGCGGATACGCCCCGCAGAGGGACGACCGCGAAGGCGTCCGGCGGGGAACCCCCGCCCGGCGGAGTGCACGAAGGACCGGCCCGGCTGCCCGGGGAGCGGCCGTGAGAATCGGCATCGTCTGCCCGTACTCCTGGGACGTTCCCGGGGGAGTCCAGTTCCACATCCGCGACCTCGCCGACCACCTCATCGCGCTCGGTCACCACGTGTCCGTCCTCGCGCCCGCCGACGACGAGACGCCCCTCCCGCCGTACGTCGTCTCGGCGGGCCGTGCCGTGCCGGTGCCGTACAACGGATCGGTCGCGCGCCTCAACTTCGGGTTCCTGTCGGCCGCGCGGGTGCGCCGCTGGCTGCACGACGGCACCTTCGACGTGATCCACATCCACGAGCCGGCCTCACCCTCCCTCGGCCTGCTGGCCTGCTGGGCGGCGCAGGGGCCGATCGTCGCCACCTTCCACACGTCGAACCCGCGATCCCGGGCGATGATCGCCGCGTACCCGATCCTGCAGCCCGCCCTGGAGAAGATCAGCGCGCGGATCGCGGTGAGCGAGTACGCGCGGCGCACGCTCGTCGAGCACCTGGGCGGTGACGCAGTGGTCATCCCGAACGGCGTCGACGTGGACTTCTTCGCGAAGGCCGAGCCCAGACCCGAGTGGCAGCGCGGCACGATCGGCTTCGTGGGCCGTATCGACGAGCCCCGCAAGGGCCTGCCGGTCCTCATGAAGGCCCTGCCGAAGATCCTCGCCGCGCGGCCGGAGACCCGGCTCCTGGTCGCCGGACGCGGTGACGAGAAGGAAGCCGTCGAGAAGCTGCCGGCAGAGCTGCGGCCGCGCGTCGAGTTCCTCGGCATGGTCAGCGACGAGGACAAGGCCCGGCTTCTGCGCAGCGTCGACCTGTACGTCGCGCCCAACACCGGCGGCGAGAGCTTCGGGATCATCCTGGTCGAGGCCATGTCGGCGGGCGCGCCCGTGCTCGCCTCCGACCTCGACGCGTTCGCGCAGGTCCTCGACCAGGGCGCGGCCGGCGAACTGTTCGCCAACGAGGACGCGGACGCGCTGGCCACGGCGGCGGTACGGCTCCTCGGCGACCCGGCGCGCCGCACGGAACTGCACGAGCGCGGCAGCGCGCACGTGCGCCGCTTCGACTGGTCCACGGTCGGCGCGGACATCCTGTCCGTCTACGAGACGGTCACGGACGGCGCCGCGGCGGTCGCGGCGGCGGAAGACCCGACAGAACCGGGCGGCCTCCTGGCCCGCTTCGGCCTGGCCCGGGACTGAGAGCCGCCGGCCGGCCTCAACGTTGTCGTCTGCGGGTCGGTGGGGGCGACGCCGAGTCAGCCGGCGGCGAGCCCACCGGTAGCCTGAGCGTCCGTGACCTCCACCCTGATCTGGATCGTGGTCGCCCTCGTGGCGATCGGCCTCTACCTGAGCTGGACCGCGGGCCGTCTCGACCGGCTGCACTCGCGGATCGACGCCGCCCGCGCCGCGCTCGACGCGCAACTCCTGCGGCGCGCCTCGGTGGCGCAGGAACTGGCCACCGCCGGAGTGCTCGACCCGGCCGCGTCGATCGTGCTCTACGAGGCGGCACACGCGGCCCGGCAGGCCGAGGAGGACCAGAGAGAGGTCGCCGAGAGCGACCTCAGCCAGGCGCTGCGAGCCGTCTTCGGAGAGACCGCACAGGTCGAGGCGGTCCAGGCGGCCCCGGGCGGCGAGGACGCGGCCCGCGAACTCGCCCAGGCGGTGCGCCGGGTACCGATGGCCCGGCGCTTCCACAACGACGCCGTACGGGCGGCCCGCGCGTTGCGCCGGCACCGCAAGGTGCGCTGGTTCCGGCTGGCCGGACACGCGCCGTTCCCCCTGGCCTTCGAGATGGACGACGAGCCCCCGACGGCCCTGGCGGACCGCCCGGGAACGTAGTCCACGCGCGCGTGTGTGGCCACGTAGGGGTCCCGTACAGGGCCCCATGGCCCCTGGGCGTCCATGCTCCTGAGCCCCTGACCACGGGAAACGCCCACCAGGGTGCGGAAAATGATCCACCGTCTCCCCATTGGCCCTTGCTGTGGCCTGGTCCCCGGGCGTTTCCTCGGTGTTCGTAGAACTCTTCTTTCACCGAGTGAGGTCAACCCGTGTCCAGCGCGCTCTCCCACCCCGTCCAGTCCACCGACACCCCGGCCACCGGCACCGCGCGCGTGAAGCGCGGCATGGCCGAGCAGCTCAAGGGCGGCGTGATCATGGACGTCGTCACCCCCGAGCAGGCGAAGATCGCCGAGGACGCGGGCGCCGTGGCGGTCATGGCCCTGGAGCGGGTCCCGGCCGACATCCGCAAGGACGGCGGCGTGGCACGCATGTCCGACCCGGACATGATCGAGGGCATCATCGAGGCCGTCTCGATCCCGGTGATGGCCAAGTCGCGCATCGGCCACTTCGTGGAGGCCCAGGTCCTGCAGTCCCTCGGCGTCGACTACATCGACGAGTCCGAGGTCCTCACCCCCGCCGACGAGGTCAACCACGCCGACAAGTTCGCCTTCACGACGCCCTTCGTCTGCGGTGCCACGAACCTGGGCGAGGCCCTGCGCCGGATAGCCGAGGGCGCGGCCATGATCCGCTCCAAGGGCGAGGCCGGCACCGGCAACGTCGTCGAGGCCGTCCGTCACCTGCGCCAGATCAAGAACGAGATCGCCCGGCTGCGCGGCTACGACAACAACGAGCTGTACGCCGCCGCCAAGGAACTGCGTGCCCCGTACGAGATCGTCAAGGAGGTCGCCGAGCTCGGCAAGCTCCCGGTCGTGCTCTTCTCCGCCGGTGGCGTGGCCACTCCCGCCGACGCCGCCCTGATGCGTCAGCTCGGTGCCGAGGGCGTCTTCGTCGGCTCCGGCATCTTCAAGTCCGGCGACCCGGCCAAGCGCGCCGCCGCCATCGTGAAGGCCACCACCTTCTACGACGACCCGAAGATCATCGCGGACGCCTCCCGCAACCTGGGCGAGGCCATGGTCGGCATCAACTGCGACACCCTCCCCGAGGCCGAGCGCTACGCGAACCGCGGCTGGTGATCGCCCTCTCCAGGGCACTCGTACAACCAAGAACCAAGGCAGGCACTCCGCAGATGAGCACAACCCCCGTCATAGGCGTCCTGGCCCTCCAGGGCGACGTACGGGAGCACCTCGTCGCCCTGGCCGCGGCGGACGCCGTGGCCAGGCCGGTACGGCGCCCCGAGGAACTCGCCGAGGTGGACGGCCTGGTCGTCCCCGGCGGCGAGTCCACCACCATCTCCAAACTGGCCGTCCTCTTCGGCATGATGGAACCCCTTCGCGCGCGCGTACGGGCCGGTCTGCCCGTCTACGGGACCTGCGCGGGCATGATCATGCTCGCCGACAAGATCCTTGACCCGCGCTCGGGCCAGGAGACCATCGGCGGTATCGACATGATCGTGCGCCGCAACGCCTTCGGACGGCAGAACGAGTCCTTCGAGGCGAAGGTCGACGTGCTGGGCATCGAGGGCGACGCGGTGGAAGGCCTCTTCATCCGGGCCCCCTGGGTCGAGTCGGTGGGGGCCGGGGCCGAGGTGCTGGCGGAGCACGACGGCCACATCGTCGCCGTACGCCAGGGCACCGCGCTCGCCACGTCGTTCCACCCGGAACTGACCGGCGACCACCGCGTGCACGGGCTCTTCGTCGACATGGTGCGCGAGAACCGGACAGCGGCCCACTAGGGCCCTGGGCCCGGGGCAGGCGACGTCCGCCCCGGCACTAGTAGGATCTGGGCGTCCCCCCAGGCTCTTGCGGTCTCGGGGAGTTCGTACTGGTTGGGTTACGCGAAGGAGACAGGCAGATGTCCGGCCACTCTAAATGGGCCACGACGAAGCACAAGAAGGCCGTGATCGACGCCAAGCGCGGCAAGCTCTTCGCGAAGCTGATCAAGAACATCGAGGTCGCGGCGCGCATGGGCGGCGTGGACCTGGACGGCAATCCGACGCTGTATGACGCCGTGCAGAAGGCCAAGAAGTCCTCGGTCCCGAACAAGAACATCGACTCCGCGATCAAGCGCGGCGGTGGTCTCGAAGCCGGTGGCGCCGAGTACGAGACGATCATGTACGAGGGCTACGGTCCGAACGGGGTCGCGGTGCTCATCGAGTGCCTCACCGACAACCGCAACCGCGCCGCCTCGGACGTACGCGTCGCCATGACCCGCAACGGCGGCAACATGGCCGACCCGGGTTCCGTCTCGTACCTGTTCAAGCGCAAGGGCGTCGTCATCGTCGCCAAGGGCGAGCTGGCCGAGGACGACGTCCTGGGCGCCGTGCTCGACGCGGGCGCCGAGGAGGTCAACGACCTCGGTGAGTCCTTCGAGGTCGTCTCCGAGGCCACCGACCTGGTCGCGGTGCGCACCGCGCTCCAGGCCGCCGGCATCGACTACGACTCCGCCGACGCCAACTTCGTCCCGACCATGCAGGTCGAGCTGGACGAGGACGGCGCGAGGAAGATCTTCAAGCTCATCGACGCCCTTGAGGACAGCGACGACGTGCAGAACGTCTTCGCCAACTTCGACGTGAGCGACGAGGTCATGGAGAAGGTCGACGCGTAACGCCGCCGCGAGCGGTACGGGCGCAGCGGGCTCGGTACGGACTCAGTACGGGCGCAACAGGCTCAACGGGCCGACGGGACACGTTCCGTCGGCCCGTCGCGCTGTCGGCCCCCGCCTTGCCGGGCGTCGGCGGCGGGCGTTGTCGGTGGCACCCGATAACCTGCACGAACTGGGGGAAGTTCCCAGCGATGGCCGGGTGGGACCGAGGAAGTCGAAGGAGGGGCCGGGTGCGGGTACTGGGCGTTGACCCCGGGTTGACCCGGTGCGGAGTCGGAGTCGTCGAGGGCATGGCGGGCCGGCCGCTCACCATGATCGCCGTCGGTGTCGTCCGCACCTCCGCGGACGCCGAGTTGGGGCAGCGACTCGTCGCCGTGGAGCAGGGCATCGAGCAGTGGCTCGACGAGCACCGGCCCGAATTCGTCGCCGTCGAGCGGGTGTTCAGCCAGCACAACGTCCGTACGGTGATGGGCACGGCGCAGGCCAGTGCCGTCGCGATGCTCTGCGCGGCCCGGCGTGGCATCCCCGTCGCCCTGCACACCCCCAGCGAGGTCAAGGCCGCCGTCACCGGCAGCGGTCGCGCCGACAAGGCGCAGGTCGGCGCCATGGTCACCCGGCTGCTCCGGCTCGACGCGCCTCCGAAGCCGGCCGACGCCGCCGACGCCCTCGCCCTCGCCATCTGTCACATCTGGCGCGCCCCGGCCTTGAACCGCCTCCAGCAGGCACAGGCAGCGCACCGCCAGGCCCAGCATGCCCAGGTCTCCAGCCGGAAGGTCACCCGATGATCGCCTTCGTCAGCGGCAAGGTCGCCGCCCTCGCCCCCGACTCCGCGGTGGTCGAGGTGGGCGGCATCGGCATCGCCGTGCAGTGCGCACCCAACACGCTCTCCGGGCTGCGCATGGGCAAGGAGGCCAGACTCGCCACCTCCCTGGTCGTACGGGAGGACTCGCTGACCCTGTACGGCTTCGTGGACGACGACGAACGCCAGACCTTCGAGCTGCTGCAGACCGCGAGCGGGGTGGGCCCGCGCCTGGCCCAGGCCATGCTCGCCGTGCACAGCCCCGACGCGCTGCGCCGGGCGGTGTCGACCGGTGACGAGAAGACCCTCGTCGCCGTCCCCGGCATCGGCAAGAAGGGCGCCCAGAAGCTGCTCCTGGAGCTCAAGGACCGACTCGGCGAGCCTCTCGGCACCAGGGGTCCGGCCATCGGCCGGCCCGTCGCCACCGGCTGGCGCGAGCAGTTGCATGCCGCGCTGATCGGGCTGGGGTATGCGACGCGGGAGGCCGACGAGGCCGTCTCCGCGGTTGCGCCGCAGGCGGACGCCTCCGACGGGGCCCCGCAGGTCGGGCCGTTGTTGAAGGCCGCGCTGCAGAGCCTCAACCGGGCACGCTGATCCCCGGGGGAGGTGTGGTTGTGACGCTGCGGGTCCGTTGTGGCTGGGCGCGCAGTTCCCCGCGCCCCCATGGGGCGCGCCCTCGTGGGGCTCGGCCGCCGTTCGGGGAGCGCCGGCCCCATGACCGTACGACCCCGACCCCGACCCACTACACCGCGAGGCACACCGAATGAACTGGGACGAACCGATCGACGACGCCGGTGCCGAGCGGCTTGTCGGTGCGGCCGGCGATCGTGAGGAGCAGGCCGTCGAGGCCGCCCTGCGGCCCAAGGACCTCGGCGAGTTCATCGGTCAGGAGAAGGTCCGCGAACAGCTCGACCTCGTCCTGCGTGCCGCACGCGCGCGGGGCGCCACCGCCGACCACGTGCTGCTCTCCGGCGCCCCGGGCCTGGGCAAGACCACCCTCTCGATGATCATCGCCGCCGAGATGGAAGCCCCGATCCGCATCACCAGCGGCCCCGCCATCCAGCACGCGGGCGACCTCGCGGCGATCCTCTCCTCCCTCCAGGAGGGCGAGGTCCTCTTCCTCGACGAGATCCACCGCATGTCGCGGCCCGCCGAGGAGATGCTCTACATGGCGATGGAGGACTTCCGTGTCGACGTCATCGTCGGCAAGGGGCCCGGCGCCACCGCCATCCCGCTCGAACTGCCGCCCTTCACCCTCGTCGGCGCCACCACGCGCGCGGGTCTGCTGCCGCCCCCGCTGCGCGACCGCTTCGGCTTCACCGCGCACATGGAGTTCTACGAGCCCGCCGAGCTGGAGCGCGTCATCCACCGCTCCGCGAACCTGCTCGACCTGGAGATCGACGCGGAGGGGGCCGCCGAGATCGCCGGACGCTCGCGCGGCACGCCCCGGATCGCCAACCGGCTGCTGCGCCGCGTCCGCGACTACGCCCAGGTCAAGGCCGACGGCATCATCACCCAGGACATCGCCAGGGCCGCCCTCGCCGTGTACGAAGTGGACAGCCGTGGCCTCGACCGCCTCGACCGGGGCGTCCTCGAAGCCCTGCTCAAACTCTTCGGCGGCGGACCCGTCGGCCTCTCCACGCTCGCCGTGGCCGTGGGGGAGGAGCGGGAGACCGTCGAGGAGGTCGCCGAGCCTTTCCTCGTACGCGAGGGACTGCTGGCCCGTACGCCCCGCGGACGCGTGGCGACACCGGCCGCGTGGGTCCACCTCGGCCTCACCCCGCCCCAGGCGTCAACCGGTGGAAACGGACAACAGGACCTGTTCGGGGCGTGACGGCGAGGGGCTTGGCGAGGTCAGGAACCCCGGTGTCATGCTGAGCGTTGTTCCTTGACGGCGGACTCGCCTAGACTCCGCCGATGCCGCCTCTGTCGGCGGTGCGCACACCCCCCATCCATCAGGCCGCTCACCATCGCGGTCGAATGAAGGAAGTTCCGTCCCGTGAGTCTCGTGACCATCCTCCCGTTCGTCGTGCTCATCGGGGCCATGTTCCTGATGACCCGGTCGGCGAAGAAGAAGCAGAATGCCGCCTCGCAGATGCGCAACGACATGCAGCCGGGCTCCGGCGTCCGCACGATCGGTGGCATGTACGCGACGGTGAAGGAGGTCAACGAGGAGACGGTCCTCCTCGACGCGGGCCCGGGCGTCGACCTCATCTTCGCGAAGAACGCCATCGGCGCGGTTCTCGGCGACGAAGAGTACAACCGCATCGTCCACGGCATCGAGCACGACCTGAAGTCCGACGAGTCGGTCGTGCCGGACGACGCCTCCTCCCTCACCGAGACGGACGAGTCCGCCGACGCTTCCGACGACAAGCCCGTCGACCTCGGCAAGAAGGCGGACGACGAGTCCGCCGACGAGCCTGCCGACAAGCTCGCCGACGAGTCGAAGGACGAGCCCGTCGCCGCGGAGTCGAAGAAGGCCGATGACGCAGAGCTGAAGAAGTCCGACGGCGAGTCCGACACGAAGTAGCCACGACCGGGTACCGCGGAGTGCGCCGCTCGCGCACCGCGACCCCTGGACGTGCGGTTTCGCGCGGAACCTCGACACCATTTGACGCCCGTCCGTGACGGTACGCAGAGACCGTGCGGACGAAGAGGGAGAACGAGAAGGTGGCAGCACCCAAGAAGGGCCGACAGGGCACCCAGGGCAGGCCGGGACGCACCTTGGCCCTGATCCTGATCGCCATCGTGGCGCTCACCGGCGGCATGTTCGCCTCCGGGCACACGACACCGCGACTGGGCATCGACCTCGCCGGCGGTACGAGCATCACGCTCCAGGCGAAGAACGAACCCGGTCAGAAGAACGCGATCAACAAGACCAACATGGACACCGCGGTCGACATCATGAACCGCCGTGTCAACGGTCTGGGCGTCAGCGAAGCGGAGGTGCAGACCCAGGGTTCGAGCAACATCATCGTCAACATTCCCAAGGGTACGAACTCCAAGCAGGCCCGGGAACAGGTCGGTACCACCGCCAAGCTCTACTTCCGTCCCGTTCTGACGACCGAGGTCTCCGGCGGCGCGGCGGCCAGCCCCTCGCCGAGCGCCACCGGGAGTTCTTCCGCCAGCCCGTCCGCAGACTCGGGCAAGGAGAGCGAGAAGGCCACCTCGTCCTCGTCGCCCACCTCCTCCGCCACCTCGCAGGGCCGGGCGGTCACCGACGCGCTGAAGGCCGACCCCACTCCCTCGAAGACCACGGGGGAGTCTTCGGCGTCCGCCAGCCCGTCCGCCTCGGCGTCCGAGAGCGTCGACCCGGCGACCGCCAAGCTGCAGGCGGAGTACACCGCCCTTGACTGCTCCAAGAAGACGGCCCGCGCGAAGGCCGGTGACGGTGTCAAGGCATCGGACCCGACCGTGGCCTGCGGCCAGAACTCCCAGGGCCAGTGGCAGAAGTACATCCTCGGCCCGGCCGAGGTCGAGGGCACCGACGTCGACAAGGCCTCGGCCGTGTTCGACACCCAGGGTGCCGCGGGCTGGAAAGTCACCATGGACTTCACCGGCAAGGGCGGCAAGAAGTTCGCGAGCATCACGGGCAAGCTGGCGCAGAACCAGTCCCCGCAGAACCAGTTCGCCATCGTCCTCGACGGTGAGGTCGTCTCCGACCCGTACGTCAGCCAGGCGCTGACCGGCGGCACCGCGGAGATCTCCGGCAGCTTCGACCAGCAGGAGTCCGAGGACCTCGCCAACATGCTGTCGTACGGCGCGCTGCCGCTCACCTTCACCGAGGCGAGCGTCACCACCGTCACCGCCGCGCTCGGCGGCGAGCAGTTGGAGGCCGGTCTGATCGCCGGCGCCATCGGCCTGGCCCTGGTCATCATCTACCTGGTGCTCTACTACCGCGGCCTGTCGCTCATCGCCATCGCCTCGCTGCTGGTCTCCGCGGTCATGACGTACGTGATCATGTCGCTGCTCGGCCCGACCATCGGCTTCGCGCTGAACCTGCCCGCGGTCTGCGGCGCCATCGTGGCCATCGGCATCACGGCGGACTCGTTCATCGTGTTCTTCGAACGTATCCGTGACGAGATCCGCGAAGGCCGTTCGATGCGTCCAGCGGTCGAGCGCGCCTGGCCGCGCGCCCGGCGCACCATCCTGGTCTCCGACTTCGTGTCGTTCCTCGCCGCCGCCGTGCTCTTCGTCGTCACCGTCGGCAAGGTCCAGGGCTTCGCCTTCACGCTGGGACTGACCACCCTGCTCGACGTGGTCGTCGTCTTCACCTTCACCAAGCCGCTGATGACGCTCCTGGCCCGCAGGAAGTTCTTCGGCGAGGGCCACAGCTGGTCCGGCCTCGACCCGAAGCGACTGGGCGTCCAGCCGCCGCTGCGCCGCACCCGTCGTGTGTCCGCCCCCGTCGACACGAAGGAGGCGTGAGATGTCGAAACTCGGCACCCTCGGCGCCCGGCTCCACCGCGGCGAGATCGGCTACGACTTCGTCGGCAAGCGCAAGATCTGGTACGGCATCTCGATCCTGATCACCATCACGGCCATCGTCGGCCTGGCGGTGCGCGGCCTGAACATGGGCATCGAGTTCCAGGGCGGCGCCGTCTTCACCACCGAGAAGACCAGCATTTCGGTGAGCCAGGCCGAGACGTACGCGGAAGAGGCCTCCGGCCACGACGCGATCGTCCAGAAGCTCGGCAACGGCGGACTGCGCATCCAGGTCGCCGGGATCGACACCGGCAAGTCCGACCAGATCAAGGAAGACCTCGCCAAGGACCTGAAGGTCGACCCGGAGAAGATCAACGCCGACCTGGTCGGGCCCAGTTGGGGTGAGCAGGTCGCCAACAAGGCCTGGCAGGGCCTGGCGATCTTCATGGTCCTTGTCGTGATCTATCTGGCGATCGCCTTCGAACTGCGCATGGCGCTGGCCGCGCTCGTGGCGCTCATCCACGACATCACCATCACGGTCGGCGTCTACGCCCTGGTCGGCTTCGAGGTGACACCGGGCACCGTGATCGGTCTGCTCACGATCCTCGGTTACTCGCTCTACGACACGGTGGTCGTCTTCGACAGCCTCAAGGAACAGACGAAGGACATCACCAAACAGACCCGCTGGACCTACAGCGAGATCGCCGACCGCTCGATCAACGGCACGCTGGTGCGTTCCATCAACACCACGGTGGTCGCGCTGCTCCCGGTGGGCGGTCTGCTGTTCATCGGCGGCGGTGTCCTCGGCGCGGGCATGCTCAACGACATCTCGCTGTCGCTGTTCGTCGGCCTCGCGGCCGGTGCGTACTCCTCGATCTTCATCGCCACGCCGCTCGTCGCCGACCTCAAGGAGCGCGAGCCGCAGATGAAGGCGCTGAAGAAGCGCGTACTGGCCAAGCGGGCCGCCGCGGCGGCGAAGGGCGAGTCACTGGAGGCCCCCGTCGTCGACCGGGCGTACGAGGACGAGGACGGGAGCGAGGGGGAACCGGCGGACGCCACCCCCGCCGTCGTCGGACCCCGTCCCCAGCGCGCTCAGCCGTCGTCCCGGGGCCGGGGCCGCGGCCGTCCCTCGGGGAAGCGCCGATGACCGGACCCGCGGACGCCACGGCGCTGCTGCTCAGCCGGGTACGTGACGTGCCGGACCACCCGGAGCCGGGCGTGGTGTTCAAGGACATCACGCCGCTCCTGGCGGACCCGGCGGCGTTCACGGCGCTCACCGACGCGCTGGCCG
>NZ_LIPP01000442.1:0-636 GCF_001418335.1 Streptomyces aurantiacus | reverse complement strand
TCCCGCGGCGGTCCGCGCGGGGCTGGGCTTCATCCCCGTGCGCAAGGCGGGCAAGCTCCCCGGAGCGACCCTCAGCCAGTCGTACGACCTGGAGTACGGCACCGCCGAGATCGAGGTGCACGCCGAGGACCTGACCGCGGCCGACCGCGTCATGGTCATCGACGACGTCCTCGCCACCGGCGGCACCGCCGAGGCCTCGCTCCGGCTGATCCGCCGGGCGGGCGCNNGCGCCCGCCTGGAGCCGGCCCTGGACGGCGCTCCGCTGGAGGCCCTGCTCAAGGTCTGAGCGAGTTCGAGAGAAGTCTGAGAGAAACCGGACGCTCACCTGCCCGACACCGCTCAGAGGCCCGTACGACACCGCGTGGGCGGGTCCCGGAGGAATCCGGGACCCGCCTCTCGCGTTCCTCCCGCGGAAGGCCGTCCCACCGGCCGAAAGCGAGACCCGAGCCCAGGATCGCTACCATGGGGTTTCCGGAGCCTGACCGGGGACCCGGATCGCGCACGAGGAGCCCTCTTGCCAGACGAGGCCCAGCCACTCGCCCCCAGGGCCGACCGCCCGGGGGCACCCGCAGCCGCCGAGCCCGCCCAGTCCGCGGCGCCCGCAGGCACGCCCGCGTCGCCCGCACCGGCGCCGGC
>NZ_LIPP01000441.1 GCF_001418335.1 Streptomyces aurantiacus | reverse complement strand
TACGGGCGCAGCATCATGCTCGGTTTCCATGCCGCGTACAGCCTCGGCGGGATCATCGGGGCGTCGCTCGCGTGGGCCGGGGCGCACTGGGATCTCGCGTTGTTCGTGTCGTATCTGCCCGTCGTGGTGGTGCTGCTGCCCGCCGCGCTGGTGGGGAGCCGGTGGTACGTCGACGGGGGCGGCGGGCCCGCGGCGGTCCCGGCGCCGGGCGGGGAGGTTCCGGGCGAGCCAGGCGGCGCGGGGGTGGGGCTCAAGTTGCTGCTGCCGCTGTGTCTGGTGATGGCCTTCGCGTACATCGGTGACTCGACCGTCTCCAACTGGAGTGCCAAGTACCTCCAGGACGTGCTCGGCAGCTCGGAGCAGCTGGCGACCGTTCCGTACAACGTCTACATGGTCACCACGCTGCTCGGGCGGGCGGTGGGGGACTTCGGAGTACGGCGGTTCGGGGCCGCGGCGGTCGTGCGGGTCGGGGCGCTGGTCGCGGCCGTGGGCTTCGCGGTCGTGGCGGGGGCTCCCGGGGCCTGGGTCGGGATGCTCGGCTTCACCTTTGTGGGGTTCGGGCTGTGTGTGATCGTGCCGCAGACCTTCGCGGCGGCGGGGAGGCTGTTCCCCGGGGCGGCGGACGCGGCCGTCGCCCGCCTGAACATCTTCAACTATGTGGGGTTTCTGGTCGGTTCGCCCCTCGTGGGGGCTCTGGGCGATGCGTGGAGCTATCGGGGAGCGATGCTCGTACCGATGGTGTTGGTGCTGGTGACACTGTTGTACGCCCGCTCGTTCGCTTCTGGACCTGCCGGATACGGTGACGGGCATGAGCGGCCGCGCACAGCTGATGTGGGACGAGGCAGTAACGGGCTATGACTTCGGTCCGGACCATCCGATGGATCCGGTCCGGTTGGCGCTGACCCGGCGACTGGTCGACGCCTTCGGGCTCGACCGGGAGGTGGACGTCGTCGCGGCCAAGGCCGCCGGGGACTCGACCCTGCGGCTGGTGCACAGACAGGACTACGTCGAGGCGGTCAAGGCCGCCTCCGTGGACCCCGGGGCGGCCGACGGGAAGTACGGCCTCGGCACCCTGGACGATCCCGCCTTCGCCGGTATGCACGAGGCGTCCGCGCTGATCGCCGGGCAGTCGGTGGGCGCCGCCGAGGCCGTGTGGCGCGGCGAGGCGCTGCACGCGGTGAACTTCGCGGGCGGGCTGCATCACGCGATGCCCGGGGGCGCGTCCGGGTTCTGCATCTACAACGACGCCGCGCTGGCCGTCGCCCGGCTGCTGGAACTCGGGGCCGAACGGGTCGCGTACGTGGACGTGGACGTGCACCACGGCGACGGTGTGCAGGCCGCCTTCTGGGAGGACCCACGGGTCCTGACGGTGTCGTTGCACGAGCATCCGAGGACCCTGTTCCCGCAGACCGGGTGGCCCGAGGAGACCGGGGCCGCGACGGCGGAGGGTTCCGCCGTGAACGTGGCGCTGCCGGCCGGGACCGGGGACGCGGGGTGGCTGCGGGCCTTCCACTCCGTCGTGCCGGAGCTGATCGCCGACTTCCGGCCGCAGGTGCTGGTCACTCAGCACGGGGCCGACACGCACTTCGAGGATCCGCTCGCTCACCTGGCCGTGTCGCTCGATGCCCAGCGGGCCGTCCAGGTGGCCTGCCATGAACTGGCACACGAGTACGCCGAGGGGCGGTGGGTCGCCCTCGGCGGGGGCGGGTACGCCGTGGTGGATGTCGTGCCGCGGTCCTGGACGCACCTGGTGGCGATCGCCGCCGGGCGGGAGGTGGCGCCCGAGTCGGTCATTCCCGAGAGCTGGCGGCAGGACGTGTTCGCCCGCACTCGGCAGTTGGGGCCCGCGAGGATGACCGATGGGCGGTGGCCTGTGGAGTGGGTGGGGTGGGAGGCGGGGTACGACCCCGCGGATCGGTTGGATCAGGCGGTGCTGGCCGCGCGGCGGGCGGTGTTCCCCCTGCGGGGGTTGTTGGCGTAGCCCTTTGCGGGCGGCCCACCTTGCTGTCTTCGCCCCCGCCGCCCCTACCCTTCCCGTCACTACTGGGGGCTGCGCCCCCAGACCCCCGCTATCGGCCTGAACGGCCTCGTCCTCAAACG
>NZ_LIPP01000440.1 GCF_001418335.1 Streptomyces aurantiacus | reverse complement strand
CCACCACCCACTCCCCCACCGTGCCCTCACCCGTCATGCGCTCGCCCGTCGCGCTCTCCGTCTTACGCTCGCCCGTCGTGCTCTCCGTCGGGCTCGCGCTCCTCGCCTGCGTCGAGGTCCTCGTACGGACCGCCGGTCTGCGCGGCAACCTCGCGCTCTCCGTGCTGCTCGCGCTGTGCACGACCCTGCCGGTGGTGTTCGTGCTCGCGCCGGAGCGCCGCGCGGACACCCGCAACGCCGCCGCGATCGCGCTCACCACCGCCTGCGTGCTGGCCCTGGAGTCCTTCCACGCCCTCACCCTCGCGGGAGCGGTGGCCCAGCTGGCGGTGGTCCATCTGCTCGGACGAGCCGGAGCGCCCCTGCTCAGCGTGCTCCTCGTGCTCCCGTACGTCGGTCTGGCCCTGGCCACGGCCGCCGGCTTCGGCCACTCCGCGGACTCCACCGTCCGCATCGTGGCCGTCCTGGTCGCCACGCTCGCCTCCGCGGCGGCGGCCACCGGCATCACCCGGCATGTGCGGACCGCGGCGCAGGCACACAGCGCGACGGAGCGGGCCTTCGCCGACACGCTCCTCGAACATGCCGCACGCGGTGAACGGGCCCGTATCGCGCGGGAGTTGCACGACGTCGTCGCGCATCACATCTCGATGATCGCCGTGCAGGCCGAGACCGCCCGGCTGACCACGCAGGGGCTGCCCGCCGACGGCGCCACACGGCTGCTCGCCATCGGGGACACCGCGCGGGCCGCGCTGACGGAGATGCGGCGGCTGCTCGGAGTGCTGCGCGAGGACGCGGACGCGGGGGTCACCCGGCGGCCCCAGCCGGGGCTGCGCCAGCTGCTGGAGCTGATCGACGAGTCCCGGGACGCCACGGGTTCCGGTACGCGGCTGATCGTCAGCGGCACGGTCGCGCCCCTCGCCCCGGGCATCGAGGTCACCGCGTTCCGTATCGTCCAGGAGGCCCTGACCAACGCCCGCCGGCACGCTCCCGGTGCCGCCGTCGACGTGGAACTCCGTTACGGCGACGACGACTTGGAGCTCCGCGTGCGCGACAACGGCCCGGGGCCCGGCGGCCCCCCAACCGGTTTCAGCCATACGGCGGACCGGGCGGGTCACGGCCTCCTCGGTATGCGCGAGCGGGCGGCGACCGTGGGAGGCACGCTGCGCACCGGCCCCGCGCCCGGCGGCGGCTTCCTGGTCGAGGCCCGGCTCCCGGTACGGGCGGAGGCCCTGGCATGACGGACCCCTGGGCACCACCCGCATCGGTTCCCGGAGCGACCGGGGAGGACCGGCCCGTACGCATCGTCGTCGCCGACGACCACGAGGTCGTCCGGGCCGGCTACGCCGGACTCCTCGCCACCCAGCGGGACTTCGTCGTCGTGGGCACCGCGCGGGACGGCGCCGAGGCGGTCCAGGTGTGCCGTGAACAGCGGCCGGATGTGGTGCTGATGGACGTACGGATGCCGGTGGCGGACGGCATCCAGGCCACCGCGGAACTGCTGCGCGACGCCGAACCCGCCCATGCGCCACGCGTGTTGATCCTCACCACCTTCGACCTCGACGAGCACGTGTACGACGCCCTCACCGCCGGGGCCAGCGGCTTCCTCCTCAAGGACGTCACCGCGGAGCGGCTCTTCGACGCGGTGCGGATCGTCGCCGCCGGTGAGGCCCTGCTGGCACCCGCCGTGACCCGCCGGCTGATCGCCGAGTTCGCCCGCCTCAGGCCCCGGACGCCGGGCCGGCCGGGCGGGCCGGACCGGGACACGCTCGCCGTGCTCACCCCGCGCGAGACGGAGGTGCTGCGGCTGCTCGCCGAGGGACTGTCCAACCCCGAGTTGGCCGGCCGCCTCCACGTGGGTGAGGAGACGGTGAAGACCCACGTCAGCCGGGTGCTCTCCAAGCTCGGGCTGCGGGACAGGACACAGGCGGTGGTCATGGCGTACGAGACGGGCCTGGTCGTACCGCGAGCCGGGAAGCCCGCCTGACGGGACCCCTCGCCGACCGGGTCGCCTCCGACGGGAACTCTTACTGACCGGATAGGCGCGGCTGGTTTTCACCCCTTGTGGCGGTGCTCACGGCGTTCTCATAATCCCTCAACAGAAATTGACCGGCTCATGCCAGCCAAGGCCGGACACCACGCACGTCCTCTTCTCGCCGGACTCGGCGCGACGGTGTGCGACTTGGCATGCGCCTGCCATTCCACCCCCCACGGAAGGCATCACGATGAAGAACCTCCTCAAGACGCTCAAGAGATGCGCGGTCGCGGGCGCCGCCGCCCTCGCGGTCATCAGCCTTCAGCCCCTCTCCACCGCGCAGGCCGCCCCGGCGCCCGTCGTCGGCGGAACCCGCGCCGCCCAGGGCGAGTTCCCGTTCATGGTCCGGCTCTCCATGGGCTGCGGCGGCGCGCTCTACACCCAGCAGATCGTGCTCACCGCCGCGCACTGTGTGAGCGGCAGCGGCAACAACACGAGCATCACCGCCACCGCCGGCGTCGTGGACCTCCAGTCCACCAGCGGCCGGGTCCAGGTCAAGTCGACGAAGGTCTACCAGGCCCCCGGCTACAACGGCAACGGCAAGGACTGGGCGCTCATCAAGCTCGCCCAGCCCATCAACCTGCCCACGCTGAAGACCGCCACGACCACCGAGTACAACTCCGGCACCTTCACCGTCGCAGGCTGGGGTTCGGCCAGTGAGGGCGGCGCCCAGCAGCGCTACATGCTCAAGGCGAGCGTGCCGTTCGTCAGCGACGCCACCTGCCGCTCCTACAGCGGTTACAGCGGCCTCGTCGCGGGCGACGAGATCTGTGCCGGTTACGCCGCGGGCGGCGTGGACACCTGTCAGGGCGACTCCGGTGGCCCGATGTTCCGCAAGGACAGCGCCGGCGCCTGGATCCAGGTCGGCATCGTCAGCTGGGGCATAGGCTGCGCCCGCGCCAACGCTCCCGGCGTCTACAGCGAGGTCTCGACCTTCTCCGCCGCCATCGCGTCGGCGGCGTCGACTCTCTGACGCACCTGTACGAGGACCCACGGGCCCGGCGCCGTCATCGGCATCCCGTACTGCGCCGGGCCCGTGGCCGTACCTCTGTCGCTGTCCTCCTGCTCTGCACCGCCTGTTCCGGCGGTGCGGACCGTGACTCGGCGGAGAGTGCGAAGAAGGCGGTGGACCACGGGGCGGCCGTGCGCGCCGCGATCGGGAGGACGAGCGCGGACAGCGTCCGCGTGGACGAGAACATCGAGATGCGGTCCACCGACAGCACCACGACGTACGAACTCGCGATCGCCGGCGCCTTCGATCTGGCGGGTGACAGGGGCCGGCTCACGGTGGAGCTCGACGAGGCCGGCGGCATGGACCCCGTCGAGGAGGTCTTCGTCGGCGACACCGTTTATCTGTGGGGCTCGCGGACGGTGGCCGAGGGCAAGTGGGCCGCGGTCGACCGGAGCGAGGCCCTGACCCGCTATTTCCTGCGGTCGCCGCTGAACGACCCCGAACATCTGCTCCGCCAGATGAAGGCGATGCGGCAGGTGTCGAACGAGGGCACGGAGCAGGTGAACGACGCCCCTGCGGTGCATTACCGGGGCACGATCGACCACCGCACCGCGACGCTCCGCATGTCGACGAGGACGAAGCAGGGGCTGGACTCCATGCGCGAGGAACTGGGCGACGACGTGCCCGTCTACGCGGACGTGTGGGTCGACGGGAAGGGGCGCGCCGTCCAGGCCCGGCTGTCCTTCTTCGGCGGTGTGAAGGTCGTGACGACGATGACACTCTCGGACTTCGGGACGCCGGTGAAGGCCGAGGCGCCGCCGGCCGAGCAGGTCGTGCCCATGACGGCGGGCGACGACGTCCTGCTTGCCTGAGCGGGCTCAGAAACCCCCGCCGAAGTCCCCGCCTCCCCCGCCGCCGCCTCCTCCCATGTCACCGCCGCCGAAGCCGCCGCCGCAGTCACCCGGGTCGAAGTCGGAACCGGACATGTCCCCGCCCTCGTACCCGCCGCCGCCGGAGTCCCCGTACCCTCCGCCGTATCCGTAGCCGGCCCCGTACGCCGGGCCGGCCATCATCGAGCCGAGCATGGTGCCGACGAGCAGGCCGGGCAGCATGCCGCCGCCGAAGTAGCCGCCCGCCCAGGGGCCGTACGCCGGGCCCGCGTCCCAGTAGGGGCGGCGGCCCCAGTCGGTGTCGACCTCGCGGACGGCGGGGTCGTGGCCCTCGGCAAGGCGGACCCGGTCGGCGGCGCAGACGGGCACCTCGCGGGCGGCTCCGCCCGCCGGCGTCCAGGTGGCGTCGGCGACCGACGGGCCGTGCCGCGGGTCGAAGAAGCAGGGCGCCCGGCGCTCGGGGAGGGGCCGGCCCTCGCGGCGCGCGGCGAGCACGGCGAGGGAGAAGCGGCCGTCCTCCAGTGCCTGGGTGACGGCGCGCACGTCTTCGGGGCGGGTGGCCGCGGCCATGAGGGACTTGGCCTTCTCGTACGCGTCGAGGGCGTGCTCGTAGTCGGTACGCATCGCGTCGTCCGCGCCGGCCTCCGCGGGGCGGAAGTCGAGCCGGTCGAGTTCCTCGCCGAAGGCGGTGATGTCCTCGTCCACGACGACGCGCAGCCGGTCGAGCGCGGCCCGCCGCTCCGCCGCCTGCCTGCGGCGGTTGCGCCGCATGAGGGTGTACGCGCCGGCGCCGGCCACCACGATCACCGCGCCGACCCCGATCAGGGCGCCGCTGCCGAGACCGCCACCGCCCTCGTCCCAGCCGCTGGGCGCGGAGCCGCCGATGTTGGCGAGGGCTCGGTCGGTGAAGTCGTTCAGCTGGGTCTTCGTGTTCTCGCCGCGTACGCCGCTGACGCTGGTCACGAGGTTGCGCACAGCATCGTTCGGCAGGACGGAGGAGTCGGCCCTCGCGTCGAAGCGGTCGCCGAGCCTGATCGCGTACAGGCCGGTGATGCCGGTGTCGGTGCGCAGGTTCTGGAAGAGGTTCTCGGCGGGGAAGTCCGCGGGGAGGACGGCGACGAAGACCGGCTTGTCCGCCTTCTCGATCTTCTCGGCCAGGGCGTCGGCGTCGGAGTCGGACAGTTGTCCGGACATGGACGGGTCGACGTACACGGGACTCTCGCGCAGGGCGTCGGCGACCGCCGAGACGTCCGTGGCGGTGACGGTGGCGGCGTGCGCGCCCGGGGCCCCGACGAACACCATCGCCAGGGCCACGAACGCGACCAGCAAACCGGAGAACCCTCGTCCGAGTGCGCCCTTCATACCTCCGACGCTACTCCTGCCCACCACATCCGGCGGCCCCACCGAGCACTTCCAGGGGCGCGGGGAACTCGGTGAAACCGCCGGTCAGGCAGTTGACACCGGGTGCCGAGGACCGCCTTCCTTCAAGGGGCGCGGGGAACTGCGCGACCAGCCCCCACCGGGCCGCGGACGACCGACGAACAACAACCCGCGCCCCCGTAGAACCGCCGGTCAGGCATACGCCTCCGTCAGCTTCGCCACCGCCCGCCCGTACCGCCCCGTGAGCAGCAAATGATCCGCGTCGGCGAACGGCTTGGCGACCGCCGCCGTGATGCCCTCCCCGACCTTCCGCTGGACAAGCAGCCGCGCCTTGTCGACGATCGCGCGGCCCAGCTCGTCGGAGCCGGTCCGCTCGGCCAGCGCCGCCGCCGCGGCGAGGGCCTTGAGCGTCGCCCGGCCGCCCTCCGGCACCTTGGTCAGCGTCGTGAGGCCCCACCCGTACGGGAACTGCGGATCGTACGACGCGTCGCCGACGTTGATCGGCAGCTGAGCCTCCGACTTCGGCCAGGTGACGGGCAGCTGCCCGGTGAAGGCCCGCTTCCCGTAGAGCACGTCCGCGACCCCGTCGCCCTCGGTGCCCGGCAGCCAGGACGCGACCAGCGCGTCGATGTCGCCGAGCTGGTCACCGATGAGCTGAGGGCGCCCCGAGACGACCAGGACCGCGCACTTCATGGCACCGCACACCGTGTCGACCACGGCCTTGTCGGCGGCGGACAGCGCCAGGTCGTGGCCGTTGCCCACGTCGCCGATGCCCTCCGCGTACGGGGTCTCGCCGACGACCACGACTCCCACGTCATGGCCGCCGGTGGGCGCCGACGCGTCCTTGGAGTACGTGACCGAGTCGCTGCCGCCGGCCTTGCGCATTCCCTCCAGGATCGTCGTCCCGTCCGTGATCTTTCCGGACGAGCCCTGCCAGGTGATGGTCCAGCCGCCGGTCTGGTTGCCGATGTCGTCGGCGTTGGACCCGGCGACGTACACCTTCTGCGACTTCTTCAGCGGCAGCACACCGCCCGCGTTCTTCAGCAGGACCTGGGACTCGGCTGCGGCCTCGCGGGCCACGGCCCGGTGCTTGGCCGAGCCGATCGCCGAGGCGCCACCGGTGTCGGCGTACGGCTTCTCGAAGAGCCCCAGCTTGAACTTCTGCGTGAGGATGCGGGACACGGCGTCGTCGATCCGCTTCTCGCTCACGCGCCCTGCCCGCACCTCGTCGAGGAGCGTGGCGTGGAAGTCCTTGTACGCGTACGGGACCATGATCATGTCGAGGCCCGCGTTGACGGACGTACGGACGTCGCTCGCGTAGTCGCCGGGGATCTGGTCGATGGCCTGCCAGTCGCTGATCACGAAGCCGTCGAAGCCCATGCGGTCCTTGAGGACGCCGTTGATCATCGCCGCGTTGGCATGCATCTTCACCGGGCCCTCGGAGTCGCCGAGGATGTCCAGCGAGGAGTACGAGGGCATGAACGTACCGACGCCGCGGTCCACCGCGTCCTGGTACGGGGCCAGTTGGACGGCTTCGAGCTCCTGGCGGGTGACCTTCGTGACGCCCTGGTCGATCGTGTACGAGCCGGTCGTGGACGAGCCGAACTCCGTGCCGCCGTCGCCGACGAAGTGCTTGGCGGTGGCGAGGACCTTGTCGTTCCGCTTCAGGTCCTTGCCGCTCGCGGCCCCTTGGAGGCCCTGGATGACGGTCTCCATGGACTCGACAAGTGCCGGGTCCTCGCCGAACGACTCGTAGGTACGGCCCCAGCGCTCGTCGCGCGCCACGCACAGGCACGGCGCGAAGTCCCACGGGATGCCGGTGGCCCGGACCTCGGCGGCGGTCACCTTGCCGGCGTCGTACGCGACTCGGGGATCACGCGAGGCGCCGATGCCGATGTTGTGCGGCATGATCGTGGCGCCGGTGAGGTTGTTGTGGCCGTGCACCGCGTCCACACCGTAGATGAGTGGTATCTGGAACCGGGTGGCCTGCGCCCGGAGCTGGAAGCCGTCGATCATCTTCGCCCAGCCCTCGGCCGTGTTCGGCGTCGGCGTGGAGCCGCCGCCGGAGAGCAGCGAGCCGAGGTCGTACGCGGCGATGTCGCCCGGCGCGGTCAGCGCGCCGCGCTCGGCCTGGGTCATCTGGCCGGCCTTCTCGGCGAGTGACATCCGGGAGAGCAGGTCGGCGACCCGCTTCTTCACCGGCGCCTTCGCGTCCAGGTACGGCAGCCCGTGCGCGTCGATCACGACCTGCGGGTTCTCGGCGGGCGCCTTGGCGCCGGTGACCGTGAGCTTCAGCGGGACGGTCTCGGCGTTCTCGCTCGCCTTGTCGCGCAGGGTCCCCACCGTGACGGTCCGCGAGGCGCCGGAGGCCGTGCCGGCCGGGAAGGTCAGCTCGCCCTTGACCGGGGTGTAGTCCTTGCCGGACTCGCCGGTGCCGCCGGCCGTCTCGTACGCGACGGTGACGGGCTCCTCGATGGGAGCGGAGCCGGTGGTGGCGACCGTCACCTTCACGGCGGCGGAGCGGCCCTCCTTCACCGGGTAGACGGCGGCGTCGGTGACGACACGGGCCCGCAGCGCCTGGTCGGCCTTGCCGTACAACTCCACGCCGTCCATGGCGAACCGGTCCTTGACGCCGACCGGGAGCGTGAGGGCGTACCCCCACATCTCGGTGAGGCCGAGGACCTGGTCGATGCCGCCGACGGGCTGGTAGTCCGTGCGGTAGGTGAAGTCGGTGAAGGGGATCTCCAACTGCTTCCAGCCGGTGAAGTCGTCCGTGAAGGACGTCGTCCACAGCTCGGAGGCCTCGCCGTTGGCGCCGCCGTCCTTGAGCTCGAAGTTGACCTTCTTGCCGTTGTTCCGGCCGTCCCACCAGAAGCGGATGCCCTTGCTCGCGGACCAGTCGTGGGCCGGCTCGGCGAAGGCGAAGTCGTGGGTGAATCCTCCGTAGCCACTGATCTCGTACGTGCCGGAGAGGACCTTGTCGCCCTGCGGGGCGTCGTCGCGGGCGGCGAGTTCCAGCGTGGGCGCGTCGTCGCTGTCACCGCCCCAGGTGAAGATGCCGTCTGCGGGCGGGCTCGCGAACGGAACCTCGCCCTCGAAGTTGTCGACGGGCACGGGGGCGGGGGCGGGATCGTCCGCTCCGGAGGCGGTGCTCGCCGCGGCGAACGGGAGCAGACCGGTCAGCAGGGCGGCGGAGACGAGCAGGGCGGTTCTTCGCATGGACCTTCCCTAGGCTCTCGAAGAGCTGTTGCGGCTTGATCTCGCACGAAACTCGCACGAATCCCACACGGCTTAAATCACGCCGTGAGTTAACTGACGCACCGTCGAGCCGTCAAGACTTCACACCAAAGCCGGTACAGACCGAAATGCCTGCCCGATCAGGGCCGTTGCACGTTCGGAAACCGAACGCGCGCCCCCTTGACGCGGGCCCGAAGGCGTCATTTACTCACGCCTCGCACGCCCCCGCCGCCCCTTCCCATTCCCGTCACGTACTCGGGGGCTCCGCCCCCGAACCCCCGGTCCTCAAACGCCGGACGGGCTGGTATTTCAGCCCGTCCGGCGTTTGAGGACGAGCGCGTCAG
>NZ_LIPP01000044.1 GCF_001418335.1 Streptomyces aurantiacus | reverse complement strand
CCCCCACCCACACCCACACCCACGCAAAAACCCCGACCGCGCCCCTCCGGATCTCTCCGGAGAAACCCCGGCCGGGGCTCCCACACAATTCTTCTCAGACTCTTCCAGGGCTCTTCTCAGCTCACAGGCGTGACCCCGTGGGCATCAGGCGACGACATCAGGCGGCGACGACGTCGACCGCCTCCGCAGGAGCCTTGATGGTCACCCGTTCCGGCGGCACACCGGTCACCGAGACGGAGTTGAGCCTCGGGCGTACCGGCGTGGGTACAGGCTCGGTGGCAGCCGCCGACCGGGCCAGTTCCGCCAGTGCGAGTTCGTCGCTCACTTCCCGCATGAGCTCGGACATCCGTACGTCCAGCGCGTCGCAGATCGCGGAGAGCAGTTCAGAGGAAGCCTCCTTCTGCCCCCGCTCCACCTCGGAGAGATAGCCGAGCGAAACTCGGGCGGACGAGGAGACTTCGCGCAGAGTACGGCCCTGGCGCTGGCGCTGCCGACGCAGCACGTCACCAAGCAGGCGACGGAGCAGAATCATCGGTGGCTCCCTCCTCGGACCGCGTAGCCGCATCCTTCTCGCCCCACCGTACCGCCTTGCGCCGCGGCCGTGCGGGGAGCGATGTCGTGTTCACTCAGGGCTGCAAACATCAAAACCCCCCGTTCTGTTCCGTATCCTGTGCCCGACCATTCCCAGTGTGTTCGCCCACAAGCCGCTCCAGAAGCAGTGCGAGCACGCTCCGTACACTCTCCATACGGATTTCCGTCCGGGAGCCGTTCAACCGCAGCGCCGCCACTTTCCCGCCAAGAGCACGTTCGTCCAGCGCCTCCCGGGGCCCGTCCACGGCGACGAAAACCGTGCCGACCGGCTGCCCGTCCTGGGGCTCGGGCCCCGCGACTCCGGTGGTCGAGATCCCCCAGTCCGCGCCGAGTACCTTGCGTGCGCCGGCCGCCATCTGGGCCGCCACCTGGGGATCCACCGCTCCGCGCCGATCCAGCAGAGTGGCGTCGACACCCAGTACGTCACGCTTGAGATCGGTGGCGTACGCGGTCACCGAGCCGCGGAAGGCCTTGGAGGCTCCGGGCACCGCCGCCAGCTCCGCGGCCACCAGACCGCCGGTCAGCGACTCGGCGACAGCAAGGGTCTCGCCCCTCACTGTGAGTAGTCGCAGCACGTCGGCGGCCGTGGACGTCACGCGTCCGCCTCCTCGGCGGCGGCCTTGCGCTCGGCCAGTCCCTGACGCCGCAGCACAATGGCCTGTCTCACATAGTCGGCTCCGGTGACGACGGTCAGGGCGACCGCCACGACCATCACCCAGAACCTCAGGGTCGCCAGTGGCCCCGTCAGCGCCAGGACGTACATCCCGACGGCCGTGCCCTGGGCGAGCGTCTTCAGCTTGCCGCCGCGACTGGCGGGGATCACGCCGTAGCGGATCACCAGGAAGCGCAGGAGGGTGATCCCGAGCTCCCGCCCAAGGATGACCCCCGTCACCCACCACGGCAGATCGCCGAGCGAGGAGAGACAGACCAGCGCCGCTCCCATTATCGCTTTGTCGGCGATCGGGTCGGCGATCTTGCCGAAGTCCGTGACGAGGTTGTACGTGCGGGCGAGGTGGCCGTCGAAGATGTCGGTGATCATGGCGACGGCGAAGGCGGCCCAGGCCCAGGCCCGCCAGACGGGGTCGTAACCGCCGTCGGCCAGCATCAGCGCCACGAAGCCCGGGACGAGCACGAGGCGGAGCATGGTGAGCAGATTGGCGACGTTCCACAGGCTGGCCTGATTGACGGCCGCGGCGCTCAGCTTGGCGCCGCGCGGCGCCTTCGGACCCTGGGCACCGCAAGCACCCGTACCGGACCCGGACGTTCCCGCACCGGACCCCGCACCGGACCCCGTACCGGAAGTAGCGGAAGCACCCGCACCGGACCCCGCGCCAGACGCTCCCATACCGGAGGTCCCCGTCCCGGACCCCGTGCCGGAGGCTCCGGCGGCACCGCGTGTGCCGGGCGCACCGGGGCCGCCCGCCGCGGATGCCGGGGCTCCGGTCATCTGGCCGCCTCCTCAGTACACACGAGCGAGCCCGGGAGCGGCTCGGCCACCAGGTCGACACCTTCCGTGCCGACCACCTTCGCCTCGACCATACGGCCGACGGTCAGTCCTGCGCCGCTCGTGAACAGCACCTGGCCGTCGGTCTCGGGCGCCTGGTGCGCGGCACGGCCGTACGCGGCCTCGTCCTCGGCGTCCTCGGTGGCCGAGCCGGTGGACTCGACCAGTACCTGCAAGGTCTCGCCGACGCGCTCCTCCGCCCGCTGGGAGACCAGTTCCTCGGCCAGCCGCGACACGCGCGCGAGCCGCTCGGCGACGACGTCCTCGTCCAGCTTGTTCTCGTACGTGGCGGCTTCGGTGCCGTCCTCGTCGGAGTACCCGAAGACACCGATGGCGTCCAGCCGCGCGCCGGTCAGGAAGCGCTCAAGCTCCGCCAGGTCGTCCGCGGTCTCACCGGGGAAGCCCACGATGAAGTTGGACCGGACACCGGCCTGCGGGGCCTTGGAGCGGATCGTGTCGAGGAGTCCCAGGAACTGCTCGGTGTTCCCGAACCGCCGCATCGCGCGCAGCACCCCGGGAGCGGAGTGCTGGAAGGACAGGTCGAAGTACGGGGCGATCTTCGGTGTGGAGGTCAGCACATCGATGAGTCCGGGCCGCATCTCGGCGGGCTGCAGATAGCTGACCCGCACCCGCTCGATCCCGTCGACGTCGGCGAGCTCGGGCAGCAGCGTCTCCAGGAGGCGGATGTCGCCGAGGTCCTTGCCGTACGACGTGTTGTTCTCGGAGACCAGCATGATCTCCTTCACGCCCTGCTCTGCGAGCCAGCGCGTCTCGCCCAGTACGTCACTGGGGCGGCGCGAGATGAAGGAGCCGCGGAAGGACGGGATGGCGCAGAAGGAGCAGCGCCGGTCGCAACCGGAGGCGAGCTTCACGGAGGCCACCGGGGAGCCGTCCAGCCGCCGGCGCAGGGGTGCGCGGGGCCCCGAGTCCGGAGCCAGCCCTTCGGGAAGGTCGACGGGGCCGTGCCCCGGGAGGGCGACCTCCGTGCCGGCGCTCTGCCGCTCGGCGGGGCTGATCGGCAGCAGCTTGCGCCGGTCGCGCGGGGTGTGGGCGGCGTGGATGCCGCCGTTCAGGATGGTCTGGAGCCGGTCGGAGATGTCGGCGTAGTCGTCGAAGCCGAGTACGCCGTCGGCCTCGGGCAGGGCTTCGGCCAGTTCCTTGCCGTACCGCTCGGCCATGCAGCCGACGGCGACCACCGCCCGGGTTCTGCCGTGACCCTTGAGGTCGTTGGCCTCCAGGAGGGCGTCGACGGAGTCCTTCTTGGCGGCCTCGACGAAGCCACAGGTGTTGACGACGGCGACGTCCGCGTTCTCGGCGTCCTCCACGAGGTGCCAGCCGTCCGCCTCCAAGCGGCCTGCGAGCTCCTCCGAGTCCACCTCGTTACGGGCGCAGCCAAGAGTGACGAGTGCGACGGTACGGCGTTCAGGCATGGGCTCAAGACTACTTCGTCCCACCGACAGCCCACGTCGACGGGGTTGGCCGATCTTGGCCAACCCCGTTTCCGCGTGCCCGACAGACGGGCGGATCCACCCAGAGGCCGGGCGGATCCATGATGGCGCGTCCGCCAGTACGTAACGGCTACGTACCGGCGGAGCGGCTCGGCTCAGCCGACCTCCGGGTCGCCCTTCGTGTAGGTGAGTCGCTCGACCTGTCCCGACTGGAACTCGTCGTCGATCTCCTTGCCGTTCACGTACAGCTGGATGGCGCCCGCGTCGCCGAGGACGAGGTCGACCTTCTCCTTGTCCTGGAAGGTCTTGGAGTCGCCCTGCTCCAGCAGGCCGTCGAAGAGCAGGCGTCCGTTGTGGTCCTTGGCCGAGATCCAGCTGCGGCCGTCGGGGGCGCTGACCTGGACGGTGACCTTGTCCTGGGGTGCGGCCGCGATGGCGCTGCCGGACGGGTCGGACTTCGGCACGTCGGACCTGGTCGGCGTCGGCTTGGTCTTGACGGGCTTGCTGGCGGTGGGCGTGGATCCCTCGGCGACCTGGGTCTTCGTGCCGCCGCCGTCCTCGCCGCTGAACAGCGTGAATCCGACGAAGCCGATCACGGCGACGATCGCGGCGACCATGGCCGCGGTCCAGTTGGGGCCCCGTCGTTCGGGTCGGATCCGCTCCGCCTCGAACATGGGGGCCGCCGCCGTCGGCGCGGGCCGCCCGCCGTGGTCGGCGTCGTAGCGCGTGAGGAGCCGGGCGGGGTCGAGGTCGACGGCGCGGGCGAGCGTCTTGATGTGACCGCGCGCGTAGACGTCGCCGCCGCACGCACTGAAGTCGTCCTGTTCGATCGCGTGCACGATGGCGATACGGACCCGGGTGGCGTTACTGACGTCGTCGACGGTCAGTCCCGCCGCGATGCGTGCCTGCTGCAGAGCACGGCCGACCGAAGGCAGATCGTCCTCTACGGAGGAACGCTCGTCCTGAGGGGAGTTGTCGTCAGAGGGGTTGTCATCAGGAGAGTTGCCGATGGACACGGGGGCGCCTTTCGAGCGTTAAGCCACCTGTGCTGGAGGTTCAGTCTAGGGGGGGTGTGAAAGAGAGGGGCAACCGGACGGTAGGACTTTGTACGCCATCAGACTGGCCGGTCATCCTGATGCCGACCTGCTGCTGGCCTGCTTGGCCGGATGCGCAGACATGTGCCTGTACTCTCCCTCAACTTGACGTGCGAGGAAGGGAAACGGTTGCTCACCCTTTCCTCACGGGTGAGTCACGTTCAGATCACTCCGGTGGCCCCGACCTGGTCACCCGGGTGGCCCGAACCACCTCGCGCAGGGCAGCGGCACGCTCCCGCGGGCGAAAGCGCCCCGCCGTGTTCCCCTACGGTTGCGCCTGCCCACGGATCACCGCGAGCACTCCGTCCAGCTCGTCAGCCTTCACAAGAACATCACGAGCCTTGGAACCCTCGCTGGGGCCGACGATGTTGCGGGACTCCATGAGGTCCATGAGCCGCCCTGCCTTGGCGAAGCCGACGCGCAGCTTGCGCTGGAGCATCGAGGTCGACCCGAACTGCGTGGAGACGACCAGTTCGGCGGCCTGGCACAGCAGGTCGAGGTCGTCGCCGATGTCCTCGTCGATCTCCTTCTTCTGCTTGGTGCCCACGGTGACGTCGTCCCGGAAGACCGGCGCCATCTGGTCCTTGCAGTGCTGCACCACGGCGGCGACCTCGTCCTCGGTGACGAAGGCGCCCTGCATACGGGTGGGCTTGTTCGCGCCCATCGGCAGGAAGAGCCCGTCACCCTTGCCGATCAGCTTCTCGGCGCCGGGCTGGTCGAGGATGACGCGGCTGTCGGCGAGCGAGGAGGTGGCGAAGGCGAGCCGGGACGGCACGTTCGCCTTGATCAGACCGGTGACGACGTCGACGGACGGCCGCTGCGTGGCGAGCACCAGGTGGATGCCGGCCGCGCGCGCGAGCTGCGTGATCCGCACGATCGAGTCCTCGACGTCGCGCGGCGCGACCATCATCAGGTCGGCGAGCTCGTCCACGATCACCAGCAGATACGGGTACGGGGACAGCTCCCGCTCGCTGCCCTCGGGCAGCTTGACCTTGCCCTTCCTTATGGCGTCGTTGAAGTCGTCGATGTGCCGGTATCCGAAGGCCGCCAGGTCGTCGTACCGCAAGTCCATCTCCCGCACGACCCACTGGAGCGCTTCGGCGGCCCGCTTCGGGTTCGTGATGATGGGCGTGATCAGATGCGGGATTCCCTCGTACGCGGTCAGCTCCACGCGTTTGGGGTCGACGAGGACCATGCGCACGTCGTCGGGGGTCGCGCGGACCATGACGGACGTGATCAGGCAGTTGATGCACGAGGACTTGCCGGAACCGGTCGCTCCGGCCACCAGGACGTGCGGCATCTTCGCGAGGTTGGCCATCTCGTAGCCGCCCTCCACGTTCTTGCCGAGCGCGACGAGCATCGGGTGGTCGTCCTCGGCGGCGTCCGCGAGGCGCAGTACATCTCCCAGGTTGACCATCTCGCGGTCGGAGTTCGGGATCTCGATGCCGACCGCCGACTTGCCGGGGATCGGGCTGATGATCCGCACATCGGGGCTGGCGACGGCGTACGCGATGTTCTTGGCGAGCGCCGTGATCCGCTCGACCTTCACGGCGGGGCCGAGCTCGACCTCGTACCGCGTGACCGTCGGACCGCGGGTGAAGCCGGTGACGGACGCGTCGACCTTGAACTCCCTGAAGACGTTCTGCAGGGAGGCGACCACCGCGTCGTTGGCGGCGCTGCGCGTCTTGCCGGGGCCACCGCGCTCCAGGAGGTCGAGCGAGGGCAGGGAGTAGGTGATGTCGCCGCGCAGCTGGAGCTGCTCGGCGCGTGCCGGGAGGTCCCGGGGCGCGTCGGGAGCGGGCTTGGTCAGGTCGGCGACTTCGGCCTTCAGCATCTCCTGCTTGGGCTTGGCGCTCCTGGCCCGCGCGGCGGGCACCGACGTCGGCTCCCCGCTGGTCCTGCCCGAGTCCTCGCGCTCCCCGCGGTCCGTGCCGACGCCCTGCGTCAGGTCGGCCACCAGCGGCGAGGGCGGCATGCCGTGCATGACGGCGCCGTCGAGCGCCGCGGCGGCGGCAGCGGCCACGTCGACCGCGTCCATGGGCCGGTCCAGCGCGGGCTGCTGCACCGCGGGGCGCCTGCGGCGGCTCCGGCGCTCGGAGAGCGCCTCCTGCTCGGCCTCGTCCGGGTCGTACGCTGCGGGCGCCGGGCGGCGCCGCCGGGGTCGGCTCCCGGGCAGCGCTTCGCGCCACTGTTCCTCGTAGCGCTCGTCGTCCTCACCGAAGTCCTCGGCGAAGTCGTCGTCGGTGTCCCGCGGCTGCATGAGGCCGAGCCGGACGCCCAGCAGGCGCAGTCGCTGCGGAATCGCGTTGACCGGCGTCGCGGTGACCACCAGCAGCCCGAAGACGGTGAGCAGCACGAGGAGCGGCACAGCGAGGACGTCGCCCATCGTGTACGTCAGCGGTGTCGCCGCGCCCCAGCCGATGAGCCCGCCCGCGTCCCTTATCGCCTGCATGCCGTCGCTGCGCGCGGGCGCCCCGCAGGCGATGTGGACCTGGCCGAGCACTCCGATGGCGAGGGCGGACAG
The DNA here is from genome assembly GCF_001418335.1 of Streptomyces aurantiacus. Classification (GTDB taxonomy): domain Bacteria; phylum Actinomycetota; class Actinomycetes; order Streptomycetales; family Streptomycetaceae; genus Streptomyces; species Streptomyces aurantiacus. The sequence continues at coordinate 11,539 of NZ_LIPP01000044.1, read as the reverse complement.
GCCGATGACGATGCGCCCGTTGGCGTCGGGCTTCTCGGGGTGCCGGATGAGCCGGGCGGCGACGACCGCCAGCAGTATCGGCACGAGCAGGTCGAGGCGGCCGAAGGCGCCGGTCACCAGCATCTCGACGAGGTCGCCCACCGGGCCGCGCAGGTTGGACCAGGTCCCTGCGGCGATGATCAGCGTGAGGCCGATCAGCAGCAGCGCGAGGCCGTCCTTGCGATGCGCCGGGTCGAGCCCTTTCGCGCCTCGCCCTATGCCGCGGAACACGGCGCCGACGGCGTGCGCGACTCCGAGCCAGAGGGCGCGTACGAGCTTGTACACGCCCCCTGTCGGGTTGGGCGCCGGCTTCGGGGGCGCGGCTTTCTTGGCTGCGGCCTTCTTGGCAGGCGCCTTTTTCGCGGGAGCTTTCTTCGCGGGGGCCTTCTTCGCCGCAGCCTTCGTCGGCGCGGCCGCCTTCTTCGCGGGCGACTTCTTGGCTGCGGGCTGACGTGAGGCCATGGGTGTGAGGCTACCGGTGGGGACCACTGGGGACACGTGTGCCTACTGCTTCACCCGTTCGTGTCGCCCGCCCAGGAAGCCGAACTGACGCCGTCTCGCCGCCAATCCGGGCCCGGCGCAACGCCGTTCAGCTGAAGTGGCCCGCTACGAGCGCCGCAGTCGCCCACTACAAGCACCGGAATACGAGCGCCGTGAGGCCCACGGAAACGACGCGGCCTGCCCCCACCAACCCCCAAGCCGCACAAGGCGCCTGGGCCGAGACAGCCCCGGGGCTCAGCCGCCTCCCGGACGCGGTTCCGAGTCCTGGACTCTGTGCGCTGGACTTTGCGCTCGGGACTCTGTGCCCTCGACGTCGCGCGCTGGGCTCTGTGCCGGACAGCGCGTCCGAACTCGGGCTCGGTCCCGGGCTCAGTTCTGCGAGGGCAGCGAAGCCGCCCCGTTCCCCGTGCCCGGTTCCAGCGCATCGAGTGCGCGCCGCAACCCCGTGAGTTTGCGTTCCAGATGGGCCGCGGTCGCCACCGCCGCCGCGTCCGCCGAATCGTCGTCCAGCTGTTTGGACAGGGCCTCGGCCTGTTCCTCGACGGCCGCGAGGCGCGCGGAGAGTTCGGCGAGCAGCCCGGCCGGCTCCTTGGTGTCGCCGAGCAGCCCCTTGCCGCCGCCCTCCAGCTGCAGGCGCAGCAGCGCCGCCTGCTCCCGGAGTTGGCAGTTCTTCATGTACAGCTCGACGAACACCGAGACCTTCGCGCGCAGCACCCACGGGTCGAACGGCTTGGAGATGTAGTCCACCGCACCCGCCGCGTATCCCCGGAAGGTGTGGTGCGGGCCGTGGTTGATCGCGGTGAGGAAGATGATCGGGATGTCCCGGGTCCGCTCTCGCCTCTTGATGTGCGCGGCGGTTTCGAAACCGTCCATGCCCGGCATCTGGACGTCCAGCAGAATGACCGCGAAGTCGTCCGTGAGCAGCGCTTTGAGCGCTTCCTCCCCGGAAGATGCCCGAACCAGTGTCTGATCGAGCGCGGAGAGGATGGCCTCCAGCGCCAGCAGATTCTCCGGCCGGTCATCGACCAGGAGGATCTTGGCCTTCTGCACCATGGCCCGCCCTCCTCGTCCCGGCAGTGCACCGGGCGCCGCCCCAGGGGACGGCTCTCTGGCGCCGTCCGTCCTTGTGCCGGTCATGGTAGCCGCACCCCGCCTGTCGCCACACCCTGTCACCGCGATGTCACTGTGCACGTAGCAGAAACGCGGTGGGAGACCAGAAGGTTCCCCGAATCCCGGGTTTCTACACAGCTCCGGGCACGGTCAGTCAGCAACTCGGCATGCCGATCCGCCAACCGACCGCCCCGTGCACGCGATCATTTGCCTGTCACTCGATCGTTCCCCGCCACTCAATCATCCTCCGCCGCCCGATCAAACCCCGCCGTCGGGCCGCTGCCCCCGCATCCACTGCTGCATCACCTCAAGCAGGTGATCGGGATCGACCGGCTTCGTCACATAGTCGGAGGCACCCGACTCGATGGCCTTTTCCCGGTCGCCCTTCATCGCCTTCGCGGTGAGCGCGATGATCGGCAGGCCGGCGAACTGGGGCATCCTGCGGATCGCCGTCGTGGTCGCGTATCCGTCCATCTCCGGCATCATGATGTCCATCAGGACGACCGTCACGTCGTCGTGCTGCTCCAGGACCTCGATGCCCTCGCGGCCGTTCTCGGCGTACAGCACCGAAAGACCGTGCTGCTCCAGAACGCTGGTGAGCGCGAACACGTTGCGGATGTCGTCGTCGACGATCAGCACCTTCTCGCCCTCGAAGCGGAAGACGGCTCGGGACCGTGCCACCGCCTCCTCGTCACCCCTGCCCCAGGCCTGCGGGCCCTGCGTCTGCGGCCCCGACAGCCCGGGCCGCTGCTCGGCCGCGGGCACCGCCCTGCGACGCCGCCTGAAGAGCGCGGCGGGCCCGTTCTGGGTCTCCTGGTACGACTTGACCTCCGCCGGTGTCTCCACCCGGGCCTCGGCCTCGCCGTCCGGACCCGCCGGCAGCGCCCCGTTCTCCAGGACCGGGGAGAGCTGCGGGTAGCCCTGCGGCGGAAGTTCGCTGGGGTGCAGCGGCAGATACAGCGTGAACGTCGAGCCGCGTCCCGGCTCGCTCTGCGCATGGATCTCGCCGCCCAGCAGCCGTGCGATCTCCCGCGAGATGGACAGACCCAGCCCCGTACCGCCGTACTTGCGGCTCGTCGTACCGTCCGCCTGCTTGAACGCCTCGAAGATCACCCGCATCTTGCCTGCCGCGATGCCGATACCCGTGTCGGTCACGGAGAACGCGATCAGATCGGCGTCCGCGTCCCGCAGGGAGCCCGCCTCCAGCAACTGCTCCCGGATGGCGACCGGTACCTCCGCGCCCGCGGGCCGGATGACCAGTTCGACCGCTCCGGAGTCGGTGAACTTCACCGCGTTCGAGAGCAGGTTGCGCAGCACCTGGAGGAGCCGCTGCTCGTCCGTGTGCAGCGTGGCCGGCAGCTCCGGCGACACCCGTACGGAGAAATCGAGCCCCTTCTCCGCCGTCAGCGGACGGAAAGTGGCCTCTACGTAGTCGACGAGCTGGACCAGGGCGATACGCGTGGGCGACACGTCCATCTTGCCCGCCTCGACCTTCGACAGATCGAGGATGTCGTTGATCAGCTGGAGCAGGTCGGACCCCGCGCCGTGGATCGTCTCGGCGAACTCGACCTGCTTGGGGGTGAGGTTGGTGTCCGCGTTGTCGGCGAGCAGCTTGGCGAGGATCAGCAGCGAGTTGAGCGGCGTACGCAGCTCGTGGGACATGTTGGCCAGGAACTCGCTCTTGTAGCGCATGGAGACCGCGAGTTGCTCGGCGCGCTCCTCCAGGACCTGCCGCGCCTCCTCGATCTCGGTGTTCTTCACCTCGATGTCGCGGTTCTGCTGAGCCAGCAGCTCGGCCTTCTCCTCCAGCTCGGCGTTGGACTCCTGGAGGGCCTTCTGCCGGTTCTCCAGCTCCTCCGACCGCTCCCGAAGCTGCTCGGTCAGCTCCTGGGACTGCTTGAGCAGCACCTCGGTCTTGGTGTTGACCGCGATGGTGTTGACGCTCGTCGCGATCATCTCGGCGATCTGGCTGAGGAAGTCCCGCTGGATGTGGGTGAACGAGTGGAACGACGCCAGTTCGATCACCCCGAGGACGGTCCCCTCGAAGAGCACCGGCAGCACGATGACATGCGCCGGAGGTGCCTCCCCCAGACTGGAGGCGATCTTCAGGTACCCCGTCGGCACGTTCTCCACGAGAATCGTGCGCTTCTCCTTGGCGGCCGTCCCGATCAGGGTCTCACCGGGCCGGAACGACGTCGGCATGGAGCCCATCGAGTAGCCGTACGACCCGTGCATGCGCAGTTCGTACGAGTCGTCGTGCGCGGCGCCCACGTCCTTGCCGTCGTCCAGCGGCATCGCCAGGAAGAACGCGCCGTGCTGCGCCGAGACCACCGGAGTCAGCTCACTCATGATGAGCGAGGCCACGTCGGCGAGGTCGCGGCGGCCCTGCATCAGACCGGAGATGCGGGCGAGGTTGCCCTTCAGCCAGTCCTGCTCCTTGTTGGCGATGGTGGTGTCGCGGAGATTCGCGATCATCTTGTTGATGTAGTCCTGAAGTTCCTGGATCTCCCCGGAGGCGTCCACGTCGATCTTCAGGTTGAGGTCGCCGCGGGTCACGGCGGTCGCCACGCGCGCGATGGCACGCACCTGCCGGGTCAGGTTCCCGGCCATCTCGTTCACCGACTCGGTGAGGTCGCGCCAGGTGCCGTCGACGTCGCGCACGCGCGCCTGGCCGCCCAACTGGCCCTCGGTGCCGACCTCGCGGGCGACCCGGGTGACCTCCTCGGCGAACGACGACAGCTGGTCCACCATCGTGTTGATGGTGGTCTTCAGCTCCAGGATCTCGCCGCGCGCGTCGATGTCGATCTTCTTGGTCAGGTCGCCCTTGGCGATGGCCGTGGTGACCATCGCGATGTTGCGCACCTGTCCGGTCAGGTTGGACGCCATGCCGTTCACCGAGTCGGTGAGGTCCTTCCAGGTGCCCGCCACCCCCGGCACGTGCGCCTGACCGCCCAGGATGCCGTCCGTGCCCACCTCGCGGGCCACCTTGGTGACCTGGTCGGCGAACGAACTCAGCGTCTTCACCATCGTGTTGAAGGTGTCGGCGAGCTGCTGGACCTCACCGCGCGCCTCGATCGTCACCGTCCGGGTCAGATCGCCGTTGGCGACGGCCGCCGCGACCTGGGAGATGTTCCGCACCTGCATGGTCAGGTTGTTGGCCATCAGGTTGACGTTGTCACTGAGGTCCTTCCAGATGCCCGTGACGCCCGGTACGCGCGCCTGGCCGCCCAACTGCCCCTCGGTGCCCACCTCGCGGGCCACCCGGGTCACCTGCTCGGCGAACGACGACAGCTGGTCCACCATCGTGTTGACGGTGGTGACGAGTTCGAGGATCTCGCCCTTCGCGTCGACGGTGATCTTCTTCGACAGGTCGCCCTTGGCGACGGCGGTCGTGACCTCGGCGATGTTGCGCACCTGGATCGTCAGGTTGTTCGCCATGAAGTTCACGGACTGCGTGAGGTCCTTCCAGGTGCCGGAGACACCCTGCACCTCGGCCTGGCCGCCGAGGATGCCCTCCGTACCCACCTCACGGGCCACCCGCGTGACCTGCTCGGCGAAGTTCGACAGCTGGTCCACCATCGTGTTGAGGGTGTTCTTCAGCTCCAGGATCTCGCCGCGCGCGTCCACGTCGATCTTCTGCGACAGGTCACCGCGCGCCACCGCCGTCGCAACCTGCGCGATGTTGCGCACCTGGGCGGTGAGGTTGCCCGCCATGCCGTTCACCGAGTCGGTGAGGTCCCGCCACACGCCGGCCACGCCCGGTACCTGCGCCTGACCGCCGAGACGGCCGTCCGTGCCCACCTCGCGGGCCACCCGGGTCACCTGCTCGGCGAAGGCGCTGAGCTGGTCGACCATGGTGTTGATCGTGTTCTTCAGTTCGAGGATCTCGCCGCGGGCGTCCACCTCGATCTTCTGCGACAGGTCACCGCGCGCCACCGCCGTCGTCACCTGGGCGATCTGCCGCACCTGGGACGTGAGGTTGCCCGCCATGAAGTTGACGGAGTCGGTGAGGTCCTTCCACGTACCGGACACGCCGTCCACGCGCGCCTGACCGCCCAGGCGGCCCTCCGTGCCCACATCACGCGCCATCCGCGTCACCTGGTCGGCGAAGGACGACAGTTGGTCCACCATGGTGTTGACGGTGTTCTTCAGCGCGAGCATCTCGCCTGAGACATCCACGGTGACCTTCTGCGACAGGTCGCCGTTGGCCACCGCCGTCGTCACCTGGGCGATGTTCCTCACCTGTCCGGTGAGATTCCGGAACGCCGTGTTGACGGAGTCGGTGAGGTCCTTCCACGTCCCGGCCGCGCCCGGCACCTGTGCCTGGCCGCCCAGCTCACCCTCGACGCCGACCTCCCGCGCCACGCGGGTGACCTCCGCACCGAAACTCGACAGCTGGTCGACCATCGTGTTGACGGTGTTCTTGAGTTCCAGCATCTCGCCGGCGACCTCGACGCTGACCTTCTGCGACAGATCACCGTTGGCCACCGCAGTAGTTACTGCGGCGATGTCCCGCACCTGGGTGGTCAGGTTCCGGAAGACCGTGTTCACCGAATCGGTGAGGTCCTTCCACGTGCCCGCCGCACCCGGCACGTTCGCCTGCCCGCCGAGCCGCCCCTCGCCACCGACCTCGTTGGCGACACGTGTGACCTCGTCCGCGAACGTCCGCAGCGTCTCAGTCATCTGGTTGATCGTCTCGGCGAGCTGCGCGACCTCACCGCGTGCGGACACGGTCACCTTCTGCGACAGATCACCGTTGGCGACCGCCGTCGTGACCTGCGCGATGCCGCGCACCTGCGCGGTCAGGTTGCCGGCCATGAGGTTCACCGAATCGGTGAGGTCCTTCCAGACACCGGCCACACCGGGCACCTGCGCCTGCCCGCCCAACTCGCCCTCGGTGCCCACCTCGCGCGCGACGCGCGTCACCTCGGAGGAGAACGAGGACAGCTGGTCCACCATCGTGTTGACGGTGTTCTTCAGTTCCAGCATCTCGCCGGCCACGTGAACCGTGACCTTCCGCGACAGGTCGCCCTTGGCGACCGCCGTCGTCACCAGCGCGATGTCCCGCACCTGGGCCGTCAGCCGGTACGCCATCGTGTTGACCGAGTCCGTGAGGTCCTTCCACGAACCGGACATGCCACGCACCCGGGCCTGACCACCCAGCTTGCCCTCGGTCCCGACCTCGCTGGCCACCCGCGTGACCTCGTCGGTGAACGTGGACAGCTGGTCCACCAGGTTGTTGACCGTGCGCCCGACCTTCAGGAACTCGCCACGCAGCGGATGCCCGTTGCCGTCCGCGGACTGCGCCCGCAGCTCCATACGCGGCGACAGATCGCCCTCAGCCACCGCGGACAGCACCCGGCCGACCTCGGAGACGGGCCGCACGAGATCGTCGACGAGCGCGTTGGACGCGTCGATCGCCGCGGCCCAGGAGCCCTCACAGGCGCCCGTCTCCAGCCGCTCCGTGAGCTTTCCCTCACGCCCGACCATGCGCCGCACCCGCGACAGCTCGCCCGTCAGCTGCAGATTCCGGTCGCCCACCTCGTTGAAGACGGCCGCGATCTCGGACATCACGCCGTCGCCGGAGACCGTGAGCCGCTTACGGAAGTTGCCGTCCCGCATCGACACCAGGGCGCCCAGCAGCTTGTTCAGGGCCGCCGTGTCCACCTCTGTGGTGCCATTGCGTGGTTTGCTCTGGTTACTCAGGGACTGTCCGCCTTTCGCGCGCGTCTTAGTGCCCCGCGTCGCTGCGCCAGACTCCACTGTGTCCCTCCCGCAAGGGTCGACCGTTACTGCTCGGCGTACTCGGGTACTGCTGCTCCGCTACTGCTGCTCCGCGTGCCGGAAGGGCGCTCAGCCTGCCCGGACCTTCCCTTGAAGCCTTCCCAGTGTTTCACCATGGTTGAACCAGGCCATAACAGTTCGGCAGCTTCGCACACGGTCCGCACACCCTCCGGAAGTAAACAGTGGCAACCGGCATCCACGCGGACGGCGAAGGTAAGTAACCTTGCATGCGGCTGTCCAGCCACGCCGGTCCTTCCGGCCTGGGCGGTGGTACGAGCACGAGCGGGCAGGCAGGCATCGGAGGGCACCGCACCATGACCACCGGACTGCATCCTGGGGGACCGCCCCAGGATCCCCGGCCGACCGGGAACCAGCTCCTGCCCCGGCAGGGGCGGGTCGGCCCTGAAGAGCTGCCCGCCGACGACCGGACAAGGAGTTCTGTGATCACCGCGCGCGCGGCCGCCAGCTTCGACCCTGTCGGGCGGTCCGTCGCGACCGCTCGCTCCTTCGTCCGTGACACCCTCCAGGGCTGGGGCTTCGCCGACATCGTCGACGACGCAGTGGTCCTCACCAGCGAGCTGGTCACCAACGCGGTGGTGCACGCCGGCACATCCGCGGACGTCCTGTGCCTGCGCAGCGACGACGGAGTACGGATCGAGGTGGCGGACCGCTACCCGGAACGTGAAATTCCACTCCAGGGGAACGCCCTCAACATGGGCAACCCCGACCGCGAGGGCGGTCGCGGCCTCCAGCTCTGCGCCGCCCTGGCGGACCGCTGGGGTGTCGAGTACACGCCCACCAACAAGCAGGTCTGGTTCCAGCTGGGCCTCCCCGAGCGAGCGGTGGGCACACGCACGGCGGGCCCCGCGCTCCCCTCGCACCTGCTCCCGCTCGCCGACGGCCGCGTACGAGTGGCGGTCATCCAGATCGACCGCACCGGCGCCATCAACGCCTGGAACGAGGACGCCGAGGAACTCTTCGGCTACTCGGCCGAGCAGGTCATCGGCAAGCCACTGACCGATCTCGCCGCCTGGCCGCACACCCCCGGCACCAGCACCGGCATCGTCGAGGCCCTCCAGCTCTCCCGCTGGGAGGGCAGCTACGGCCTGCGCGGCGCCCATGGCCGTGTCACCCCCGTCTACGCCTCCCACCTGCGGGTACGCGACACCGGCGGCGAGCCCTCGACGGTCTGCCTCCTGGTGCGCGACCACGAACGAGCGGTCCTGCAGACCCCGCTGCGCGTCTCGGCCACGGACACGACCACCAGCTCCGAGGGCCACGCCTCGGACCCCTTCGAGGTCTTCATCGGCTCACCGGCCCCGGACGACCTCGACGGCCTCCTCCAGCGCACGGTGGAGCGCGCCCGCGACATGCTCGACGGCGACTCCGCCTTCCTGCTCCTGGCCACCGACGACGAGACGGAACTGGAGGTGCGCGCCTCCACCGGGCTCCCCTCCGCCCGCCAGCGCTTCGCCCGCGTCCCGGTCGAGGCCGGCACCGGACGGTACGGTTCGGCCCGCATGCCGGCCGTCCACGAGGACCTCACGGCCGTCCCTGGTGCCGTCCCGCTCCTCAGCGGCACCGGCATGCGCTCCGTCGTCACCGTCCCCCTCAAGGTCGAGGGCCGGCTCACCGGCTCGCTCGGCGTGGCGGCCGAGTCGCCGAGCCGCTACTCGAACGAGGAGGCCCTGCGCCTCCAGTTCGCCGCCGACCGCATCGCGCTCGCCGTGGAGTCGGCCCGCCTGGGCGAGCTGGAGCGTCTGCGCCGCGGCTCCCTGTCCTTCCTCGTCGAGGCCTCGGACCTCCTCGCCGGCACGCTGGACCGCGACCAGACACTGGCCCTGATGGCCCAGATGACGGTCCCGACCCTGGCCACCTGGTGTGCCGTCTACACGATCGCCGACCAGGCCTCGGACCCCTACCTCTCGTACGTCCTGCACGAGGACGAGGAACGCATCGACGGCCTCAAGGCCCTGCTGTCGAAGATCGCCCCTCCGGACCCGGTCCCCACTCCGGGCGCCCGTGTCTGGGCCGCCCCCGCGGAGGCGGCCCACCAAGCCGCCCTGCGCACCTCCATGCGCAGCCTCGGCCTGAACGAACCGGCCACGGTGAGCTCCGGCGTCGGTACGACGCTGGCGACGGCCGGCGCCGTCGGCGGCGAGACTGTCGTCCTTCCCCTGGTGGCCCGCAACCGCGTCATCGGCATGCTGACGCTCGGCAAGCCGACGGACGAACACTTCCGCCAGGAAATCCTGGAGCTGGCCGAGGACTTGAGCCGCAGGGCCGCTCTGGCCCTGGACAACGCCCGCCTGTACTCGGAGCGCACGGCCATCAGCCAGTCCCTCCAGCGCAGCCTCCTGCCCCCGGAACTCCCCCACATCGACGGCGTGGAGGTCGAGGTCATCTACCGCGCGGCAGGCGAGGGCAACGAGGTCGGCGGCGACTTCTACGACCTCTTCCCCATCCGCGACGGCGCCTACGGCTTCGCCATCGGAGACGTCTGCGGTACGGGCCCGGAGGCGGCCGCGGTCACCGGGCTCGCCCGGCACGCGCTGCGCCTGCTGGCCCGCGAGGGCTACGACGGCCCGGCGGTCCTGGACCGCCTGAACTCCGCGATCCTCGACGAGGGCGCCCGCAGCCGCTTCCTCACCCTCCTTTACGGGGAGTTGTGGCCCCAGGAGGACGGCTCGGCGCTCCTGAAGGTGGTCTGCGCCGGCCACCCGCTCCCCCTCCGCCTGCGCCAGGACGGCACGGTGGAACCGGCAGCCGAACCTCAGCCGCTCCTCGGCGTCATGGACGACCTGGAGCTGTACGAGCAGACCGTGATCCTCGACCCGGGAGACGTCCTGCTGTGCGTGACGGACGGCGTCACGGAACGTCGAGAGGGCACCCGCATGCTGGGCGACGACGGCCTCGCCGATGTCCTCACCACCTGCACGGGTCTGACGGCCGGTGCGGTGGCGGCCCGCATCATGCGCGCGGTCGAGCGTTTCGCGAGCGACGCCCCGTCCGACGACATGGCCATTCTGGCAATGAGAGTCCCGGGCCTGCAGAAGGATTGAAGGACTGCTCCCGGGGCCGCGCCCAGGCCCGGCCCCGGAACACAAGAAAGGCCCCCGCCTTGTAGGCGGAGGCCTTTTCTGTTTCTGTCCGAGCCCCCAAGCGGAATCGAACCGTTGACCTTCTCCTTACCATGGAGACGCTCTACCAACTGAGCTATGGGGGCCTGTTGCTTTGGAAGTCTCCCTCGCGGCAACGAAATAGAGCATACCCCGAACGTCGGTGTGCTCCCAACTGCGTTCGATCAACTAGAAAGCAGGCTGGAGCAGTCCGCCGAGGGCATTGCACGCGGACACGATCCGCTGCATGTCCCGCTTGGTCAACGACCCGTGGACAGGCAGCGCCAGTGTCTCGTCGGCGGCCCGCTCGGTCTCCGGCAGACAGACGTCCCGCCTGAATGCGGGCATCCGGTGCGTGGGGGTCTTCACCGGCACTCGGCAGTCGATGCCCTTGGCCCGCAGGGCCCGCGCGAAGGCGTCGCGATCCGGCCGCCCGTTCCCCGGCACTCGCACGACGTACTGCTGGTAGGTATGCCCCGCGCCCCGCTCAGGAGTCCGCACCCCGCTCAACCGCCCGTCGAGGAAGGCCGCGTGCGCCCTGCGCTCCTCGATCTCGGTGTACGGCGCCTCGGACTCGCCCTGTTCGAGTACCAGGAGCCCGCGCCGCCGGCCGACGTCCCACAGGCGCGGCATGTCGGCGAGCTGCCCGAACCGGTGAACGGCGACCAGTGCGACGGTCCGCGGTCCGACAGCTGCCTCCACCTCGGTGGCGTCGAGGCAGTACGTGGCCGGATCTATGTCGACGAACACCGGCAGCGCACCGGCCAGTGTCACGGCCTCGGCGACCTCGGCGTTCCCGAACGCCGGCACGATGACCTCGTCACCGGTACCGGTACCCGCAGCCCTGAGCAACGCAGCAGTACTCATGCCGGTGATGCTGGTCGCGCAACGTGAACTCCAAGTGACACACAACAAAAAAGAGCTGGTCCCTGAACCGAAGTTCAGGGACCAGCTCTTTCAATAATAGTTCGGCGGCGTCCTACTCT
>NZ_LIPP01000439.1 GCF_001418335.1 Streptomyces aurantiacus | reverse complement strand
GAGCTTCCACTTGTGCCAGCCGAAGAGGTCGGGGGCGAGCCCGAACTGGCTGCCCATGAGATCCCAGTCGCCGACGTACGTGTCCCAGTCGCCCTTGCCGTCGGCGGGCCGGTGGTAGAGGTCGGGCAGATCGAAGACGTGGCCGGTCTCGTGGGCGAGGACCAGCCGGTCGGGCGGGTGCTTCTCGAACACCGTGACGACCCTGCGGATGTCCTTCCCGTCCGCCCGCAGCGGCACCTCCAGGTTGACCACCTTCGTGGCGTCCGAGTCGACGCCGGGAGCGTCGGGATCGGCGACGAAGTAGACGACGTCGTAGCGGGAGAAGTCGACCCGGCGGTCCGCCGCCGCGAGGGCGTCCCGCAGATACGCGGTGCGCGCCGCCGTGTTCCAGTCACGCCGTATGGCGTACGCGGTCGAGGCCCGCGGCATCCGGATCCACTCACGGAGCGGGTGCGGGCGCAGCCGGAACTTCCCGTACGACGCCCGTTCGAAGAAGCGGCTGGTGGCCGGGAAGTGGTCGGCCGTCAGCTCCGCGGGCCCGGTCAGCGGCTCGGCGTCCGGGAAGGAGAGGAAGACCATGACCGCGTTCAGGCGGCGGACGGGCCGCGGATAGGCGGCGTTCCAGCTGTCCAGGCCCTCGGAGTGGTGGGCCTCGGTCCGCTTGAGCGTGCACGGCACCGAGAGCGGTACGGCGACCGGAGGGCTCGCCAGGGAGGTGGCGGCGAGCGCCGCCATGGAGGTGAACACGGCCGCGGGCCCACGCCACCTCCGCCCGAGCCGCGTATGCCCGAGCCACCTCTGCCCCTGCCACCTCGACCCGGGCCACCTCTGCCCATGCAGCGGACGCGGCACGTCGACCTCCGGATGCGGAATTCGGGATACCGCACCCAGCCTGTGCCGGTTTGATCATTTACGCCCTGTTTATCTGATCCAATGGAGTGAGGAGACCGACACCCGACCGAGAAGACGAGGGAGCACTTGGGGGGCGCCCGGACACACCGACACCCCGAGCACTCACGGAACGTCACAAGTGATCGGCCGGTGAAGGAACCTGTCCAGGTGCGGGCAGAAACGATCTGTCAGAAAGGGGTGCCCTTCCGGGACACTGGACAGTAGCTGGAAGGCCTCACGGCCAGCCTCTATGATCGGCACACTTTCCTGCGCGGACACGGCTAGAGCGGCCGTCCACCACCGGCCGACCCCCCACTAGACCCTGTACGACGAACGAGTGCACAGCGGGAGCGAACGGTGAGCGGAACGTCCGATGGGCCGGCGCCCACGGCAGACCTCGTTCGGTCGGCCGTCACAGAGAGTCATTCTCCGACCTCTCCTCGCGCCGGGACCCCTTCTCATGTGGAACGGGCCCGACGGGTCGAGCCCCTGGCAGACCCCCTGACAGGCCCCCTGTCAGGTCCTCTGTCAGGTCCTCTGGCCGGCCCCTTGACAGGCCCTCCGGCGGGCCCCCTGAAAGATCCTCTCGATCCCCTCCATCCTCTGGGTCCATTGGATCCTCGGGGGGATCCTCTGGGGGAACGCTTGAGCGACACCCCGGCCGCCCTTTCGGCCGGGCTTCCGGCAGGCCTCTCGGCCGAGTTCCCGGTCGGTCTGGCCACCGGACTTCCCGCGAAACTCTCGGCCGCCGGCCCGGCCGGCCCCCCGCCGCACCCGGAAGGCGGCACCGAAGCCGAGACGAACGCTGCATCAAACGCCGAAACAAACATCGGCGCCCGTACTTTTCGAGCCACCTTCGCCGCGGCCCCCCTCGCCATGGCCGTCGTGGACCGCGAGGGCCGGGTCGTCACGGCCAACGACGCCCTGGCCGCGCTGCTCGGCACGGGCGCGGACGGGCACGGCCTGACCGGCCGGATCGCCGCCGACCTGGTGGACCTCGCCTCGGACGCCCGCACCTGGCACGCGTACCGCGAGGTGCTGCGCGGCCGGCAGGCCAGGCTGCGCTGCACCCGACGTCTCAAACATCCCGACGGCCACTCGCTCTGGGCGCAGGTGACGGTCAGTCCGCTGCCCGAGGAGGAGCAGGCCGTGCTGATCTCGGTCTCCGACATCAGCGCCCGCCGGGAGCTCCAGGCCCGTCTGCGGCACCTGCAGATGCACGACCCGGTGACCCGGCTGCCCAACCGCACCCTGTTCTTCGAGCGGCTCGCGGCGGCCCTGGAGGCGGAGGCGTACGAGGAGTCGGGCACCGGCCGGGTCGGCCTGTGCTATCTGGACCTCGACGGATTCAAGGCGGTCAACGACACGCTCGGCCACCGCGTCGGCGACCGGCTGCTCGCGGCCGTCGCCGAGCGGCTGACCCGCTGCGCGAACGAGGCCGGGTACGCGCGGACCGCCACCCCGCTGGTCGCCCGGCTGGGCGGCGACGAGTTCGCGCTGCTGGTCGAGGACTCGACGGGTACGGAGCAGCTCGCGGACCTGGCCGACTCCGTACTGAAGTCGCTGCAGGTGCCCTTCGACCTCTCCGGGCAGCGGCTCTCGGTCTCGGCGTCGATCGGTGTCGTCGAACGGCACGCGGCCGGCACCACCGCGACCGGGCTGATGCAGGCCGCCGACACGACGCTGTACTGGGCGAAGGCCGACGGCAAGTCCCGCTGGACGCTCTTCGACCCGGAGCGCAACGCCCACCGCATGACCCGCCAGGCGCTCTCCTCCACCCTGCGGCCCGCCGTCGAGCGCGGGGAGTTCGCCCTGGAGTACCAGCCGCTGGTGGGCATGGAGGACGGCGGGGTGCGTGGCGTCGAGGCGCTGGTGCGATGGAATCATCCTCAGTTCGGCACACTGACGCCGAATCGGTTCATCGGACTTGCCGAGGAGGACGGTTCGATCGTGCAGCTGGGCCGCTGGGTGCTGGCCACCGCCTGCCGGCAGGCGCGCCGGTGGCAGCTGGAGCATCCGGACGCGGAGCCGATCTTCGTCAGTGTGAACGTGGCGGTGCGCCAGGTCTGGGACTCCGACCTGGTCTCCGACGTGGCGGCGATCCTCGCGGAGACCGGGCTCGCCCCGCACCTGCTCCAGCTGGAGCTCACCGAGTCCGCGGTGATGGGCTCGGCGGGCCGGCCGCTCCAGGCCCTCCAGGCGCTCAGCGACATGGGCGTGGGCATCGCCATCGACGACTTCGGCACGGGCTACTCGAACCTCGCCTACCTGAGCCGGCTGCCGGTCTCGGTGCTGAAGCTCGACGGGTCGTTCGTACGCGGCTTCCAGTACGAGGGCGGCGACGGCTCGGCCGCGCCGCCCAACCCGGCCGACGAGGTCGTCGTCGAGGCGATGATCCAGCTCGCGCACCGGCTCGGTCTGACGGTCACCGCCGAGTGCGTGGAGACGGCGGGCCAGGCGACCAGGCTGCGGCGCATCGGCTGTGACACCGGCCAGGGGTGGCTGTACTCCCGGCCGGTGGCGCCGGATCGTATCTCCGCGCTGCTGACTGCGGCGGCCTGCCCTCAGACCTGAGGCGCCGGCGCCGCGGGCAGTCCGTAGGCGTCCGCGACCAGTTCGTACGAGCGCAGGCGTACCGGACCGCTGTGGGCCATGGCCGTGAGCATCAGCTCGTCGGCGCCGGTGCGCTTGCGGAGGTCGTCGAGGCCGGAGCGGACCTCGTCGGCGGTGCCGTGGATGACGTTCGCGTTCCAGGAGTCGATGAACTCCCGCTCCATCGGGCTGAACTCGTACGCCTCCGCCTCCTCCGGGGTGGGGACCAGGCCGGGGCGGCCGGTGCGCAGGCGGACCATGTTCAGCGCGGCGGCCATGATCTGGCGGCGGGCCTCCTTCTCGTCGTCCGTCGCGAGGGTGGAGACGCCGATGAGGGCGTACGGCGCGTCGAGGACCGCCGACGGCCGGAAGGACTCCCGGTAGAGGTCGAGCGCCGGGACCGTGTTCTGGGCCGAGAAGTGGTGCGCGAAGGCGAAGGGCAGGCCGAGGGTGCCGGCGAGGCGGGCACTGAAGCCGGAGGAGCCGAGCAGCCACACGGGAGGGCGGTTCGGGGACTGGACGCCGCCGGGGGAGGTCGCCTGGATGGGGCCTGGGACCGCGTGGATACGGGCGTACGGGTGGCCGTCCGGGAAGTCGTCGTCCAGGAAGCGGATCAGTTCCGCGAGCTGCTGGGGGAAATCGTCGGCGCCCTCGTTCAACCGTTCCGTGCGGCGCAGGGCCGCGGCCGTGGCGCCGTCGGTGCCCGGGGCCCGGCCGAGGCCGAGGTCGACGCGGCCCGGGGCCATCGCTTCGAGTGTGCCGAACTGCTCCGCGATGACCAGCGGGGCGTGGTTCGGCAGCATGACGCCGCCGGAGCCCAGCCGGATACGGGTCGTGTGGGCGGCCAGGTGGGCGAGGATCACGGCCGGTGAGGAGGAGGCCACGCCCGGCATGGAGTGGTGTTCGGCCACCCAGTAGCGGTGGAATCCGCGGGCTTCCGCGAGGCGGGACAGCTCGACGCTGGTCCGGAGGGCCTCGGTCGCGGTGTGGCCCGCGCCGACGGTGACCAGGTCCAGGACGGACAGGGGCACCGGGGCGGTGCCCTGTGCCTCGCCTCGGATGCCGTCGGCTTGGCTGGTCTCGCTGGGCGTGTGGTCCGGTACCGCCACGGGGGCCTCCTGTTAGTGCTCGCGTTGTCCGCGGATCCCTAACGGGAGGTTGGCTCCGGTTATTCCCCCCGCTGTTTCCTCGCCCCCGCCGCCCCTACCCATTCCCGTCACGTACTCGGGGGCTCCGCCCCCGAACCCCCGCTCCTCAAACGCCGGAGAGGCTGAAGACTTCGCGGCCGAGCTACCATCTTCAGCCCGTCCGGCGTT
>NZ_LIPP01000438.1 GCF_001418335.1 Streptomyces aurantiacus | reverse complement strand
CCCTCGTCCTGGTGGGTGTCATCGGTCTCGCCGCGCTGACCTGGCCCTTCTTCAGCGGGCCGACCTCGCAGGTGGGCGCCCACGCGAAGGACACGCCCTGGCTGTTCGCCGGGTTGCTCGTGCTGCTGGTCGGGGTCGTCGCGGCGACGATCTCCGAGTCGGGTCTCGGGCCCAAGGCCGTGGCGATGCTCGGGGTGCTCGCCGCGACCGGGGCCGCGTTGCGGCCGATCGGGGCCGGTACGGCAGGGATCGAGCCGATGTTCTTCCTGATGGTGCTGAGCGGGCGGGTGCTCGGGCCGGGGTTCGGCTTCGTGCTGGGGGCGGTGACGATGTTCGCGTCGGCGCTGCTCACGGGCGGGGTCGGGCCCTGGATGCCGTTCCAGATGCTCTCGATGGGCTGGTTCACGATGGGAGCGGGGCTGCTGCCGGGGCCCGACCGGCTGCGTGGCAGGGCTGAGTTGGCGATGCTCGCCGCGTACGGCTTCCTGGCGGCCTTCGCGTACGGCACGTTCATGAACCTGGCCGGCTGGCCCTTCATGGACGCGCTGGCCTCGAACGTCGCCTTCGACCCGGCCGACGCCGTGCACACCAATCTGGCCCGCTTCGTCGCGTACTGCCTGGCCACGTCGCTCGGCTGGGACCTGGGCCGGGCCACGGTGACGGTCGTCCTGACCCTCGCGCTGGGGGCGACGGTCCTCAAGGCGCTCCGCCGGGCCACACGGAGGGCGGCTTTCGAGACGACGGTCAGCTTCGAAGGCCCTTCCTAAACGGGCGTGTTCGCCCTGATGGGCGTGCCTGCCCTCGCGACGAGCGCGACAGACTCTCCGACCGCGTTCAGCGCCGCCGTGCGTTCCTGGGGAGTCATGCGGGCAGGTCCATAGGTGACCACGGGGTCGAGTACCTGGAAGCCGACGAACTCCAGCATCCCCCGGTGGATATGGAACAGGAAGTCGTCCAGCGAGCCGAAGGCGCCACCGGGCCGGAACGACTCGCTGGACCCACCGGTCGTGAACAGCAGCATCGCCCGCTTCCCCGCGAGCGCCGCGTCGTCGAAGAGTCCGTGGTCCCCGCCGAAGACCCCGCCCATCACGAAGACCCGGTCCACCCATCCCTTGAGGATGGACGGCAGCGAGAACCACCACATCGGGAACGACAGCACGAGCAGGTCAGCGGCGAGCAGCCGATCGAGATGGGCCTTGACGGCCGCGTCGAGCGTCCCGTCCTCGACCGCGCGCTGCTGCTCGGCCTGCGGCTTGAAGTGACCTTCCACCGGTGCGAACTCCTCGCGGGCGAGGACCGGGGCCCATGCGTCGGAGTAGAGGTCGAGGACGTCGACCCGGTACCCGGCATCGCGCAGGGCCTGAGCCGCAGTGTTCATCTGAGCCGTACTGAACGAGTGGGGCTCAGGGTGAGCGTGCACGATCAAGGCGATGGGGGCAGCATCGAAGGTCGACATGACGAGATCATATCGACATATCGCGATTCGTCAATCAAAAATCAGAGAGTGGTGTCGATCGCTCGCGCCACCTGCGCCAGCCGTTTCTCATCGCGCCGATAGTGGGTCCACTTGCCCACCCGGGTGGGATGCACGAGGCCCGCCCGTTCGAGCGTGCTCATGTAGCTGGAGACGGTTGACTGTGCGAGTCCCGACTTCGCCTGGATGTGCGTGACGCACACACCGACGGACTGCCGGTCCGCGATCGGCTCGTACTCGCCGAAGTGCGTTTCGGGATTCTTCAGCCACTGCATGATCTGCAAACGGGCGGGGTTGCCAAGGGCCTTGAACACGTCGATGAGATCACTCGAATCCGAATCCGAATCCGCATCCGAGCCCGAGCCCGCCGTTTCGGCCATGAGTCACCCCTCCCACCAGACACTTCGACACACCACGATATCTCGGTACCGGTTCGCAGCGGCCGGCCGGACCGAGGCCGCTGGGACCTGGCACACACCTCATCCGGCGGAAAGCGGCAGTGCGGTGCGGACGGCGGTACCCCGCAGAAGGTCGAGCTTCTCGGCGTCCGGTGTGCCGGGTTCCGCGGTGTACGTCATGATCCGCACGTCGTGGTCCGGCACCTTCAGTACGTCGCTGTCCAGCACGATCTCTCCGGCGAGAGGGTGCTGGATCCGCGTCCGGCCGCCGAGGCGCGAACCGAGCGTCGCGGTGCCCCACACCTCCCGGAAGTCCGCACTGATTTGTGTGCTCTCCCGGACCAGTTCGGCGAGTTCCTTCTCCCCCGGGTACGCGGCGAGGGCGAGCCGCAGATCGGCGACGAGGGCCGCCTTGAAGGCGGCGGTGTTCTGGTCGGCGGGGAAGGGGAGGAGGGCGGAGCGGCCGGCCGCCGAGGGCTCGGCGAAGACCGCTCGTATCAGGTTGCGTTCCCGCGGTGGCCGGGTGCCCGGGTCACCCAGCAAGGCCGCCCAGGACTGCGTCCAGGTCAGCAGGGTCCAGGAGGCCGAGAACACCCCCACGGCCGTGTCCTCCCACCGGCTGACGAGCCGGTCGACACTCGGCGGCACCTCATGCGGAACCTGGCCCGCCACCGGCGGCAGCAGCCCCGCGACGAGATGCAGATGGCACACCTCGTCGCCGGTCAGGCGCAGCGCGCGGGCGATCGAGGCGATGACGTGGCGCGACGGGCACCGGGCACGGCCCTGCTCCAGGCGCAGGAGGTAGTCGACGGAGACTCCGGCAAGTGACGCGACTTCCTCACGACGCAGTCCGGCCGTCCGCCGGCGTCCGGTGGCCGGCAGGCCGACGTCGTCCGTCGTGAGGCGGTCGCGCCAGGCACGCAGCGCCTCACCCAGGGAGTTCTCCGGCCGGCTCATGACTCCAGTGTCGCGTACCGGGCGATCGTTAGCGTGGTACTGCGATTCCAGGGTTGAGCAGGGTACTGGCTGAGCGGCACGCAGAGACCGACGCTGTTCCTGGCCGACGCGGCCGACGCGGCCGGCATGACTGCCGTGGCCGCCGTGGCCGCCGTGGCCCGCCGCCGGCAACACACCCCAGATTCGGAGTCACTCGTGTCACTCGTGCCACTCGTGCGCAAGCACCACCTCGCCGTCCGCCTGGCGACAGCCACCGCGGGGGCGATCATCGCCTCCACCGCGGTATCGGCACCAGCCGAAGCGGCCACGCCGCCCCTCCGGGACCCCGGCGTCGTGGCGCACTTCGACCGGCCGAACGGGCAGGTCGCGGAGAGCATCGTCGTGGAGCCCGACGGTTCGGCCGACGTCGGCCTGATCCTGTCCCGCCAGGTGGCCCACGTCTCCCCCCGCGGACGCGTCGAGGTGCTGGCCACCATGCCGCTCCCGGCGGACGGAGGCGTGCACACCCCGACCACCGGCGCCGCCTCCGTCACCGGAATCGAACGGACCGAGGACGGCACGCTCTACTTCCTCTACTCCGCGGGCGACGAGCACCTCACCGGCCTGTGGAAGCTACGCCCCGGCGGCACCCCGGTACGTATCGCGGCCCTGCCGGCGGCGAGCTTCGCCAACGGGCTCGCGCGGGACGACCGCACCGGGAACTTCTACATCACCGACTCCACACAGGGAAAGGTGTGGCGGGTCCGCCCGAACTCCGGCACGGCGACGGTCTGGGCCGACGGGCCCGACCTCGACCCGATCGACTTCTTCGGTGCCAACGGCGTGAAGGTCCACAACGGCGCCGTATGGGTGTCCAACATCGACCACGGAACGATCGTGCGCATCCCGCTGACGGGCAGGGGAACGCTCGGGAAGTCCGGGAAGCCTCAGATCAGGGCCACGGGACTGGACAGCGTCGACGACTTCGCCTTCACGGGCCGGGGCGACCAACTGCTGGCCGCCCTGAACATCCCCAGCAAGGTGGTGCTCATCACCCCGGGCAGGCCGGCACGCACGGTCCTCGACCAGAGCGACGGCCTGCAGAACACCACATCAGTCGCCGTCGTAAAGGACGCCAACGCCAACACCGACACCGACAACAGCACCGATAACAACACCACCGTCTACGTGACCAGCGGCGCACTCACCACAGGCGGCGACGCGAATCTCCTGACGGCACGCCTCGACCGACAGTGAAGCGGCCCACAGGACCTTGGTCCCCTACGAGGCACCTTCGTAGCCGATTCCCTTGTCATGCCCACCCCACCCACCGCCTCTGACCTGCGGATTGAGACCCACGCCACAGCAGGACCTTGTGCGGCTAGTACGGCCTCAACTAGCAAAAGGGGGCATTGCGGACACCGTGCGGGCCTGTTTCTCTGGAGGAGTCGCAAGGCGCCGACGTACCCGTCCGGGACTCGGCGCCACCGCATGCCAGGGCTGGACGTCAGGGCGTACGAGCGGCCGCCCCCGTCCCCGTAGAAAAGGTTCTCCGTGCCCTTCTCCACCCGTGTCCGCCGCATCGCCTCCCCGAAGACGGCCCTCACCGGTGCCGCCGTGGCCGCCGCCACGACCGGCATGGTGCTCGCGGCGGGTCCCGCCCAGGCCGCTTCCCCCACGGTGGCCACGTCCGCCTCGGCCAAGGCGACCGCGCAGAAGATGATCCACAACGACGCCCAGTTCAAGGCGTTCTCGAAGATCGTCGAGCACGAGAGCGGCTGGAACGCCGCCGCCACGAACTCCTCCTCCGGCGCCTACGGCCTGGTCCAGGCCCTGCCGGGCTCGAAGATGGCCTCCGCGGGTGCCGACTGGAAGACGAACCCGAAGACCCAGATCAAGTGGGGCCTCGACTACATGAACTCCCGCTACGGCAGCCCGACGGCGGCCTGGAGCTTCTGGCAGGCGAACGGCTGGTACTGAGCCGGCCGGCACCGAGCCGACCGGACGGCGCCCACGAGGCACCGGCACCGCTCACGACTCCCCCGTACGCGAAGGCGGCGGCCCCTGATCCCCTGGGCCGCCGCCTTCGCGTAC
>NZ_LIPP01000437.1 GCF_001418335.1 Streptomyces aurantiacus | reverse complement strand
CAATCCGCCCAAGAGGAGAAAGCCAGTCACTCTTCAGGTCATCAAGAGCAGCCGCGGTCTCACCAGAGGGAGCCTGCTCCCGCAGAAGGGCAACCCAGGAATCCAGCACCCCCGTACTCACCCCAACCACCCCCCTGGCCCGAGACACCACGAACTCACCCTCCCCCGGGGCGAGCCGCTCCCTCCATTATCCCTCACTCTATGTAATTGCGCCAGGTCGAACGAGTAACCAAAAGAACGAGCAAACCCTGCAGGCGCACGCCACCCACGCTCGCCACAACAAGCGCAGCCCACGCTCCGACAGCCGCCAACCCAACCAGGCGTGCCGGCGAGACGCGACCGCGCCCGCAAACTCCGCCCCACAGCCCGACCGACCCGCCCGCGTCCCACCCAGCGGGCCCCACCTTTCCGGGCCGCACGCTCGCTTCTCACCCGTGCTGGAGCGGGCCGGGTCAAGGGGGAAGCGCAGCGCAATCGCCGCAGGCGACGGCCGCAGGCCGCCCTTGACGCGGCCCGCGGAGGCACGAAACTGCTAAGAAGCGTGCGGCCCAAACGGCACTGAGGAAGCGCGGCTCACCACCCCCCGCCCGCTCCTTCCAGAACTCCGGAGACCAGGAGAGCGCGGGTCAATGGCCGGCAGACGCAGGGGCGCTCTGTTCCCTCACCTCAGCCAATCGCCGCTGATACAGAGGTCCGGCAGCGAAAGCCCCTCTTGCCTCACTCGGCGTGGACAACTCCATAAGGTGATGGGCTACGGCCTTGAGGTGCGCGGACCAGGCCAACACATGCTGTTGAGCGGTCCGCCCACATTCCTGCGGTTCACCGGGAAGGCACAACGGGAGCTGGGGGCCCAGCTTGTTCGCCGCATGCCGGACGTAGCGCGCGATCGCGGCCCATTCATCGTCTGTCCGCTGTACGGCGTTGCTGGTGCTTTCCAAACCCCACGGTCCGAAGTCGTCCCCGTGATCGTCCATGCGCGCACTCCTGATCATCGCAGCGGATCAAGTCGGTACGCCGATCGTATCGGCGCTGTCTGCTTCCCTGGGGTCACAGTGCCCGACTGAGGGAACACACGGACCACACGGGCCGCACATGGGCAGGAACTGAGGCGGAGTACACGACTGCGCACCTTCTCCGTGCACGGCCGTGATGTCCGCAAGGACTTCCGTCATCCGTTCCCCGCCCCAAATCTCAGCCAGGGGAGAACTCAGCACGTTTCCGATGTTCAGGAATCGGCCCAGGACGCATGGCCACACGTCACCGGTCGGGCCGATGGCGCATTTCTCGTGAGCGCAGTGTCCGCACAGATCGCTGATCGTCGGGACGGCTCCCTTACTGGCCCGTCCGAATGCCCGGGTCCTGTCTCCGCCCACCAAGCCCACGCCGAGCGCCGTGAGATCCCTCGCCGCCGCTTGGACGCGTTGACCTTCCCGGACCGCCACGACTCCGCCGCGAAGCGGGATACCGAGGCTCAGTGCCTTTTCCACGTTCGCCCGCGTTCGTTGGTGAGAACCTCTGAGCCGGGTTACCGAGTCGTGCTCTTCCGCCGTGTCGGAGTAGTACGACGTGGCGAGTTTGACCGCGCATTCCTTGAATGTCTCCCACAGCTCTTCCCGGATGTGTGTCATGTTGGAGAACACTTCGACGGACAGTCCAGAGTCATGAGCGTGCCGGATCAATGCCGGAAGGCTCGGATACAGGGTCGGTTCGCCACCGATGAACTGAACGTCAAGTGTTCCGATGTCGACGAGTTGCTCAATGACGTGTAACCAGTCCTGGACGGTCAGGATGCCGTGCGTTCCCTTGGGTGAGGAGTCCGCATAGCAGTGATCGCAGAACTCGTTGCACAGTCCCGTGACCTCCAGCCACGCGAACTTGAGTGAGTTTTTGGCAGCGCTCATCACTGGACTCCTTGCGGGGGTTGTCTCGCTGTTCAGGGGATAGGGACGACGCCGGCAGGTGGGGCAGGCCAGTCACATCCGCACCCGGGCCCACAGTGCGAAGGGTGCCAGCCCGGTCCGCTGTGCCGTCTCGTCGGCTCGGCTCCGCGGAACAAGCGTCTTCCCTGAAGCGATCAGCGACTAGCGGCCCCGTGTAGGCCAACTGTCGGCCAGAATCGACTCATGGGCAGCAGCATCGGGGCCAACATCCGGCACCTGCGCGAACAGCGGGGGTGGAGTCAGGCACGGCTGGCGAGTGAGGTCTGCCGGGCAGCGCGAGTATCCGGCGAACCAGTCGGACGGCAAGAGGTCAGCCGGTGGGAGACAGGCAAGCGCACCCCTCGCGAATGGCTGCCGTTCCTCGCCACCGCGCTGGGCGTGACTGTGGATGCCCTCGGTGTCGTTCAGAAGGCCGCTGAGCCCGCTTTACCGACCCTGGCTGATTTCCTGCCCGAAGGGGACCCCCTGAGCCGGCTGGAATGCCGTACGGGGCGACGCGTCGGAATGGGAACCGTGGACGAACTGCGGCAGCGGGTGCACGGGCTCAGGCTTGCTGATGACGTGCTTGCAGGTGGGGACCTGATCCGGCCCGCTCTCAGAGACTTGAGACGCGCGGTGAAGCTGTACCGGGAAAGCGCACACACCAGCGAAGTGGGACGGCACCTGCTGTGCCAAATCGCGGAGTTGGCGCAGATCGCGGGTTGGATCGCCAGCGATGCCGGGCAGCACGAAGAGGCGGAGCGCATC
The DNA here is from genome assembly GCF_001418335.1 of Streptomyces aurantiacus. Classification (GTDB taxonomy): domain Bacteria; phylum Actinomycetota; class Actinomycetes; order Streptomycetales; family Streptomycetaceae; genus Streptomyces; species Streptomyces aurantiacus. Next base: position 4,163 of record NZ_LIPP01000437.1, on the reverse strand, counting down.
TACCGGCTCGGGATCAGTGCTGCACGGCAGGCGGAAGGGCACACGCTTGCGGGGAATCTAGCCGGATCGCTCGCCTACCAAATGAGTAATACCGGCCGGGAATCCGAAGGGCTGACGCTGGCACGTGCCGCCCTGACCGACGCCGGCAGCGAAGCACCCCCGAAGGCTCGTGCGCTGTATCTGGACCGTGTGGCATGGGCTTACACGAGATTCGGGGGCGCGGCCAACGGACAGCAAGCCATGCGTGCGTTGGGAGAAGCCGGACAGGCGCTCAGCGAGGACAACGAGGGAATCGAGTCGCCTGTCTACCTGTATTGGGTGGACGCCGGGGAGCTCAAGGTAATGGAAGCGCGTGTCTACACGGAGCTTCACCGACCTTTGCGCGCTGTGCCGTTGCTCCGGGAAGTCCTTGGCGGCTACGACGCGACACACGCCCGGGAAATGGCTCTGTACTTGTCTTGGCTTGCCGTCGCTCTGACTGACGCCAACGAACCGGAAGAGGCGGCGGTCGTCACTGAGCGCATCGTTTCTCTAGGATCTGGCACCTCGTCGGAGAGGGTGGCGGAACGATTGCGTGTGATTTTCGGTCGGTTGCAGGACTACGCGGGTGTGCCGGAGGTCGCTGCCCTGCTGGCCGAGCACCCTGAGCGCACGTCTCGGACGTGATATCGCACTCGGGCCCCGGTCGCTTCTCTCGTTCCGTCACCGGAGATGGCTTTACAGCACCCGAATGAAGGCATGCCAAGCGTCCGTACGAACGGTGAGTACGGGTCCGTCGGCGTCCTTGGAGTCACGCAGGCGGGCTCCGCCGACGGTGTGGGCGAACTCGACGCACTCACCGCCCGCGCCGTTGCTGTAGGAGGACTTGAGCCACGACAAGGGGGCGTCGGGAGCAGATCGCGCAATCTTCATCCTGCGTATTCCTTAAGAACGGACTTGATCAGCTGGGCGGAGCGCTGAGGGCTCAGGGCGGCGGCCCTCAAGCCGTCGAAGGCCCTGGTGTACTCCCGCACATGATGCTCGCCTTCGAGGTAGACGGCGTCGGTGATGCCGTCCCGGTACACGATGTCCGGGTCCTCCTGGTCGGGAAAGCCGAGCATGGTGAACGATCCCGTGACGGGGTAGGTGCCTGAATCGAACGGTAGGACCTGCAGGGTGACACTCGGCAGCTCCGCTGACTCAAGGACGCGTTCGAGTTGCTCTCGCATCAACGCCCTCTCCCCGATGACGTTGCGGAGAGACCCCTCGTTCACGACAAACCATGCGTCCGGAGCCTCGGGGCGCGTCAGCATGGTTTGGCGCTCCATGCGTACCCGTACGGCCCGTTCGATGTCCTGGGCCGGCAGGTGAGCCCCCGTCCTGTGCAGTTCGCCCGCGTACGCCGGAGTCTGCATGAGCCCGGGGAGCAACTCGCACTGGTACTGGCGGAACGTGGAGGCTTCCTGCTCCAGGCCGATGTAGATGGAGAACCACTGGGGCACCCCCGATCCGTGCTCCTGCCACCAGCCGCGTGTCTTGGCCTGCCGCGCAAGAGACTTCAGGAACTCCCGCAGCTCGTCGCCGGTCTCGTAGTAGCGGCACAGCGCATCGATGTCGGATGGCTGGACCCTGCCGCTTCCCGTCTCCATCCGATTGACCTTGGAGCCACTCCAGTCCAGCGCTGCACCGACTTGCGCGCAGGTGAGTGCGTTGGCCTCGCGCAGCTTCTTCAGCTCGATCGAGAGACGACGACGGCGTGCCGTCGGTGAACCTGCCATTCCCAACACCCTTCGCAGTAACTGGCGATCAGTCTCGTGCCAAGGGGCGAGCTTGCCAATCACTCAGAAGTGGGAATCCCGCTGTGCACATTGCAAAACGAGATACGCAGGCATCATTCTGGGCAAGGACGCTGCTCACTGCGTGTGTTCGCGCCACTCCGCCTTGCATCCGAAGTGGAAGGCCAGGCGAGCGACGAAAGGGGATCCGATGCTTGAGGAAGCCTGCATGTCTAGGAAGCCGTGGGACTTGGCCTTCATGGCCGAACCTGAGGAGGTGGCTGCCTTGCGTCGCATCATGCGGTTGCACCTGAAGGTCTGGGGACTGCATGAGGTCACCGACGAGGCCCAACTCTGCGTGAGCGAGCTCGTGTCTAACGTCATCACGCATGTGGGCCGTGGCACGCCGGTTACGCTCGCGCTCTCGATGAGCGGCACGCACTTGCGCATCGAAGTCCACGACCCCGATACACGTGCCCTTCCCACCCTGATCGACGCGACGTCGGACGCCGAGACCGGTCGAGGTATGGCACTCGTCAGCGCTATCGCCGCCCGCTGGGGCGTCCAACTTCTCCCCAGCCAGAAAGTGACCTGGTGTGAGTTGGCAACCGGCCTCACTTCTCCGAGCGGTCATGTTGAGCGACCTGGCGTAGACCGGGCCGAAGCACTGCTGGACTTTTGCGTGACAGCGACGCTTGGTTCCGAGTCGAGAACGAGCAGGCAGAGCACGGCTGTGGCTCAGGATGTCGTGATCGGTGTAATCGCTGACTTCCTCCACTGGCTCCGGGTGCACGGATGCGACGAGGAGGAGGTCCTGGAGCGTGCCCAGATTCGCTTCGAGGCAGAGGTCACGGAGATCGGCGATCTACCTTGTAATGCCTTGCGATGAGCAAGCTCTTCGGGCGTGGCCGAGGGCGTTGGTGGCCGTAGACGGTTGTGCTGCGATGACCTGCACTCGGCGGGCGGAGCGAGTTCGAGGCTACTCCGAGCGGGCAATGGCGGCCAGGGTGACTTCCTACGCACTGGACGCGGCTGGGTCATCCGATCGTTCGATCTGGGTCAGGCGCGCAAGTGTGCGTGGATTGCCGAGGCAATGGCCGTTCCGAGGGGAATGGGAACAGCGTTGCCGATCTGCCGAGCGATGTCGGTCTTCGAGCCGCACCAGCGGAAGTCGAGGGGGAATCCCTGTATGCGGGCGGCCTCGTAATGGGTGATTGGGCGAGCCTCGGTGGGGTGGAGGTAGCGACCCTTTTCGGGCTTGAAAAATTCGGTTCGGATGGTTACCGAGGGCTGACCCAGGCGTAGCCGACCCATTACATCTCCCGTGCCGGTGTTGTGGTTGTCCCAGCTTTCAGTCGAGAGATATCGGAGCACTGTTTTCACGCCTGCAGGATTGGGGGTGTCGAAGATTCGGATCTTTCCATCCTTGTTCACCGTGAACCACTTGTCCCGCAGATTCTTTCGGTTCCCGCCGGGAGGGATGGCTTGATACCGAGCCATCGACAGTGGTTCCGGATTTCGTCCGAAATGAAGATCGGGCGTGGTGAAAATTCCAGGCAGGAAGGTGTCCACATCAGGGACGAAATCCTTACTGTCTGGGAGCTCGGTGCCTCGGATCGAGAGAAACGATGATTCATTGAATACATCGTCCACCGCTTTCCAGTAAGGCAGACCGATATTGATCCCGTCGAACGGCTGAGCCGGGGTACCACTGTCGTTTCTCGGTCGCCGGATATGTGTTGTGGTCGGGTATGTCATCGTGCGATCTTTGTCGACATCGCGGCGCACACCGATGACGATGGCGCGCCGACGCGCCTGGGCTGCGCCGTAATTGGCAGAGTTGAGGAGATAGCGTTTATGCTTTTTCTCCTCAGTGTCGGTCTGTTCGTGGCCGGGGGGGTCGACGAGTCGATAGTCGGCCAGTAGACCGCCCTCCGCCACTTCACTGAGGAGATTGCCGAACTCGTCTGACTTCAGGAAGCGATCAACATTTTCAATCACGAAGACCTTGGGTCGAATTTCGGCGACGATTCGAACGTATTCCTCCCACAGGCGGTTACGTTCTGCACCTTTTTTGAGGCGGTTCAAGGCTGAAAAGCCCTGACAGGGAGGTCCTCCGACCACCACGTCTGCTTGGAGGGCTCCATCTGACGGCGCCCAGCCCTCAATGTCTTCGCGATGGACACGAGCGGCCGGGAGGGTCGTATCCAGTCGGTGACTTCCGAAGTTTGCGGCGTAGGTAGCAGCCGCAGCGAGGTCGTGCTCGACCGCCGCGACGCTGCGGAAGACCGGCCCGTCCTTCTCTGCCCCCATCGGCCGGAACTCGTGAAACCCTTGTGTGAACCCGCCGCACCCGCTGAACAGGTCTACGACAGTGATCGGCTCGGGGGGGAGGGGGCGGGGCGTGTG